>NZ_JBNXUO010000032.1:0-59325 GCF_050563535.1 Falsiroseomonas sp. CW058
GCGGGGCGGCGGGCGGCGGGCGGATCGCCTCGAACAGGGGGGCGGGCGGCAGCGGCGCGGCCGGGGCCGGGGCCGGGGCCGGCGGCGGCGCGGCGAGCACGGCGAGCAGGCCGCTCGCCGCCGGCGCGTTCAGCGCGTCGAGCAGGCTTGGCGCGGCGGGGCCTTCGGCGGGCGGGGCGTTGAGGAAGGACAGCAGCCCCCCTTCGGCCGGCGCGGGGGCGGGCGCCGTCGCGCCAGGCGCCGGCGGCCGGGCGGGCTCCGCCGCGCCGCCCGTCAGCGAGACCTTGAGGCGCGATGCCCAGTCGCCCGTCCCGTCGCCCGTCTGCGCCATGCCCACCCTCCACGCCGGTCGGCCGACCGATCCTCGTGCGCCCCAATTACCAGCCGCGCATGCCCCCCTCAACGGAGGGAAGGCGCCGTCAGGCGGCGAAGCGCACGGGCGCGCCGGCGGGCGTGCCCAGCACCTCGTCCTCCCGCATCGCCACGCGGCCGCGGATGACCGTCATGGCGGGCCAGCCGGTGCAGCGATGCCCCGCGAAGGGCGTCCAGCCGCAGGGGGAGGCGATCCAGCTCTCCTCGATCACCCGCTGGCGCTTCATGTCCACCACCGTGAAGTCGGCGTCGTAGCCGGCGGCGAGCCGCCCCTTGCCCACCACGCCGTAGACGCGGGCGGGACCGGCGCACATCAGGTCCGCCAGGCGCGAAAGCGACAGCCGCCCGGCGCTGACATGGTCCAGCATCAGCGGCACGATGGTCTGCACCCCGGTCAGCCCCGCGCCGCAATCCGGCCAGGGGCGTTCCTTGGCGGCGCGGGAATGCGGCGCGTGGTCGCTGCCCACCGTGTCCACCGTGCCGTCCGCCACCGCCGCCCAGGCCGCCTTCAGGTGCCGCTCGTCGCGGATCGGCGGGTTCATCACGGCATAGCCGCCCAGCCGGTCATAGGCCTCGTCGGTCTGGGTCAGGTGGTTCAGCAGCACCTCCACCGTGGCGAGGTCGCGGAAGTCCTTCAGGTAGTCCAGCTCCTCGGCGGTGGAGACGTGCAGGATATGCGCCGGCCGCCCCGTGCGGCGCGCCAGCGCCATCAGCCGCCGCGTGCCGAGGAAGGCGCATTCCACGTCGCGCCATTCGGCATGCATCCGGTGCGGCATGCCGGAGCTGTAGAGCGGCTTGCGCGCCTGCAGGCGGTACTCGTCCTCGGAGTGGTAGCAGACGCGGCGGCGGCCCGCGCGCATCACGCGTTCCAGGTTCTCGTCGTCCTCCACCATCAGGTCGCCGGTGGAGGAGCCGGCGAAGACCTTGATGGCGCAGACATTGGGCTGCGCCTCCAGCTCGGCCAGGGATGCGATGTTCGCCTTGGTCGCGCCGACATAGAGCCCCATGTCGCACCAGGCGCGGCCCGCCAGGTGGTCGCGCTTCCAGTCCAGCCGCGCGCGGTCGGTGATGGAAGGCGAGGTGTTCGGCATGTCGAACACCGCCGTCACGCCGCCGAGGATCGCGGCCCTGGTGCCGGTGGCGATCGTCTCGACGGCCGCATCGCCGGGCTCGCGCAGGTGGACATGGCTGTCGATCAGCCCGGGCAGCACATGCAGGCCGGCGCAGTCGATCGCCTCGGCCGCGGCGGCGGCGCGCAGGTCCCCGATGGCCGCGATGCGCCCGCCGCGCACGCCGACATCCGCCGCCTCCACGCCCCAGGGAAGGACGAGGCTGCCGCCGCGGAGCACGAGGTCGAAGGTGGCGGTCATGGGCGGCGGGTTCCTGTCTGACGGGCGCGATGGGTGTCCTACGATTCGGCGCAGGAGACCAGAGGCCGGATGCCGCCGGGCGGGCCGTCAGGGCTGCGGCGGGCCGGCGCCGGTGCCGCCGCCTTCGGCCGCCCTCTCCCGCAGGTCGCTCTCGCGCAGGGCCTTGCGGAGCGATTCGTCGCCGATCTCGTCGCGTTCGTGCAGCCGCAGCAGGGCGCGGCGCCCGGCCTCCTCCGGGGCGTCGGGGGCGCGGTCCCGCGCGGCGGCGGCGGCGCCGCGCGCCTTCTCCTCCTCCGCCTTCGCCTCGGCCGGCGCGGACAGGCCGGCGCGGCGCACCACGGCGCGCAGCGTCAGCCCCTGCACCAGCACGGAGCCGAGGATCACCAGCGCCGCCAGCACCAGCACCAGGTCGCGCCCCGGCGTCGGCTCGCCATCCGGCAGGGTGGCGGGGATGGACAGCGCCGCGATCAGGCCGATGACCGACAGGGTGGAGGCCCAGGCCATCACCCCCGCCGCCCCGCCGCGCGTCGCCGCATCCGCCTCCTCCAGCGCGGCCGAGAGCGGCGGCAGATGCGCCGCGGCGAGCGAGCCGAGCCACTGCACCAGCAGCACCAGCGCCAGGATCGCGGCCGCCGCCCCCGCCACCCGCGCCAGCGGCCAGAAGCCGAGGCCCGCCAGCGCCTCGGGCAGGGCGAGGCCGGCGAAGAAGAACAGCACGGCGGAGGCGAGCAGGCTCGCCTCCTCCCAGAAGGCGGCCGCCGCGATGCGCGTCTCGGCCGAGGACCGCGCCTCCCCCGTCTCCGGGTCCACCCGCGCGGCGGAGACGGTGAGCGCCGCGGCGATCACCGACACGGCGAGGGACAGCGCCAGCCATTCGGCGGCGAGCGCCGCGAGATAGGGCGCGGCGAGCGAGACGGCGATCTCGATCGGCGCCGGCCCGGCGCGGTCCCGCAGCCACAGCACGGCGCGGCCGATGGCGATGCCCGCCGCGGCGCCGCCCGCCAGGCTCCAGGCGATGTCGAGCGCGGCTTCCCCCAGTCCCGGCGGCGCCCGTTCCGACAGCGCCTCCAGCGCCAGGGAGAAGACGGTGAGGGCGACGACCCGCGCCGCGATCTCGCGCGCCTTCAGCGCGTCGGCGACGGCGCGGGGCACATGCGGGCGGCCCTCGGCCTCGTGGAAGATGCGGGTGTCGAACAGCGCGGCGACCACGCCCAGCAGCACCGCCTGCGGGCCGCCGAGGTCCGGCAGCATCCAGCGCGCGACCAGCGCCGTGGCGCCGATGACGGCGAGTGCCACGAGCACGCCGACCAGGCCGCCGGGCAGCAGCGTGCGGCGCAGCAGCAGCGGGGTGATGCGGACATTGCCGGCATAGATGATCGGCGGCAGGAACAGCGCGATCGCGATCCCGGGGTCGAGCCGCACCAGGGGCGGCCCGGGCAGCAGCCCGACCGCGACGCCCGCCCCGGCCAGCACCAGCGTCGCGGGCAGCTTCGCGATCCGGGCCAGCGCCAGCAGCGGCCCGATGCCGGCCAGCAGCAGGGCGACGAAATGTCCGGCTTCCATGCGCCAGCAACGGCCGGGCGGCGGCGGCGTTGCCGGGTCAGCCCCCCAGCACCTCCCACAGGTCGCCCGCCGTGCCGCGCCGCTCGACATGGGCGCGGTGCCACAGCGCGTAGAACAGCAGGTGCCAAGCGGCGAAGCCGCGGTGCTTGTCGCCGCCCGCCGACCGGAACAGCGCCACCACGCGGTCGGGATGCGCCGCTTCCGCCACGCCGGGCTGCGCCGCCACCAGCGGGCCGAGCCGTTCCCCCACGCCCGCGATCCAGGCGCCGACCGGCACGGTGAAGCCCTGCTTCGGCGCGAAGGGGCGGGACGCCGGGGCGTGGCGCGCCAGCCATTGCCGAAGCAGCCACTTGCCGGTGCGCCGGCGCACCTTCAGCTGGTCCGGCAGGCGGAACCCCGCCGCGGCCACCCCGGCGTCGAGGAAGGGCGTGCGCCCTTCCACCGCATGTGCCATCAGACAGCGGTCGAGCTTCGCCAGCAGGTCGTTCGGCAGCCAGTCCGCCACATCCGCCGCCTGCGCCGCCATCAGCCGCGTCCGCCCCGGCGTGGCGGACGCCGCTTCCGCCGCCGCGATGCCGTCGCGCCACAGCCGCGGCGCTTCCCGCAGCACGCCCGGCACATGGTCGAAGCTGCCCGTCGCGCGCGGCTGCTTGCCGCCCAGCCACCAGGGGCGCATCGCGCTGCGGTAGCGACCGTAGCCGCCGAAGATCTCGTCCCCGCCCTCGCCGGACAGCACGACCTTCACCTCCTCCCGTGCGCGCCGCGCGAGGAACCAGGAGGGGATGATGGCGTAGTCCGCCGCCGGGTCGTCCATCGCCGCGACGATGCGCGGCAGGTGGCGCCAGACCTCGGCTTCCGTCACCGCCACCGTGGCGTGGACGGCGCCCGCGGCCTTCGCGGCGGCCTCGGCGGCGGCGCGTTCGTCGGCCGCGCCGGGGGCGTCGAAGGTGGCGGTGAAGCAGCGCACCGGCGCCGCGTTCAGCCGCCGCATCATCGCCAGCACCGCGCCGGAATCGATGCCGCCCGACAGGAACAGGCCATAGGGCACGTCGGCGCGCTGGTGCAGGCGCACGCTCTCCTCGAAGGCGGCGTCGAGCCGGGCGAGCGCCTCCTCCTCGGTGATGTGCTCGGGCCCGCCCTCGGGCAGGGCGGGGCGGCGGTGGCGTTCCACGATGGCGCCGTCGGCGATCACCACCGTCTCGCCCGGCAGCAGGCGGGCGATGCCGTCGAAGATGGTCTCGGCGCCGGTGGTGAACTGCATCTGCAGCAATTCGTCCCGCGCCTCCCGCCGCACCCGCGGCGGCACCAGCCCGGCGGCGAGGATCGCCTGCGGTTCCGACGCGAAGGCGATGCCGCCCGCGACCTGGGCGAGGTAGAGCGGCTTGATCCCGAAGGGATCGCGCGTCAGCACCACCCGCCGCGCCGCGCGGTCGTGCAGCGCCACCGCGTACATCCCGCGCATCTCCGCCGCATAGGCCGGCACGCCGTCGCGGCGGTAGAGATGCAGCGGCGGCTCGCAGTCGCTGCCCGTCGCGCAGCCGAGCGCATGGGCCGCGCGCAGCTCCAGGTAGTTGTAGACCTCGCCATTCGCGACCAGCGCGGCGGGGCCGGAGACCAGCGGCTGGTCGCCGGTCGCGAGGTCGATGATGGCCAGGCGGTTGTGCGCCAGCCCCACGTTGTCCGCCACATGCAGCCCGCTGCCATCCGGCCCGCGATGGTCGAGCGCGCGCAGCATCGCCCGCAGCACACCCGCATCGGGCGTCATGCCGTGGCGCAGCGCGAGGCCGGCGATGCCGCACATCAGGCGTCGATCCTCGCCGCCGCGTCCAGGAACAGGCGCCACTTCGCCAGCACCGGCGCCTCGGCGTGGTGCGCCTCGAACTCCGCGCGGCCTGCGGCGGCCAGCGCCTGCGCGCGGGCGGGATCGTCCAGCAGCGCCGCGACGGCGGCCGCCAGCGCGGCATCGTCGCCGATCGGCACCAGCAGCCCGGTGCGGCCGTCCTCGATCACCTCGCGCGGGCCGTCGGCGGCGGTGGCGACGACGGGGCGGGATGCGGAGAATCCCTCCAGCACGACATTGCCCAGCGGCTCTATCCGGGAGGGGACGACGAGCATCTCCGCCCCCGCCAGCAGCGCGCCGACATCCTGCCGCCAGCCGAGGAAGTCGACCCGCCCGCCGAGGCCGAGTTCGCGCGCCAGCGCCTCCAGCGCCGCGCGCTCCGGCCCTTCCCCGGCCAGGGACAGGTGCGCGTCCCCCGGCAGCCGCGCCATGGCGCGCAGCAGGGTGGGGAAGTCCTTGTTGGGGTGCAGCCGCCCCATCGCCAGGATGCGGCGTGGCCCGGCCAGCGCGGCGGGCGCGGCGCCGGCCAGGTCGGCGGCGAAGTTCGGCAGGTGCTTCAGCCGCTGCCGCGGCCAGCCCTGCGCGGCGATCCAGTCGCAGAGGCCCCGCGTGTTCGCCACCAGCAGGTCGCAGCCGCGGTAGTAGCCGAGGTCGTACTGTCCGCCGAGCCGCCCCACCAGCGTCCAGGGGCGCGAGGAGGGGGTGGCGGCGCGGCAGTACCGCGCCGCGCGGTTCATCCAGGCGACCACCACCTGCGGCCGGAACGCCTCCAGCGTCGCGCGCAGGCGCCGGCCCGTCAGGAAGTCGAAGGGCCCGCCGAAGGGCAGTTCCACCGGCGCCACGCCGCCGGCCGAGAGCCGCGCCGCGCGCCCCACGTCGCGCCGGATCACCGCCAGCACGTCGAGCCCCTGGCGGTGCTGGGCGAGGACCAGCCTCTCGAAGAAGGCCTCCGCCCCGCCCTGGGGGGCGCCGGCCATCACATGCGCCACCCTCACGCCGCCGCCTCCCGCCGCAGCAGCGCCTCGGCCGCCGCCACCGCGCGGTCCACGGGCAGCGCCGCCATGGTGGTGCGGAAGGGCTCGCCATCCGCCTGCACGGCGACGGCCCGCGGGCCGCAGGGCCCGTATTCGCGCGGGTCGGACTGCCCGAACAGCCCGACCACCGGCGCGCCCGCCGCAGCGGCCAGGTGCATCAGCCCGGAATCGTTGCCGAGATAGAGCGCGGCGCGGCGCAGCACCGCCGCGACCACCGGCAGGTCCAGCGTGCCGACCAGGTCCACCGCGCCCGGCAGCGCCGCCAGCACCGGCGCGGCCGAAGCGCGCTCCGCCCCGCCAGGCCCGCCGAGCACGGCGATGCGCGCGCCCGCCAGCGCGCCGCCCGGCGCGGTCAGCGCCCGCGCGGCCGCGACGAAACGGTCCGCCGGCCAGACCTTCTCCGCCCAGTTGGCGGTCGGCCCCAGCACCAGCCAGGGGCCGCCCGGCAGCAGCGCGGCGGCGCGGGCCTCGTCCTCCGGCGCGGTCCAGGCGACCGGCAGCGGCGGCGGGGACAGGCCGAGCACCGCGCCGATATGCGTCAGCCGGTGCCCTGCCCGCCGCCCGCCCCGGCCCACGGCACGCCGCCGCGCCGGCACCGTCCAGGCCAGGGCGGAGGCGCGCAGGTCCACCACCAGGTCCCAGCGCGTGAAGGCCACCTGCCGCCAGAGATCGAGCCAGTGGAGCGACCAGCGGCGCTTCGCCACCACGATCAGCCTCTCGAGTCCCGGCATCCGCGCGAAGACGCCCGCCGCGGCGGGGCCGCAGGCCACCGTGACGCGCGCCCCCGGATGCCGCGCCAGCAGGTGGCCGAGCAGCGCGGTGGAGAGCACGGCATCGCCGATGCGGGTGGCGGTGACGAAAAGGATCCTCATGGGCCCGGGGCGCATAGCACGCCCCGCCGCGCCGCCCCACCCCGCGCGGGCGAAGGTTGCAACGACCCGCCCGCCCTCCCACCTGCCGGGGATGCCGACAGCCCTCCTGCCGGGACGGGGCGTGGTGGAGGTGACGGGCGAGGACCGCGTCGCCTTCCTCCAGGGCCTCGTCTCGAACGACGTCACCAAGGCCGCGCCGGGCGTGGCCGTCTGGTCCGCGCTGCTGACCCCGCAGGGGAAGTGGCTGGCGGACTTCTTCGTCCTGGCCGAGGACGGTCGCCTGCTGCTGGACTGCGCGCGCGACGGCGCGGCGGAACTGGCGAAGGCGCTGGGCCGCTTCCGGCTGCGCGCGAAGGTGGCGCTGCGCGACGCGTCGGGCGACTTCGCGGTGCATGCGCTGTGGGGCGGCGCGCTGCCGCCACCCGGCACCATCGCCGCGCCGGACCCGCGCCTGTCGGAGGCGGGCTGGCGCGTGCTGTCGGCGGCGCCGCTGCCGGCGGATGCCACGGCTGGGGAGTACGACCGGCACCGGCTGTCGCTCGGCCTGCCCGACGGCGCGCCGGACATGGAGCGGGAGAGGTCGGTGCTGCTGGAAGGCGGCTTCGACGAGCTCCACGGCGTGTCCTGGTCGAAGGGCTGCTACATGGGGCAGGAGCTGACGGCGCGGACGAAGTATCGCGGGCTGCTCAAGAAGCGGCTGTTTCCCGTCGCGGTCGCGGGCCCGCTGCCGCCGCCCGGCACGCCGGTGACGCGCGACGGGGCGGAGGTGGGGGAGATGCGCTCGGCCCGCGACGGGCAGGGCCTCGCCCTGCTGCGGATCGAGGCGGCGGAGGCCGGCGGCGCCCTGCGCTGCGCCGAGGCCGTGCTGACCCCGCGCATCCCCGGCTGGATGAGGCTGCCCACCCGTGAACCCGCCTGACGCCGACACGCATGGGCCGGGGGTGCGCGTCCCGCCGCCGGTCATCGCCGCGGCGGTGATGGCCGCGGCCTGGGGGCTCGACCGCGTCTGGACGGTCCGGCTCGGCCCGCCGGCGCCGGAACTCGGCTGGATGGTGGTGTTCCTGGCGCTGGCGCTGATCGGCTGGGCGCTGGCGGTGATGGCGAAGGCCGGCAACGACCCGCGCCCCGACCGGCCCGATGCCGCGCTGGTGGAGTCCGGGCCGTTCCGCTTCGGGCGCAACCCGATCTATCTCGGCTTCCTGCTGGTCGCGACGGGGCTGGCGCTGATGTGGGGCACGCTGTGGGGCTGGGTCGGCGTCGCGGTGCTGCACGGCCTGCTCGACCGCCTGGTGGTCGCGCGGGAGGAGGCGTATCTCGCGCGCCGCTTCGGCGCGGCCTACGACGCCTATCGCGGCCGCGTCCGTCGCTGGATGTGAGGCCGCCGCGCGGCCGTCCCGGCCCGCGGCCGGCCGCCGCCGAATCGGCGGCGACGCATGGCAGGATGGGGGGCATGGATGCGCCGGCATCCATGCTGGCCCATGCGGATCAGGGCGCCTTGTGGATCGGGTCGATCCAGGCGACGCCCTCGGGCTTCTCCACCGGTTCGATGTCGAGGTTGACGACCACCGCCTCGTTGTCGCTGCGGACCAGGACGCAGCGCAGCGTCTCGTCGCTGCTGGCGTTGATCTCCTGGTGGGGGACGAAGGGGGGGACGTAGATGAAGTCTCCCGGCCCGGCCTCGGCCACGAATTCCAGCCTCTCCCCCCAGCGCATGCGGGCGCGGCCGCTGACCACGTAGATGACGCTTTCCAGCGGGCCGTGGTGGTGCGCGCCGGTCTTGGCGTCGGGGTGGATGTGGACGGTGCCGGCCCAGATCTTCTGCGCGCCGGTGCGCGCCGCGTTGATCGCGGCCGCGCGGTGCATCCCCGGCGTCTGCGCGGTGTTGGCATCGAGGCTGTCGCCCGGGATCACGCGGACGCCGCTGTGCTTCCAGCCATCCTCGGGGATGCTCGGGTGGTCGTGCCCGTCATGGGGCATGGTGCGGTACTCCTGCCATGGGCGGACAGGAACGCGGCAGGCGGCGCGGCGTGCAAGCCCCCCGGCGCGGGAAAGCGACATCCTTCCCCGATCCCGCCGGGTCGCGCGGCGCGGCATCCCCGGATCGCCGTCAGCGCGCGAAGGCCTTCACCACCTCCTCGAGCCGCTCCGCGCTGTCGGCCATGTCCTGCGGGGCGGCGCGCAGCGCCTCCGGGATGTCGCCGACCTCGATCGTGTCGCGCGCAGCGCCGCCGCGCGCATCGTGGTGGCGCAGGCGCCACAGGTGGCGGGACCGGGTGGCGGACACCTCCACCCCGCCATAGCCCAGCACGGTGGCGCGCACCGGCCCCTCGCCCAGCCAGGCGGCCAGGGCAGGCATTGCCGCCGGGTCCGGCGCCAGCACCCGGCCGGCCGCGCCCGGCGCGAAGCCCGCGGCAAGGCGCGCGACCTCCTCCGCGAAGGCGGTGTCGGGCCGTCCGCCGGCGGGCGGGGCGGCCGGGCAGCGGGCCAGCGCCTCCCGCAGCACGGCCGGCACCTCGCCCGCCTCGATGCGCACAGGGCCGCCCGCCGCGTCCCGGATGCGCCAGACGCCGGGCATGACGGATTCCACCGCGAGCACCGGGCCGGGCGCGATCTCGATCCGCACCTCGCCCTCGCCCAGCAGGTCCAGCACCGCGCGGCGGTCCCCGGGCGGGAGGGAGGCGAGCGGGATCGCGTCCGCCGCCCCTGCCCCGCGCAGCGCGGCGGCGAGGCTCCGCAGGAAGGCCGCCGCCGCCGGACCCGCCCCCGCGCCGAGCAGCCGGGACGAGGGGCGGCGCACCCCCTGCGAGCCCGCGATCAGCCGCGGCGCGTCGGCGCGGTCGCGGAGCGCGGGCGGGGCGGTGTCGAGCAGGGCATCGAGGGCGCGTCCCATCCGTTCCACTCCTGCGTTCCGTCCGGATGCGGCAGCCATCCCCCCGCCGGGAAGGCAGGAGGGCCTGGCGCGGAGTGAAGCCGCGCCGCGATCGCGGCCGCCTTGATCTGCCGCAAACCGGCCCCGGTGCCGGCAGCCCCGCGCCGGCGGCGGTGGACCGGTGGCGGGCGGCGTGGTGGGATCGGCCCATGGCGCAACGCGACGAGGCTCGGCATCCGGCGGTGGCGGCGCGCGTGGACGACCCGCTGCGCGGCATCGCGCTGCAGATGTCGGCCATCGGCCTGTTCTCGGTCTCCGACACCATGGCCAAGCGCCTCGGCGAGAGCCTGCCGCCGGTGGAGATCGCCTGGCTGCGCTACCTGGTCTTCGTCACGCTGGCGGTGATGCCGCTGATGCGGCGCGGCGGGCTCGGCGTGCTGCGGTCGCGCGCGCCGGGGCTGCAGGTGCTGCGGGCGGTGGGCGTCGCGGGATCGGCGATCTTCTTCATCCTGGCGCTGCGCCACCTGCCGCTGGCCGAGGCGACGGCGATCAACTTCGTCTCGCCCGCCTTCATCACCGCGCTGTCGGTGGTCTTCCTGGGCGAGGTGGTGGGCTGGCGGCGGTGGAGCGCGCTCTGCGTCGGGCTGCTCGGCGCGCTCATCGTCATCCGGCCGGGCACGGATGCCTTCCAGGTCGCGGCGCTGCTGCCGATCGCCTCCTCGGCCTTCTGGGCGATGGCGGCGGTGGTGACGCGGCGGATGGCGGGGGTGGACGCGACCACGACGACGCTGGCCTGGACCGCGGGGGTGGGCTTCCTGCTGCTGACGCTGCTGCTGCCCTTCGGCGTGCAGGTGCCGACCTGGCCGCAGCTCTGGCTGGGGCTTGCCATCGGGCTGGTGTCGAGCGTCGCGCAATGGCTGGTGGTGCTGGCCTATCGCGTGGCGCCGGCATCGGTGCTGGCGCCGTTCAGCTACGTGCAGCTCATCACCTCCGGCCTGCTCGGGCTGGTGGTGTTCGGCGCGGTGCCGGACCGCTGGACGCTGGTCGGCGCGCTGGTGATCGCGGCGAGCGGGCTCTACACCGCGCATCGCGAGAGGGTCCGCGCGCAGGAGAGGCGGTGACGCCTATCCGCAGCGCACCGACATCCCCCCATCCACCACGAGTTCGGTGCCGGTGACGAACCGCGCCTCGTCGGAGGCGAGGAACAGCACGGCATTCGCCGTGTCCCGCCCGTCGCCCGCGAAGCCGAGCGGGATGCGCGCGACGCGCTGCGCGACGATCGCCGCCACGTCGCCGCCCGCGCGCTGGCCGGCCAGGCGGGCTTCCACCATCGGCGTGTGCATCTGCCCCGGCACCACCGTGTTCACGCGGATGCCGCGCGCCGCATACTGCACCGCGACCACGCGCGACAGCTGGATGACGCCGGCCTTCGACGCCGCATAGGCGACCTGCGCCGCGCCGGTCCAGCGGATGCCGGAGGTGGAGGCGAGGTTGACCACCGCGCCGCCGCCCTGCGCCTCCATCACCGGCAGGACATGCTTCAGCATCAGGAAGACGGATTTGAGGTTGGTGTCCACCTGGAGGTCCCACACCTCCTCCGCCATCTCCACCGGGCCGCCGGGCGCCGATCCGCCGACATTGTTCACCAGCACGTCGATGCGGCGGTGGCGGGCCGCGGCATCGGCGACGATGCGGGCGATGGCGGCGCCGTCCGTCACGTCCGCGGCCACCGCCTCGAACCGGCCGCCATCCGCGGCGATGCGCGCCGCCGTCTCCGCCATCGCGTCCGGGCTGCGGTCGAGGCCGATGACCGCGGCGCCTTCCCGCGCGAGGGCCACCGCGATGGCGCGGCCGTTGCCCCAGCCGGGGCCGACGCAGCCCGCGCCGGTGACGAGGGCGATCCGGCCGGCGAAGCGCTGCTGCATGGCGTGGTTTCCCCTGGCTTGTCGCGCCGCGCGCGTTTCGGCATCACCATGCCATCACGCCGCGCAGGGAGGAAACCGCATGGCCCGCCTGGAACTGCCGCCCGAGGACGCGATGACGCCGGAGCAGAAGGCGGCGGTCGCGGAGGTGGTGGCCGGCATCCGCGGCCGCGTCCCCGCGCCCATGGTCGCCTGGCTGCGCAGCCCGGAACTGGCCAGCCGCGCGCAGAAGCTCGGCGAATTCCTGCGCTACGGCACGACGCTGGAGCCGAAGCTGTCCGAGATGGCGATCCTGGTCTGCGGGCGGCACTGGACCTCGCACCACGAATGGACCGCGCACAAGCGCGAGGCGCTGAAGGCGGGCCTGGAGCCGGAGGTGATCGCCGCCATCGCCGCGCGCCGCCGCCCCGCGCTGGCGGATGCGCGGGAAAGCGCGGTCTACGAGGTGTCCACCACCCTGCTCTCCACCGGGCGCGTGCCGCGGGCGCTGCATGACAGCGCGACCGCGGCGCTGGGCGGGCAGGGGCTGGTCGAGCTGGTCGGCATCCTCGGCTACTACTGCCTCGTGTCGCTGACGCTGAACGCCTTCGAGCTCGGCCTGCCCGGCAGCATCGCGCCGGAACTGGAAGACCCCGCGCCGATGGGGTGACGCTGCCGGCCGGCCATGGCGGCGGGCGGCGTCAGACCGCCGCGTCGCCCCCCGGCCCGTCCGCCTTCGGCGCCCTGGCCTGCCGCTTCACCAGGATGAGGGACTTGCGGATCGCGCAGGCCTCGGCGACCTGGTTGCGCCAGATCTGCGCCACCTCGTCCTCGCCCGGCGTCGGCGCGTTCGGCTCCGTCCCGACGGAGAGGAGGAAGTCGAGGTAGTATTTCATCCAGGCCGTGGTCGGCAGCGCGCCGCGGTCCCGGCCGTAGCGCGGCACGTAGCTCGTGTTGATGTCCTCGATGATGAAGACGCCGCCCGGCCGCAGATGCGGGAACAGCCGGCGGAAGGCGAGCTGCTGGTGGTCCCAGAGATGGCTGCCGTCATCGAGGATGAGGTCGAAGGGCCCGTGCCGCCCGGCGACCGCGGCGAGGAACTTCGGGTCGCCCGCATTGCCGATCTCGACGCCGATGCGGTCGGTCCGGTGCGCGGCCCTCTCGGGTTTCACGTCGATGCCGAGGATCGCGGCGCGCGGGAAGTAGTCGGCCCACATCCGGAGCGATGCACCGTCGAGGACGCCCACCTCCAGCACCGCCGCCGCGCTGTCCCGCATCCCCGCGAGGTAGCGTTCGTAGGTGCGGAGGAAGTCGTGCCGGTTGCTTGCCTTGTCCGTGCCATGGCGGAGGCCGAGTTCGTCGAGGCGCATGGGAGGACCGATCCACCACAATTCGCCGCGAGCCTGCGGCGGCCCTCGCCGTCCTGTCAAAGGGACGGCGCGGCGCGGCATTGCCGCCGGCCGGCGCGGGGCGCAGAGAGGGGCCGCCTCGGCGGCAGGGGGATACGGATGGCGATGCGGCTGGTCCTCGGCGACGCGCTCTACAGGCACGACCCGGCGCGCCCCCCGCTCGATGCGCTGACGGTCCTGCTGACGCGCTTCAACATGGTCCTGCCGGGCTTCCGCGAGGCCGGCCGCCTGCTGGACGAGGAGAGCTTCGCCGCCTGGCTCTCCGCCAGGGTCGGGATCTTCCGCCATGTCTGCCTCCGCAGCGTCCTCTCCCAGCGGCCGCGGCCGGATCTCTGGCTGATCGGCTTCGACGCGGCGCGGCGGGACGCGGTGCGGCCGGTGCTCGACGCCATCGCGGCGCATGACTGGATCGTGCCGGTCTGGCAGGAGACCACGGACGGCGTCGCGGAAGGCCTGCAGCTGCCCTTCCTGCGCGAGATCGAGCTGCGGCGCACGCCGTCCCACCGCTGGCTGGTGACGACGCGGCTCGACAACGACGATGCGCTGAACCGGCTGTTCTTCGCGACGCTGGCCGAATACGCCGCCGCCGTGCAGGCCGCGCGGCCCGCGCTCGACGACCACTGGATCGTGTTCCCCTACGGCGCCCAGTACGGCGCCGGCCGTTTCCGGCTGTTCCCGCAGACCAACAACGCCTTCCTGTCGCGGGTGGAGCGCCTGCCCGCGGACGGGCCGGCGCGCGTCGCGACCGTGCTGCAGATCAACCACTCCCGCGTGCTCGATGCGGGGCAGGTCTTCCTGCCGGTCACGCGCCAGCCGATGTGGCTGCAATTCGTCCATGGCGGCAATGTCAGCAACCGGCTGAACCCCCACCTCGTCCATGTGGCGGAGCCGGAGGCGGAACTGGCGCGCTTCGGGCTGCTGAAGCCGGTCCTCGACCGCTGGAGCCCCGCGGAGGGCGAGGAAGCGCCGGCCCCGCGTTGACCCCCCCGCGCACCGCGTGCGAGACAGCGCCCGCCGCGCCCGCATCGCGGACCCCATGGGCCGCGCCCGCCGCGGCGACCCCCACTTGCCCGGACCGCGCCCCGACATGACAGCCCCCGACAGCCCCGCCGGCACCCTGCCCGGCGACCGGCCCTTCGACGGCTGGGTGGAGGTCGACCAGGCCGTGCTGCTGCGCGTGCTGGCCACCATCGACGCATTCGGCGAGGGGGCCGGCGCCGATGCCGCCATCCGAGACGCCGAGGAGCCGCCGGAGGCATGAGCGGCATCCGCGGGCGCCTCAACGCCATCCGCGCCGGCCGCGTCGTCGGCTGGATGCGCCGCCCGGCGGGGGGAGGGGAGGCGGTGGTCCGCATCCTCCTCGACGACGTCCCGGTGGGGGAGGTCGCGGCGGACCGCCCGGTGCCGGGGCCCGCGCTGGCGCGGCTCGGGGCGGATGCGCGCGGCTTCGCCCTCGACATCGGCGCGGCGCTGCGCGCGCATGGCGGGCGGGCACGGGTCCGCGCGGTGGCGGCCGAGGGCGGGTGGGACCTGGCGGGCAGCCCGGTCGAGCATGTGGTGCCGGCGGATGGCGCGGCCACGCATCTCGCCGGTGGCGTCCTGCTGGGCTGGGCGCATGGCCCGGCCTTCGCGCCGGCGCGGGTGGTGCTGCGGCGCGGCGGGGCGGACCTGCTGGCCTGGCCCTGCGCGGAGCATCGGCGGGAACTGGCCGGACGCGGGCTCGCCGGGCACGGCTTCCGCCTGCCGCTGTTCGCGCTGCTCGGGCCCGGGGAGCGGGACGGGCTGTCGCTCCGCATCGAGGGGGCGGAGCACGACATCCGGCTGCCGCCCCTGCCGGCGGATGGCGGGGGTGCCGGGCGTTCCGCCGGCGCGCTGCCCTTCCCCGATGGCGCGGCGGCGCGGCGCGCGCTGCTTGGGGCGCTGGCCGGGGCGGGGGGGCCGGCCGCCTCGCTGTCCCCCGCGCTGTTCCAGTCGGTGCTCAACCGGCTGTCGAGCGTGGAGGAGGCCGCCGCCGAGGCGGATGAGCACGCGGCGCTGCTCGATGCGCGCGGCGAGGGGCGGCGTCGCGCCCCGCCACCGCCGCCCGGCGGCGCCGATCCGGCGACGCTGGAGGGCCGCCTGGACGCCATGCTGCGCGACGGCCGTCGTCTCACCATGGCGGCGCGGAGCGAGGCGATGGCCGCGCTGCTGCCCGCCCATCGCGGGGCCACGGCCGGGGAACGCGCGGCCTTCCGGGCCGCGCTGCTGCGCCATGGCGATGCGCGCCTGCTGCGCGCGGCGGCAAGGGCCTTCCGGCTGGGCGATTCGCTGTCCCTGCCGGCCGAGGCCTATGCGCGCAGCCTCGACGTGGCACGCGCCGCGCCGACGCGGGCCAATATCCGCCACCTGCGCCAGCTGCGGTCCTGGCACGACTTTGCGCAGGCGCAGCCGGTCCTGCCGGGGCGCCGCGTGACGGCGCCGGCGGGGCGGCGGCGCGCGCTCTACGTGCTGTGGCGCTGCCTGCCCTACGACCAGAACGGCTACGTCCTGCGCTCGCACTACCTGCTGCGCGGCCTGCTCGGGACCGGGGAGGACGTGATCGCGGTCAGCCGGCTCGGCTATCCCTGGGACGCCGAGAAGCGGATGCCCGCGGGGGCGATGCTGGAGACGGAGGACGGCGTCCCCTACCTCCATCTCGGCGGGGCGGAGGCCAACAGGCTGACCATGACGCTGCACGCCTACATCGCCGAATGCGCGGACCGCATCGCGATGGCCGCGCTGTCCGCCGGGGCGGACCTGATCCATGCCGCGTCGAACTGGATGGTGGGGCTGCCCGCGCTGATGGCCGCGCGCATGACGGGCCTGCCCTTCTGCTACGAGATGCGCGGGCTGTGGGAGGTGACGCGCGCCTCCTACACGCCAGGCTACGAGGCGAGCGAGCACTTCGCCCTGTTCCGCGACATGGAAAGCTTCGTGGCCGCGCGCGCGGACCTGCTGTTCACCATCACCCGCGGCGTGCGGAGCGAGATGGCGCGCCGCGGCGTGGACATCTCGGCGGCGCGCATCGCGCCGAATGGCTGCGACACCTCCCGCTTCGTGCCGGCGCCGCGGAACGCGGCGCTGGCCGCGACGGTCGGCATCGCGCCGGGGGAGGTGGTGCTGGGCTACATCGGCACCTTCGCCCAGTACGAGGGCCTGCCCGACCTGTGCCGCGCCGCGGCGGAACTGCACCGCCGCGGCATCGCCTTCCGCCTGCTGATCGTGGGCGACGGCCCCGCCCGCGCCGAGATGGAGGCGCTGCTGCGCGACCTCGACCATGGCGGGCGCATCATCCTGCTGGACCGCGTGCCCTTCGACGCGGTGCCGGACTACTACTCGCTGGTGGACATCGCGGTCTTCCCGCGCATCCCGACCGCGATCACCGAGCTCGTCTCCCCCCTGAAGCCCTTCGAGGCGATGGCGATGGCCAAGCCGGTCATCGGCTCCGACGTGGAGGCCATCGCGGAGATCGTGCGCCACGGCGAGACGGGATGGCTGTTCCGCAAGGGCAGCCTCGACTCGCTGGTGGAGACGCTGCAGGCGGCGCTCGCCTCGCCCGAGGCGGTGCGCCGCGCGGGGGAGGCGGCGCGCCGCTTCGTCCAGCGCCACCACGAATGGCACGTCATCGCCGGCCATGTCGCCGAGGGCTGGCGGGACCTGCGCGCCGCCCGTGGAGGCTGACCCGCCCGCGCACTACCCAAGGCTGGGGAGGTCCACCCAGCGCCGCTCGAGGTGGCTGCGGTACGCGGCCTCGGCTAGTTGCACGCCCTTCGCGCCTTCCAGCAGCGAATAGGGGAAGGGCGCGTCCTCGGCGACGTGGCGCAGGAACAGCTCCCACCCCGCGCGGTAGCTGCCGACCGGCTCCTGCTCGACCGGCACGGGCGTCCACTGGTCGAAGAAGCTGGCGGTCTGGCGGATGGCGGAGGCGATCGCGCCCTTCGGCGTGTCGGCCAGCGTCTGGACCCAACATTCGAAGGGACCGCCGACTGCCGAGCCCAGCGTGCCGTCCACCTGCACCTGGATGCCCGCATCGCGCCGCACCCGCGTCGCCCAGGAGCTGTTGACCGAGGCGATGACGCCCCCCTCCAGCTCCAGCTTGGCGAAGACGGCGTCCTCCACGTCGACCTCGTAGGGCTGGCCGTGTTCGTCCACGCGGCGGGGGACCTGCGTGCGGTGCACGGCGCTGACCGACCGCACCTCCCCCGCCAGCCCGTCCAGCATGTAGCGCCAGTGGGGGAACATATCGAGGATCAGGCCGCCGCCGTCCGCCTTCCGGTAGTTCCAGCTCGGCCGCTGGCCGGGCACGTCGAAGCCATCGAAGATCCAGCGCCCCATCTCGAGCCGCAGCTCCAGCAGCCGCCCGAGCGCGCCGGAGCGGATGAGGCCGCGCAGCGCCGCGAATCCCGGCAGGAACAGCTTGTCCTGCACCGTGCCGTGCTTCACCCCCGCCCTTCGCGCGGCGTCCAGCAGGCCGAGCGCCCCCGCCAGGTCCCGCGCCACCGGCTTCTCGATGTAGACATGCTTGCCCGCCGCGATGGCGCGATGCGCCAGCTCCACCCGCCCGCCGGTCGCGCCGGCATCGAAGAAGACCGGATGGTCGGGCGAGGCGAGCGCCGCGTCGAGGTCGGTCGTCCAGCGTTCGACGCCGAGCGCCCGCGCCACCGGCGCCAGCCGCTCGGCGGAGCGGCCGACCAGCAGCAGGTCCGGCACCAAGCGGTCGCCGTTCGACAGCGCGAGGCCGCCTTCGCGGACCATGGCCAGCAGCCCGGGCAGGTGCTGGCGTCGCGCCAGCTCCCCGGTCGCGCCGTTGAAGACGATGCCCAGCCTGCGTTCGGCCATGCGCGCGGAACTCCCCCGTTGCGTGCGGCGCGACGCTACCGGCCGGGCCGGGACGCGTCCACGCGGGCCGCCGGGCGCGCCATGCGCCTCAGCAGGCCGGCTGCGCCGCCTGGCGCTCCAGCTGCTCGGCCGCGTGTTCGTAGGCGCGCGCGCGTTCGAGCATGAGGTCCCGGTCGGGACGGTAGCTCGTCAACCGGGCAAGCTCATGGCATTCGGCCGCGCGGGCACGCAGCCGCGCGGCTTCCTTCAACATCTCCGAAATAGGCGGATCCCCCAGGCGAGTGTTGTCACGTCGCCTTCCTCGCCCGACGGTAGAGCATGTGCCCGCCTGGGCAGGCCAGCGCCGTATGGTTGTAGTGAACTGGATTTAATGTAACGCCGGCCCGGTCATGATCCACCGCCGGACACCGTGCCCCCGGGGAGATTCGAACTCCCACACCCTCTCGGGCGAGCGATTTTGAGTCGCCTGCGTCTACCGTTCCGCCACAGGGGCACGCCGGGGCGGTCTACGACGGATCGGGCGGGCTGGGAACCATTTGCCGATCGGGCGGCGGTTGGGCGGGACACCAGGGCAGGCTGCGCCGGGGCTCTCTTTTCCGTGTGGACGTGCTCACGGTTTCGTGTAAAGCATACGACATACGAACGCCGCCTTCGAGCATCGGACCCTTTCGACGATGAAGAGAGCCCTCTCGGCCATCCAGGCCGAAACCGCCGCGCTGGCAATCTCGGTGATCTGGCTGCTGGTCGCGCAGTTCATGGCGGTGCTGGCCTGGGATGCGCAGCTGCTGACCCGCCAGGGCGCGCTGGTCCACTGGCTGCTGGTCGGCGTCCTGCCGCCTGCGCTCGCCCTCTGGGGCATGAAGCCCTCGGCGGCGCCAACGCGCTGAGAGCATCCGGACCGCGGGCGTTGCAGCGTCCCGCGCTCACAACTCTGCGACAGCGGCCAAACCCGGCGCGCTGATCCGCTTTGGTCCGCCGCGATGGATGGCGAGACCTTCAGCCCCGACCGGGCAGCCCTGTTCCTGGACTTCGACGGGACCCTCGTCGAGATCGCCCCGACGCCGGAGGCGGTGACGATCCCGGATGACCTGCCCGCCCTGCTGGAACGCCTGTCGGCGCGGCTGGACGGGGCGCTTGCGGTCGTCTCCGGCCGGCCGATGGCGCAGCTCGACCTCTACCTGCCCGTCCCGATCGTGAAGGTGGGCGACCACGGCGCCGCGCTGCGCCTGGCGCCCGAAGCACCGGTGACCGGCCCGCCCCTGGCGGTGCCGCCGGCGGAATGGCGCGACCGCGCCGAGCGGATCGCCGCGGCCTTCCCGGGCGCCTTCGTCGAGCACAAGACGCACGGCCTGGTGCTGCACTACCGCCAGGCGCCGGAAGCCGCGGCCGCGGCGCGCGGCCTGCTGGCGACGCTGGTCGAGGACCATCCCGACTTCACCCTGATGCCCGCGCGCATGGCGTGGGAGGTGACGCCGCGCGCCGTCTCCAAGGGCACGGCGGTCGCCACCCTGCTGGCGCGCGCGCCCTTCGCCGGGCGCCAGCCGCTGTTCGTCGGCGACGACGTGACGGACGAGGCGGGGATGGCGGCGGCGCGGGCGGCGGGCGGGGTCGGGCTGCGCCTGCAGGACGCCTTCGGCACGCCGGCGGCCTTCCGGGAATGGCTGGCGCGCTTCGCGGCGGACGAGGCGGCCATCCCTTCATGAGCCGGCTGGTCATCGTCGCCAACCGCACCCCCGACCCGCGGGAGCGCGGGGCGAGCGCGGGGGGCCTCGCCGTCGCGCTGAAGGACGCGCTGGCGCGGCGGGACGCGCTGTGGTTCGGCTGGTCGGGCGGGACGGCGGCGGAGACGGCGACCGTGCCCTCGGAATTCCGCCATGGCCGCACGGCCTACGCCACCATCGACCTCGGCGAGGTCGACTACCGCCACTACTACCAGGGCTTCGCCAACGGGGCGCTGTGGCCGGTGCTGCACTACCGGCTCGGCGTCGCGCGCTTCGACCGGGAGGACTGGGTCGGCTACCGCCGCGTCAACGCCGCCTTCGCCGCCGCGCTGGCGCCCCTGCTGCGGCCCGACGACACGATCTGGATCCACGACTTCCACCTGTTCCTGCTTGCGGCGGAACTCCGCGCGCTGGGCTGCCGGCAGAGGATCGGCTTCTTCCTGCACGTCCCCTTCCCCCCGCGCGCCGTCTTCACCGGCCTGCCGAATGCGGGGGCCATCATCGAGGCGATGGGCGCGCTCGACGCCATCGGCCTGCAGACCGAGGACGATGCCGAGAACCTGCGCGGCGCGCTGATGGCCGCGGGCCTGGCCGATGCGGCGCTGCGCGTCGGCGCCTTTCCCATCGGCATCGACGCCGCGGGCTTCGCCGCACTCGCCGCGCGGCGCTTCCGCTCGAAGGAGGTGGCGCAGCTCCGCGCCTCGCTGGTGGACCGCGCGCTGGCCATCGGCATCGACCGGCTGGACTACACCAAGGGCCTGCCGCAGCGCATCGCCGGCTTCGGCAAGCTGCTGCAGCGCTTCCCCCGCCATCGCGGCAAGGTCACCTTCCTGCAGGTCGCGCCGGTCAGCCGCGGCGACGTCGCGCAGTACCGCGCGCTGCGCCGCGAACTGGACGAGAGCGTGGGCCGCATCAACGGCCAGTACGCCGAGCCGGACTGGGCGCCGATCCGCTACATCACGCGCGCGGTCGCGCGGCCGACGGTGGCGGGCTACATGCGCCTCGCGCGCATCGGGCTGGTCACGCCGCTGCGCGACGGGATGAACCTGGTGGCGAAGGAATACGTCGCCGCGCAGGACGCGGCCGATCCCGGCGTGCTGATCCTGTCGCGCTTCGCCGGCGCGGCGCTCGACCTCGACGGGGCGGTGCTGGTCAACCCGCTCGACCCCGACGACATCGCCGAGGCGCTGGACGTCGCGCTGACCATGCCGGCGGATGAACGCCTGGACCGCTGGCAGCGCATGGATCGCGCGGTGCGGGCCACCACGGCCGGCATCTGGTGCCGCCGCTTCCTGACCGCGCTGGAAGGCGACGAGCCGGTGGCCGAGGCCGGGCGCGCCGGCGGGCGGCAGGTGCCCCGGCAGGGGGCGGCACGCGGCGCGCCCCGCCGGCAGGCGGCCGCCGGGCCCGCCGGCTGAGCCGCGCGCCTACCGCCCCGCCATGCGGCCGGGCAGCTGGCCGGACTGGCGGCTGGCGGTGAAGGCGGCGCCGGCCACCACGCCGCCCGCCGTCAGCAGGATGTCGGTCACCGTGTCCACCGCATCCCCGATCAGCCCGGTGGCCCATTCGAAGACCTCCCAGCCGACCGCGAGCACCATGCCGCCGCCAAGCGCGGCCCAGGCCATCTCACGCCCCGTGCGGGGCCGGGCATCGGCCAGCAGCAGCGCCGCCAGCACCGCCCCGGCCAGGGTGCCGTTCAGCAGGTGCACCGCCTCGTCATACAGGTTGTCGCCGTAGAACCAGCCGAGCCCGTAGCCCGGGCAGCTCGTCAGCGTCGCCAGGATGGGCGCCGCGTCGCAGCGGCGCGGCAGGCTGCGCAGGCGCCAGGGCAGGGCGCCCATCCTCTCCCGCGGGGGCAGGACGAGGGCGAGGCAGCCAACCAGCGCGCCAAGCGTGCCGATCGCCGCATCCGTCCGCTCCAGCACCGCCAGCCAGGCCGCGACGCCGAGCAGCGCCACAAGGCACGCCCAGGCGAGGCGGGAATGCGGGCGCAGGTCCTCGGCGGTGAGGAGGGGCATGGTGGCCCAACGCATGAACCGCCCGAAGGTCGCGCCGCCCCGCGATCCCTCCCCCCGGCCGGGAGGGGAGGGACGGGACGGGCGCCCCTTCAGAAGGTGAAGCGCGCCCCCGCCAGCAGGCTGCGCCCCGGCACGACGAAGCCGTTGGCGGGCTCGAAGCGGCTGCCGGTCAGGTTCCGCCCCTCGGCATAGGCGGTGATCCCCTCCGACACGCGGTAGGATCCCGTCAGGTTCAGCACCGTCCCCGCCTTGTTGTAGGTGATGGAGGTGAAGGACCTCCCGGTGTTGTCGTAGGCGGCGAAGGCGCCTTCCGGCGAAGGGCCGGTGAACAGCAGTTCCGGCGCGATCACCAGCCGGTCCGTCGGCGCGACGCGCGCGGCCAGGGTCAGCACGTTGCGCGGCCGGCGTGGCAGGGGCCGTCCCGTCGCCTCGTCGCGCGTCTCCGTCACCGTCCAGGCGGCGCTGGCATCCAGCCAGGGCATCGGCCGCAGCACCAGCGACAGCTCCGCCCCCCGTGCCCGCGCCCGCTCCACGTTCTCGAGCGTGGAGAAGGCGGCGTTGAAGTTGATGAGGTCGCGGAAGCGCGTGTCGAACCAGGTGGCGCCCAGCGTCGCGCCGTCGTCGCGGCCGAACAGCGGGATGTCCGTCTCTCCCCCCACCTCCCAGGCGAAGGACCTTTCGGGCGACAGGTCCGGGTTGCCCCGGAAGCTCGTGCCGATCCGCCCGAAGCGCTGGTAGAGCGACGGCGCCTTGAAGGCGGTGCCGGCCGAGGCGCGGAGCCGGGACTGCGCCTCCGGCAGGGCCAGCACGGCGCCGAGCTGCCAGGAGGTGAAGCCGTCATAGTCCTCCGCCAGGTCCTGCCGCAGCCCGGCCGAGAGGTCGAGCCGCCCGAGCACGCGCGCCTGCGCCCCGGCATGGAAGGCGGTGTTGCGCGCGGTCGCGTCGACCGAGGTGCGGAAGGGCGGGCTGCCCGCCTGGCTGTCGCTGCTCTCGCGCTCATGCGTCGCGCCGAAGGCGATCCCCGCCTCCTCCAGCGGGCCGAGATCGCCGAGCCGCACCCGGTTGCCCCAGTCGAGGACCTGGCGCGTGCCGCGGAACAGGTCGTCGGTGCGGGTGGGGTTCAGGCCGTCGGGCAGGTTGACGTTGCGGCGCCGGTCCTCGGTGACGGCGGCGCGCAGCCCGGTGGTCCAGGCGCCGCCGAGCAGCGCCGTCTCGCCGCGCAGCTGGCCGTAGAGCCGGCGGTCGGTCTGTTCGTTGTTCGGGTCGTCGCGGGGGATGTTGTCGAGCCCCGCCCCGTTCTCCCGCCAGCGCAGCAGCCCCTCCACGCGGCTGCCCTCGACCGGCGCCCAGCCGAGCCGCGCGGTGCCGGCCGCGCCGGTGAAGCCCTCGCGCTCGCCGGTGTTGGCGTTGAAGCGCGGCGCGGTGGCGTCGCTCCCGCGCGACGACATGGACTGCCCGACGACCAGGAAATCCGTGGTGGGCGTCGTGCCCTCCAGCCCCAGCACGCCGCGCAGCGTGCGGTTGGAGCCGGCGGCGAGGTCGCCGAAGGCGCGGGCGGGCGTGCCCATCGGCGCGCGGCGGGTGATCATGTTGACCACGCCGCCGATCGCGCCCGACCCGTAGAGCGAGGAGCCGGGGCCGCGCACCACCTCGATCCGCTCGATGTCGCCCAGCATCTCGTTGCCGAAGTTGAAGGCGCCGTTCGGCTCCGACGGGTCGTTCACCGGCACGCCGTCGAGCAGCACGAGGACGTGGCGCGAATTCGACCCGCGCAGGAAGGCGCTGGCCTGCTGGCCCAGCCCGCCGCCCTGCACCAGGCGCATCCCCGGCACGGTGGCCAGCGCCTCGGCCAGGCTGCGCCAGCCGCGTTCCTCGATGTCCTGGCGGGTCAGCACGGTGACGGCGGCGGGCACGCGGGCCTGTTCCGTCGGGATGCGGGTGGCGGTGACGATGGTCTCGGGCAGCGCCTGCTGGGCGTGGGCAGGCGTGAAGGCCAGCGCGAGGGCGCTGGTGGCGAGCAACAGGGAACGGCGCATCGGTACTCTCCATGCGGCGTGACGACATGCCCCGTGCGGTTGCCCGACCGGGACGGCTGGCGTCGTCGCCGCATGCGGAGACGAGCGCGCCCCGCATGGCGATTGCCTTGCGGGGAGCTGTCGCTCCGTTGCGCCGGTGCACCCCGCCCGGCACGCGCGGGACGTCTCTGCGCCGGCCGGTCTCCTGGCTCGCGGAGTGCCGGGGGTGGATCCCTCCGGGGTCATCCCCGCCTTCTCGGGCGCTCTGCCCAATGGCGTGTGGGGGTGACGGCTCCGCCTACAGTTGCGGGGGCAGCCGCGGGCTAGGGTCGTGGGACCCCTTCGCGCGTTCCCGTTTCAGCCCTTGCGGGCCACCGGCGCATGGCGGGAGTTAACCATGCGTGGCGGCCGGGCGGAAGCCGGGGGCCTCAGAACAGCCAGTTCAGCGCCTCGATGCCGAGCCAGGCCAGCAGCACCAGCACCACGGTCGCGAAGGCGCAGCCGAGGATGGTCAGCGCCACGCCCCAGGCGGTCACCTTGCTGTCGTGCTCGATGAGGCCAAGCGCCATGACGATGTTGCCGAAGGCGGGCGGCCCGTTGGTGCCCGGCCCCGGCAGGATCAGCATGATGGCGACATAGGCGGTCAGCCAGCCGATCATCCTTTCGCCGAAGGGGCCGGTGAAGAAGCCGGGGCGCGGCTTGATGTAGCGTTCGATGCGCTTCAGCCCCTTGGAGGAGGCGGAGGCGAGCAGCAGCAGGTCAGACCGCTTGATGGTCTGCCGCGCGAGCAGGCCGGGCAGCTTCGGCACCCGCAGCCCGAGCCCCATCTGGACGCCGAGGATCAGCAGCGGCGTGCCGAAGACGCTCGCCATCCCCGGCAGCAGGCCGGGCAGCAGCAGCAGCAGCAGCAGCAGGCCGAAGGCGCGGTCCCCGAAGGCCTCCGCCATCTCGCCGAGGCTGATGCGTTCGCCGGGGAAGGCGGCCGCGACCTCCGCGACGATGCGGGAGATGGGCGCCGCATCCTCGGCATGGTCGGGGGATGGGGTCATCGGGGAGCGGTCCTGGACATCGCCGGCGTCGTGACGGCCGGGCTCGGCCATCGGCTGGCCGGGCGGCGGGGCGGTCGTGGTGGTCTGCATGGGGTGGCTCCCTCGCGCCGGCCCGCGCAGGCCGCGCTTGGCGCCCCGCCCGCAGCCGGGCGAGGGGACAGGATCATATTCACGCGGGCGTGACCAGGGCGCGCGCCATCAACATCCACCCTCGGCTCGTTCCGTTCCCCACCACGGCCGCGGGCGCAGCCGGGCCATCGCGTCATGGCGGGAACGGCGGAGTTTTGCAACAAAGCACGGCATGGATCCCGTGGATGTCGCCCTCTGCCTCGCGATGGACGTGTCGGCGAGCGTCGATTTCGACGAGTTCGGCCTGATGGCCGGCGGCACGGCCGCGGCGCTGCGCGACCCGGCCGTGCTGGCCGCCGCCACCTCCGGCCCGCGCCGTGCGGCGGCGGTCTGCCTGCTGCTGTGGTCGGGCGTCGGCGCGCAGGATCTCGCCGTGGGCTGGATGCGGCTCGACGGGCCGGACGGCGCGGCGGCGCTGGCCGAGGCGGTGGAGAACGCCCCCCGCCTGCCGCCCCCCGGCGCCACCGCGATCGGGGAGGGGATGGCGGCGGGCCTCGCGCTGCTCGGGCGCTTCCCGGCGGAGGCCCGGCGCCTCGTCCTCGATGTCTCGGGCGATGGGCGCC
This sequence comes from Falsiroseomonas sp. CW058, assembly GCF_050563535.1. Lineage (NCBI taxonomy): Bacteria > Pseudomonadati > Pseudomonadota > Alphaproteobacteria > Acetobacterales > Roseomonadaceae > Falsiroseomonas > Falsiroseomonas sp. CW058. The sequence goes on from NZ_JBNXUO010000032.1 coordinate 25,583, forward strand.
ACAATGCCGGGCGGGCGCCGGCGACGATGCGCGACCTGGCGGTGCAGGCGGGCATCACCGTCAACGGCCTGGCCATCCTGAACGAGGAGCCGGACCTGCTGGACCACTATGCGGCCGAGGTGATCGGCGGGCCGGGCAGCTTCGCGATGGACTGCGCCGACTACCCCGACTTCACGGAAGCCATCCTGCGCAAGCTGCGGCGCGAACTCGGCGGGACGCTGGTGGCATAGCGCCCGGTCCGCGGAGGCGGGATGGCCGGAGCGGCGGGTCACGCCGCAGGCTTCCAAGCGCCGCCCGGCGCGGGCATACCGGCCGGTCCCCACCACGCAGGAACGCCCATGCTGCTGCTCATCCCCGGCCCCGTGCAGACCCGCCCCGAGGTCCGCGCCGTGATGGGCGACGACATCGCCCCGTGGGACGACGAGTTCCGCGCTGAATACGCCGCCATGCGCCCGCGCATCGTCCGCATCGCGGGCGGGGTGGAGGGCGTGGACGTCGCGCTGCCGCTGCCGGGCTGCGGGCACATGGTGGTGGAAGCGGCGGTCCGCACCTTCGTCCCGGCCGGCGGCAGGCTGCTGGCGGTGCGGAACGGCAACTACGCCGACCGCCTGGTGCGGCTCGCGACCGAGGCGGGGCGCGTCGTGGTGCCGCTGCCCGGCCCGGACACCGAGCCGATGGCGCCCGAAAGGCTCGCCGCCGCGCTGGAGGCGAACCCGGACGTGACGCATGTGGCCGTGGTGGTCAGCGAGACGGGGTCGGGCATCGTCAACGACCCCAACATCCTTGGCCCGGTGATCCATGCGGCGGGGCGGCGGATGATCTGCGACGCCGTCTCCGGCTTCGGCGCGCTGCCCTTCCGCCTGTCCGACCACCCGGAATGCGACGTGGTGGTGTTCACCTCCAACAAGTGCCTGGAAGGGCTGCCCGGCTTCGGCTTCGCCGTGGCGCCCATCGCCCGGCTGGAAGCCTGCCGCGGCAATGCCGGGTCCTGGCTGCTGGACCTGGCGGACGTGTACCAACATGCGGTCGCCAATGGCTGGGGCAGCTTCCGCTTCACCCCGGCCGTGCAGGCGCTGCGCGCCTTCGGCGTGGCGATGGACCTCTACGACGCGGAAGGCGGCCAGCCCGCCCGGCTCGCGCGGTATGCGCGCAACGCCGAGGTTCTGTACGACGGCCTCGTCGCGCTCGGCTTCACCCCCTATGTCGAGAAGCGGCACCAGGGCCCGATCATCGTCAACGTCCACCAGCCGCAGGACCCTGCCTGGGACTTCGGGCGGTTCATCGCGCTGATGAAGGGGCGCGGCGTGCTGATCAGCAATTTCTGGAACACCGCGCAGCCCACCATCCGCATCGCGGCGATCGGCGCGATCGGCGAAGCGGACATCCGCTTCGCCCTGGCGCAGATCGAGGCGGTGCTGGGAGAGATGGGCGTCGGGCTGCGCCGGGCGGCATAGGGCGCCCTTTCCCCTCCCCCGTGGGCGGGGGAGGGGCTCCGGGCAGGCTACCCTGCCACCGGAAGCTGCTGCGGGCTGGTCCAGCCGATCGTGCCGACGCTGCCGCAGGCCGGGCAGACCGGGGCCCAGGCGCCGTGGTCCGTCCCGCAGGCCGAACAGCGCCAGCGCGGCTCCGGGCTCGCGGTCGCCGCGGTGCGCAGCCAGCGCGCCTGCGCGGCGCGGCCGGCGGGGCTGTCGCCCTGCTCCACCTCCTCGAGGTCGGACAGCGCGAGATAGGCGCGCCGGTCGGCGGTGCCGGCGCCGGTCAGCGCCTCCAGCTCCTGCCGGGCGCGGCCGGTCAGGCCGGCTTCCAGCGCCATGCGGCCGACCAGCAGGTGGCTTTCCGGATGGGACGGGTTGTTGTGGACCAGCGCCTCCGCCGCCTTGACGCGGTGCAGCGGGTCCTCCTCCCCTTCCAGGTAGGCGCTGGCGAGGTCCGGATGCGGCCGGGCGGCCCAGGCTTCCTCCAGCACCGCCTTGGCGCGGCGCGGGCTGCCGCCGGCCTTCAGCCGCGCGGCATGGGCGAGCGCCGCCGGCGCGAAGCCGGGATCGGTGCGGAAGGCCTGCCGCTCCAGCTCCGCCGCGCGCGCGGAATCGGGCTCCTGCCCGGCCGCGGCCAGCGCCAGCGCCGCCTGGGCGGAGCCCGGCGCGGCCAGGGCCAGCGCCTCCCGCCAGTCCCGCGTGCGGAGCGCCAGCGTCTCGCGTTCCTGCCGCAGCCAGGCGGCGCCGGGCTGCGCGGCCTCCGCCTCGCGCGCAAGGCGCTGCGCGGTCGCCCAGTCCTCCCGCGCGATGGCCTGGCGCAGCAGGCCGCGCAGGCCGAGGAAGCGCGAATCCGCGCGGGCGGCCAGCGCCTGGAACGCGTCAGAGGCCGCGTCCTCCCGCCCCGCCAGCCGCTCGGCCTCGGCGGCCAGCACCAGGGTCTGGGGCGTGTCGCCCAGGCGTTCCCGCGCGCGCCGCACCTCGATGCGCGCCAGCTCCGGCGTGCCGGCGGCCAGCGCCACCAGCGCGCGCGTCACCGCCGCCTCGCCCTCGCCGCGGCGGCGTTCGGCGCGGCGCGCGCGGATGCGCGCCGGCCAGCGGCGCAGCGCGCCGACCAGCGCCAGCAGGCCGTGCAGCAGCAGGAACAGCGCCGCCAGGATCAGCAGCGCGATGGGCAGGCCGAGCGTGACCTCCGCATCCGCCACGCGGATGGCGACGTCGCCGCCGAGCCGCGCCATCCAGAGGATGCCGGCGACGCCGGCGACGAGCAGGACCAGGTAGAGAAGCGCGCTCCGCATCGTCCGCGCCTCAGCCGGCCACGAGCTGGCGCAGCGCGGCGCGCGCCGCGATCAGGGCCTCGGCCTGGGATGTCCAGCCGCGCATCGCCTCCCGCGCGGCGGGGGGCAGGCGGGTCAGGAAGCGCAGCGCGCCTTCCAGGTCGCCGGCTTCCACCGCGCGGCGCGCGCGCTCGATCTCGGCGGCGGCGGCATCGCCCCACACCACCTCCTCGCCGCGTCGCACCGTCACCAGCCCGGACAGGCGGGAGACGGCGGAATCCAGCACGCCCTGGCCGTCGCGCGCCGGCTCGCTCGCCAGCCGGCCGGCGCGGGCCGCTTCCTCGAAGGCCAGGCGCAGCGCCGCCTCTGTGGGCGGCGCGGCGGTGGCGAAGCGGGTCAGCGGCTCGGGTGGGTTGTTCAGGGTCGCGAGCTGCGGGCCGAGCGGCCGCCCGGCCTCCAGCGCCGCGCGCAGCGCATCCACCGTCGCCATCCGGGCGGACCGGCCTTCCAGCGCCGCCAGACGCTGCGCCGCGCCTTCCAGCGCCGCGATCCGCGCGGCCTGCTGCTCGATCGCCGCGCCGCGCTGGCCAAGCTGCTGTTCCAGCGCCGCGGCGCGCTGCGCGACCTGCTGCTCGACCGCCGCGATGCGGCCGGCGAGGCCCGTCTCCAGCGCGGCGATGCGCGCGGCCTGGGCATCGGCGGCCCCGGCGCGGGCGGCCAGCGCCGCATCCGCCGCGCCGATCCGCTGGCCCAGCGCGATCTGCGCCTGTTCCATCGCCGCCTGCCGGGCGGCGGCGTCGCGGCCGATCTGCTCGATCCGGGCGGCTTCCTGCGCGTCGCGCGCCTGCTGTTCCCGCGCCGCCGTCTCCAGCCGCTCGGCCAGCCGGTCGAGGCGGCCGGAAAGCTGGTCGAGGGCGCTGCGTGGCGCCAGCGCCGCGGGGTCCACCGCCGGCCGGGCGGCAAGGTCGCGCGCGAGGCCGGAGAGGCGTTCCTCCAGCGTCGCGTCGCGCTGCGCCGCCGCGGCGGCCGCCCGTTCCGCGGCCTCCGCCCGGCCCGCCGCGGCCGCCACGGCTTCGCGCAGCGGCGCGAGGTCCGGCGCGGGGCGCGCTTCGAGCGCCGCGATCCGCGCCGCGGTGCCTTCCAGCCCGGCGATCCGACGTTCCAGCCCCGCCTGGCGTTCCTGCTCGGCGCGCTGCGCCGCGGCCTGTTCGGCGCGGAGCGTCGCCACCTGCTCGCCGAGGCGCGCATCGGCCGAGGGGGCGGGCGCGGGCAGGGGGCGGGAGATCAGCCACGCCACCGCGCCCACCAGCACCAGGCCGGCGATCAGGATGGGCAGCACGGCCGGGTCGAAGCGGCGGAGCCGGTCGAGGTAGCTGGGGTTGGTCATGTCTCTCCTGACGGGTCATCGGCCGCCCGGCCACCCTGGCCGAGCAGCGCCAGCAGCGCAGCCTCGTCGGGTCGGCCGGCGACGCGCATGGCGCGCCAGGCGAGGGGGGCGATGGCGGCCGCGGCGGCTTCGGCCACCCGCGGGCTGATTGCCAACGCCTCCGCCCCGGCGGCGGTTGCGGCCAGGCCGGCGGCCCGGAACAGGGTGATGGCACAGCGCGCGGAACGTGGCGAGTGGAACAGGATGGTCCGCACCTCTCCCGCGCGGAGCGCGCGCACGGCCTCCTCCGGCAGGGCGGTGGCGGGGCTGGCGACATAGGCGATCCGCCGGACCACCCGGAACCCCCGCGCGCGCAGCGCCGCCGCCAGCTCCAGCGAATAGCCGCGCCCGACCGCCAGCAGCAGCGGCCCCGCCGCGGGGTCCAGGTGGCGCGCGGCATGGGCCACGATGTCGGCCGCGGTGCCGCCGGCCGGGGTCGCCGCCCAGCCGCGTTCCCGCGCCGCCTCGGCCGTGGCCTCGCCCACCGCCAGCACCGGCAGGCCGGGGACCGGCGCGGGCAGGGCGCGCGCGCCCGCCCGGCTGGCCAGCACCACAGCCTGCGCGCGCGCCAGGCGGAAGGGGCGGGGGGTCAGCACCAGCGCCGGCGCCAGCACCGCGCGCAAGCCGAGCCGCGCGAGCCGCGCCGCGGTCTCGGCGCCGCCGGGCTCGGGGCGGGTGACGAGCACCGCGCCGGGCGCGACCTCGACCATGGCGGCGGGCCCGCCCGGACCGGTCAGCCGAAGATGTCGGCGGGGCAGTCCCGGCGCAGGCTGTCGCCCAGTTCCCGGCCGATCCTCTCCGCATCCGCCGGGGCGCCGTGCAGGGCGCGCTTCAGCAGGAAGCTGCCATCGGCCCGCGCGACCAGCCCGGTCAGGTGCAGCTCCCCCCCCGGCAGCAGCCGCGCATGGCCGCCGATCGGGGTGCGGCAGGACCCGTCGAGCGCCGCGAGCAGCGCGCGTTCCGCCGTGCTGACCGCCTTCGCCTCCCGGTCCTCGATGGCCGAGAGCAGGTCGAGCAGCTCCACGTCGTCCGCCCGCACGGTGACGCCGACGATGCCCTGCCCGGCGGCGGGCACCATCGCCTCCGGGTCGAGCACCACCGCCGCCTCCGCCTCCAGCCCCAGGCGCCGCAGCCCGGCGAGGGCGAGGAGGGAGGCGACCGGCCCGTCTTCCCCGCGCACCTTGGACAGGCGGGTCTGCACGTTCCCGCGGATCATCTCGACCTTCAGGTCGGGCCGGGCATGCAGGATCTGCGACTGCCGCCGGACCGAGGCGGTGCCGATCACCGCGCCCGCCGGCAGGCAGGCGAAGGGGTCGGCCGGGTCCACCGCACCGGCGCGGGGGCCGAGGATCAGCGCGTCGCGGCTGTCCTCCCGCGTCAGGGTGCAGGCCAGCACGATGCCGGGGGGCAGCTCGGTCTCGAGGTCCTTCAGGCTGTGGACGGCGAAGTCCACCCGGCCATCGGCCAGCGCCTCGTGGATCTCCTTCGCGAACAGCCCCTTGCCGCCGACATCGGCCAGCGGCCGGTCCTGGATGCGGTCGCCCGAGGTGGCGATCGCGTGCTCCTCGAAGGCCTTGGCGTTCCGCAGCACCGGGCAGAACTTCGTGATCAGCCCCAGGAAATGCCGGGTCTGCCAGAGCGCGAGCGGCGAGCCGCGCGTGCCGACCCGCAGCGGCAGGGAGCGCAGATGCGCCTTCACCTGCGGATGCGCCGCCGCGCGCGGGGCGCCGTGCTGCATGTGGGGATGCGGGCCGGGGTGGGACGCGGCGGCCGGATGGGCTACGGACATGGCGCGGCGTCATAAGCCTGTCGCGAGGGTGAAGAAAGTGCCAGTTGACGCGGGGGCCATGCGCGGATTGCGGGACGGGGCCTTGGTGCTCGGCCTTGAAAGCAGCTGCGACGAAACGGCCGCGGCGGTGCTGCGGGCCGACGGGACGATCCTGTCCGAGGCGGTGCTGAGCCAGCTTGCCGACCACGCGCCCTTCGGCGGCGTGGTGCCGGAGATCGCGGCCCGCGCCCACCTGGCGCATCTGCCCGCCCTGGTCCGGCGCGTCCTGGCCGAGGCCGGGACGGGGCCGGAGGGGCTGGCCGCGGTCGCCGCCACCGCCGGGCCGGGGCTGATCGGCGGGCTGCTGGTGGGCGCCACGCTCGGCAAGGGGATCGCGGCGGCGCGGGGCATCCCCTATCTCGCGGTCAACCACCTGGAAGCCCATGCGCTGACGCCCCGCCTGCCGGGGGTGCATCCGGGCGGGCTCGGCTTCCCCTACCTGCTGCTGCTGCTGTCGGGCGGGCATTGCCAGTGCGTCGCGGTGGAGGGGGTTGGGCGGCACCGCCGGCTCGGCTCCACCCTCGACGACGCGGTGGGGGAGGCCTTCGACAAGTCGGCCAAGCTGCTGGGCCTGCCCTGGCCGGGCGGGCCGCATCTGGAACGGCTGGCGGCGACGGGCGACGCCGCGCGCTTCCCGCTGCCCCGCCCGCTGCTGGGCCGGGCGGGCTGCGACTTCTCCTTCAGCGGGCTCAAGACCGCGGTGGCGCAGGTGGTGGCGAAGGGTCTGGACGAGGCGGGGCGGGCCGACCTCGCGGCCAGCTTCCAGGCCAGCGTCGCCGCTGTGCTGGCCGACCGCGCGCGGCATGCCCTGGCGATGCTGCCGGCGGCAACCGCGCTGGTGGTGGCGGGCGGGGTCGCGGCCAACGGCGCGGTGCGCGCCGCGCTCGGCGCCGTCGCGGCGCGGGCGGGCCTGCCGCTGGTGGCGCCGCCCGTGCGGCTCTGCACCGACAATGCCGTGATGGTCGCCTGGGCGGGGATCGAGCGGCTGCGCGCGGGGCTGGTGGACGGGCTGGACCACGCGCCGCGGCCGCGCTGGCCGCTCGAATCGCTCGCAGGCTGACCCCGGGGGAGGACCGCGTGGCCGAGACCGAACAGAAGACGCTGCTGGAACGCGCCCGCCTGCTGGTCGGGACGCTCGACGAGATGACCGGCCTGATGGCGGTGCTGCGCCGGCAGCAGCTGGAGCAGGAAGCCTATGCGACGGTGACGCGCCTGGCGCTCGGCGCCCTGCTGCGGGCGCAGCCGGAGGAGGTCCGCGCCCGCGTCGCCGCGCGGCTGTCGGAGCCGCCGGAGGGGCTGCTCGGCCCCGGCACGCCGCCCGACAGCCCGCTCGGCCGCGCGGTGCTGGAGGAGGCGCGGCGGATGGCGGCGGCACTGGCCCCGGAACGGTGAGGCATCCGCCGGGCACCTGGCGCGTTACGGCGCCGGACACCCCTGGAGGATACGCGATGAGCAAGTCCATGAAGATCCTGGCCGCGCTGGCGCTGATCGTGTCGCTGGCCGCCTGCGGCAGTTCCCCCGGCAGCCGCGCGGTCAGCGGCGGCCTGCTCGGCGCCGGCGCCGGCGCGGCGGTCGGCTCGCTCTCGGGCAATGCCGGCACGGGCGCGCTGGTGGGCGGCGGGCTCGGCGCGGTCGGCGGCGCGGTGACGGCCCGCTGAGAAGGCGCCTCCCCCCGCTCCGCTCCCCCTGCTTGCGCGTGGGGGCGGGGCGGGGGCATCACCTGCGGCGCCCACCAGACGAAAGCCGCGCCGCACCTTGAACTACCGCCACGCCTTCCACGCCGGCAACTTCGCCGATGTCGTCAAGCACGCGCTGCTGGTCGCGCTGCTGCGGCCGCTGACGGCCAAGGACAGGCCACTGCGGGTGCTCGATGCCCATGCCGGCCTCGGCGACTACGACCTCGGCGGCGCCGAGGCGCAGCGCACCGGCGAATGGCGCGACGGCATCGCGCGGGTGGCCGACAGCCCGGACCCGATGCTGGCCGACTATCTCGCGCTGGTGCGCGCCGCCGGCTACCCGGCGCGCTACCCCGGGTCGCCGGCGCTGGCGCGCGCGCTGCTGCGGCCCGGCGATTCGCTGGTCCTTTGCGAGCTGCACCCGGAGGACCACGCGACGCTGCGCGCCCGCTTCCGGGGCGACCCGCAGGTGGCCGTCCACCGGCGCGACGCCTATGAGGCCGCGCGCGCCCTGACGCCCTTCCCCGAACGCCGCGGCCTGGTCCTGTTCGATCCGCCCTTCGAGCGGGAGGGCGAGTTCGAACGCCTCGCCGCCGCCCTGGCCGAATTGCGCCGCCGCTTCCGCGCGGCGACCCTGGCCGCCTGGTATCCGGTGAAGCACCGCGCGCCGGTGCGCGCCTTCCACGCCGCGCTGCGGGACGCGGCGGTGGCCGATTGCCTGGCCTGCGAGCTGACCCTGCGCGAGCCCACCGACCCCACCCGCCTGAACGGCTGCGGCCTGCTGGTCGCCAACCCGCCCTTCCGCTTCGAGGAGGAGGCGCGGGCGGTGCTGGGGGCCTTGCTCCCTCGCCTGTCGCGCGGCGAGGATGGGGCGTCGGCGACCGTGACGCGCATCACCGCGGAATAGGCGCGGCGCAGAAACGGAGAGGGCATGGCCACGCGCGGACGACGTCGGATTGCGGTGCTCGGCGCCGGCGCCTGGGGCACGGCGCTGGCCGTGCAGGCGGCGCGCGCGGGCAATGCCGTGGGGCTTTGGGCGCGCGACACCGCCCGCGCGCGCAGCATGGCCGCCGCCGGGGAGAATGCGCGCTACCTGCCCGGCGCCAGGCTGTCCCCCGCAATCGAGGTGACGTCGGATGCCGCCGCGGCGCTGGACGGCGCGCTGTTCGTGCTGGTCGCGGTCCCGGCGCAGCACCTGCGCGCCGTGCTCTCCGCGCTGCCCGACACCGGCGCGCCGCTGGTGGTCTGCGCCAAGGGGGTGGAGCGCGGCACGCTGCGCCTGCCGCTGGAGGTGATCGCGCAGGTGCGCCCCGGCTGCCCCGCCGCCGTGCTGTCGGGCCCCAACTTCGCGCATGAGGTCGCGAAAGGGCTGCCTGCCGCCGCGGTGGTCGCCAGCCGGGACGCGGGGCTGCGGAACCTGACGGCCGACCTGCTCGGCACCGCCGGCTTCCGGCTCTATGGCGGCGACGACCCGGTGGGGGTGCAGGTCGGCGGCGCGGCGAAGAACGTCATCTCCATCGCCGCGGGCGCGGTGATCGGCGGCGGCCTGGGCGAGAATGCGCGCGCCGCGCTGGTGACGCGGGGCCTGGCCGAATTGTCGCGCCTGACCGTCGCGCTCGGCGGCCGGGCGGAGACGGCGGCGGGGCTTTCGGGCCTCGGCGACCTGCTGCTGACCACCACCGGGCCGGGCAGCCGCAACACCTCGCTCGGCGTCGAGATCGCGCGCGGGGCGACGCTCGCCGATGCCCTGGCCAGCCGCGTCGGCGTGGCCGAGGGGGTGGAGACCGCGCCCGCGATCGTCGCGCGCGGGGCGGAAGCCGGCGTGGAACTGCCGATCTGCGCGGCGGTGGCGGACCTGCTGGCGGGGCGGATCAGCATGGGCGATGCGATGGGCCGGCTGCTGGCCCGGCCGCGCCGCGACGAATAGGTCTCTACCCCACCGGCAGGATCTCCACCGCCAGCAGCTCCACCCCGCCGAAGCCGCGGTCGAACAGGCCGCGGCCCTCGCCGTGCAGGCGCACCTCGACGCCCTCCAGGTCCTCCGCGGCCTCGAAGGGCAGGTCCGCCGCCAGGCCGCCTTCCAGGATCGCCGCCGCGGTGAGCGGCCGCGCCGCGAGCACCCGCGCCCCCGCCCCGGCGGAGACATCCATCCGCGCGCGGCCGGTGGCGGTGCCGGCCGCGCGGAAGGTCATCCGCGCCCGCCAGCGCCCGGCGGGCAGGGCGGCATAGGGCCCGAAGACCAGCGTGCCCGCGCGGCCGTCGAAGGCCACCGCGCCGCCGCGCTTCACCGCCGCGGCGGTGCGGATCTCCGGCGCGTCCGCCCCCCAGCGCAGCCCGAGCTCCGCCGCCTTCCGCGCTTCCCACACCGACAGCCAGGGCAGGTCGGCCGAGGCGATCCGCCGCCCGGCCAGGCCCGCGCGGGCCAGGGCGGCGCGGAAATAGTCGTCGCGGAAGCCGAGTTCGAGCCAGCCGTTGCGGCGGATCGCCCAGAGCGAGGATCCGTCGAGCCGCAAGCCCCAGGGGCGCGGGAAGTCCGGCTGGATCGGCTCCGCCCCGAACAGCACCCGCCCGCCGGGCGCGAGGATGCGCGGCAGCGCCGCCAGCAGCCGCAGGTGGTCGGCGCAGTGGTGGAAGCATTCGAAGAACACCACCGCGTCGAAGGCCGCGTCCGGCGCCTCCTCGGCCCAGAGGAAGTCGTCGTTCACCACCTCCAGCGCCACCTCCTCCGCCGCGGCGCGGCGGCGCAGCAGTTCGCAGAAATGCGGCTCGATGTCGACGGCGGTGACCCGGTGGCCGAGCCTGGCGAGCGCGAGGGTGGTGTTGCCCCAGCCCGGCCCGAATTCCAGCACGCGCGCTCCACGCGGCAGCGGCATGGCGCGCAGCAGCATCCCCATCGCGGCGAAATGCTCGCCCGCCGTCGCGGTGCTGCCGGTGGAGAAGGGGAAGGGCGCGCGCAGCGCCTGCGCGACGTCGAAGGCCGTGACCTCGTTCGCCGTGCTGTAGGGGCGGCCCGCGATGGTCTCGTACAGCCGCATCTCCGCCGCGCGGTACTCCGGGGAGAAGGGGTCGGCCCCGCCCGGCGGGGGCTCCATGCGGAAGGTGGCGAAGACCGCACGCAGCGCGTCGTCCGACACCGCCTCGGCCGCGTCGCAGGCGGCGATCATCTCGTCAAGCTCGCCGATGTCCGCGAGGATGCGCATCACCAGTCGCCCGACTGCCGCGCCATCGCCAGCGCGACCCAGGGCTGCGTCTCGGAATTCGTCTCCTCGGACAGGATGCCGGTCCGCACCTCCACCGCATCGCCGCGCTCGCGCAGCGAATGGCGGAAGCGCAGCAGCACGACGCCGCGCATCAGCGCGATCCGGTCCTCGTGCCGCGCCGCCACCTTCTGCAGCTCCGGGTCGGGCGAGCGCTGCAGCGCGCGGAAGGCGCGGAGCGCGAGCGCGGCGGCGAAGTTCCAGTAGCCGTCCAGCATCCGCCGCCCCTCCGGCACCTGGAAGTCCACCGCGATCACGTCCTGCCGCTTCGGGCCGTAGAAGTCGACCGCGACGGTGGCCAGCGCGAAGGCGTTGACCCCGCGGTCCACCGCCGCCACCGCGCGGCCCCGCAGCGCCGCCGAGGACAGCAGCGGCACCGCGCGCACCAGCCCGAGTAGCACCGCCGCGTGGCAATCCAGATAGGGCACCGCCGCCCCGCCATGGCCCATAACGAAGACCGAGCTGGGGTCGCCCGCCACGTCGCGCTGCTCCCTCTCGAAGCCCAGAAGTGCCTCCGTCGCGCGGTCGAGCGCAGTGCGGTAGCGGGCCTCGCCGGTGGCCAGCACCATGTCGCAGAGGCTCTGCACCACGAAGCCGAGCGGGCGGGAGAAGACGGAGCCCGGGCGCCAAGCCTCCGCCTCCAGCATCCGCGCCTGGTAGACATCGAGCATCCGGTCGTAGAGCGCGCGCGCCTCCTCCCTCAGCGCCGGGTCGGCGCGGCCCGCCCGGCCGTCCAGCAGCCGCACGCAGCGCGCGAAGGCCACCAGTTCCGCCCCGTAGTCGTAGGAGATGGAGAAGTCCGTCAGCCGCCCATCGCCCATCCGCGCCGCGTCGCCGAGCAGCACCGCATAGTCCGCGACCTGGTCGTAGAAGCCGCCGGAGGTGAGAAGGCGCCGTTCCGCCGCCACCAGCGTCGCGCCCGCCTGCGGTCCGGGAAAGCCGTGTTCCGCCCCGACCCAGCCGAGCTGCCCCGGCGCGCCCGGCGCGAGGTGCAGGGCGGCGACCCGCCCCGCCTCCCGCGGGAGGCTGTGGAGGCCGAGCGCGAAGCCGCGCAGCGCCGCGCCTTGCGCGATGCACCAGTAGCCCGCCCCGGCGCTGCCCGGCAGCGCCTGTTCCGCCCGGCCAGCCACGGCCGCGAGCACCGACCCATCCGCCCGCAGCCCGTGCAGCGTGTCGTAGGTGACGCCGTTGCGGCCATGGCTCAGCCGGTCCTGGCCGAGGATGAGCGACACGTCGGAGACCTCGGCCCCCGGGTCGACCTCCAGCGCGATCTCCGCGTCGAAGGCCATGGCATCGGCGCGGAAGCGGGCGGTGACGGCGAGCCGGCCGAGCCGCCGCGTGCGGCCCCAGCCGGCGGGGAAGGTCAGGTCCTGGTGGTGGGTCAGTTCCAGCGCGCCATCCGCGTGGCGGATGCCGCCCCCATCCGCCACGTCCCTGGCCAGGACGACATGGCGCCGGCCGCCGGCGGTGAAGGCCACGCGATGCCCGGCCAGGGTCAGGCTGTCGGTGTCGCGCCCGTCGTGGAAGCGCATCCCGACGCCGATGCGCCCGCGCGCGAGATCGGCCTCGATCTGGAGGAAGCCGTGCTTGAAGGCGGCGTGCAGCCCCTCGCCATGCTGCTTCTCCAGCCGCGGGTGGCTGGTGCGGCGGAAGATGAAGGGACCGTCGCAGAGCGAGGCGAGGAAGCGCAGGCTGTCCGTCACGTCGTCCCGGCAGCCGGGCCACAGCGCGGGCAGCGTCAGCAGTTCCAGCGCCTTCGCGTTGTCATCCGCCCAGAACCAGCGGTCGCCGGCCACCGCCAGCTCCGTCTCCGCCACCGCGCGCGGCGCGCCGGCATCCGGCGCGAGCGGCTGCATCAGGTGCGCGCGGATGAAGGCGGCGTAGGGGGCGGGATCGACCGGAAGGGCGGGGAGCATGCCCCTTGCCCTTGCCCCGGAATGCGGCGCGACGTCAAACGATCGCCGCCCGGCGCTGGACGGCGGCGGCGGGTTGGGCGAAGGGTCCGCCGATGACCGATGCCCCCGCCTTCGCACCCGGCGCGCGCCGCGCCCTGACCCACCGCGTCGGCTCCGCCGAACTCGGCGCCGTCGCGGCCCTGCTCGGCACCGATGATCCCGCGCTCGGCGTGCGCGCGGCCGCGACGCTGGTGACGCGCCTGCTGGTGACGCATTTCCCCGGCCCCGGCACGCGCCTGCTGCGGGAGGAGTTCCGCTATCCCGGCCGGCTGGCGGAGGGCGACATGGTGGAGGTGTCGGCCGCCGTCACCGAACGCCTTCCCGATGGCCGGCTGCGCCTGGCCTGCCGCGTGCTGCGGGTGGGGGAGATGGAGCCGGTGCTCGACGGCCTCGCGGAGGTCGCCCCGCCCGATGCGCCGCCGGGGACGGAGACGCCCTTCGACACGCATCCCCGGCGCATGCTGAACGCGCTGCTGGCGCGCTGCGCCGGACGGCCTGCGGTGCCGACCGCGGTCGTGCATCCCTGCGACGGGCGGAGCCTGGCCGGCGCCATGCTGGCGGCGCGGCACGGGCTGATCGCGCCGGTGCTGGTCGGGCCCGAGACGCGCATCCGCGCGGCGGCAGAGACGGAGCGTCTCGACCTCGGCGGGGTCGAGATCCTGTCCACGCCGCACAGCCATGCAAGCGCCGAGGCGGCCGTGCGCCTGGCCGCGGAACGGCGCGTGCGGGCGCTGATGAAGGGCAGCCTGCACACGGACGAGCTGATGTCGGCGGCGCTGTCGCGCGCGGCCGGGCTTCGCACCGAACGCCGGGTCAGCCATGCCTTCGTGATGGATGCGCCGCTCTATCCCCGGCTGCTGGTCATCACCGACGCCGCCATCAACATCGCGCCCGACCTGGAGGCGAAGGCGGACATCGTGCGCAACGCCATCACGCTGGCCAACGCCATCGGGATCGAGCTGCCGCGCATCGCCATCCTGTCGGCGGTGGAGACGGTGACGCCGAAGCTGGCGTCCACGCTGGAAGCGGCGGCGCTGTGCAAGATGGCGGATCGCGGCCAGATCGGCGGCGGCATCCTCGACGGGCCGCTCGCCTTCGACAATGCGGTGAGCGAGGCGGCGGCGAAGTCGAAGGGCATCGTCAGCGCCGTGGCGGGCCGCGCCGACGTGCTGGTGGTGCCCGATATCGAGAGCGGGAACATGCTGGCGAAGCAGCTCGCCCTCCTCGGCGGGGCGGAGACGGCGGGCATCGTGCTCGGCCTGCACATCCCGGTGGCGCTGACCAGCCGCAGCGACGACGCGACCTCGCGCCTCGCCTCCGCGGCGCTGCTGCGGCTGACGGCGCGGGACTGAGGGTGGCGCATCCCGGGTCTGCAACCTGGGATTGTCGAAAATTGCTCCCGTTCTTGTGATGCGTGCGTCGCTGCCGGACATTCCCCCTGCTGCGGAGGGGGCCGGAAGGCGCCCGCCCGCGTCATTCGCCAGCAGGACGGGCAGACACGCATGAGCATGACAGAACTGGTCGGAACAGCCGGCCCGGACATCCTCACCGGCGAGGCCGGGGCGGAGCGCATCAGCGGCGGCGGCGGCGGCGACAGCCTGCTCGGCCTGGCCGGGCGCGACACGCTGGCGGGCAACACCGCGGCCGACACGCTGGCCGGCGGCACGGAAGGCGACGTCGCCTCGGGCGGCAGCGGCGACGACCTGGTGCAGGGCGACGAGGGCAACGACGCGCTGTTCGGCTTCGTCGGCGACGACACGCTGGAAGGCGGCCCGGGCAACGACCGCCTGCTGGGCGGCGCGGGGTCGGACCTGCTGGACGGCGGCGACGGGCTGGACCGGGTGCTCTACCTCGATGCGCCGGAAGGCGTCTTCGTGGACCTGGCGGCGCATTTCGCCGTGGTCGGGGACGAGGTGGACACGCTGGCGAATGTCGAGAACGTCACCGGCTCGGTCCATGACGACATGATCTCGGGCGATGCCGGCGCGAACCGCCTGCTGGGCCATTCCGGCGGCGACCTGCTGCTGGGCGGCGCCGGCAACGACACGATCGACGGCAACCGCCAGGACGACATCCTGGAGGGCGGCGCGGGCAACGACGTGCTGTCGGGCGGCAGCGGCGACGACGCGATCTATGGCGGGACCGGCAACGACGCGCTGTTCGGCTCGGTCGGCAACGACCTGCTGGATGGCGGCGCGGGCAACGACCGCCTGCTGGGCGGCGCCGGGCAGGACACGCTGACGGGCGGCGAGGGCCGCGACGTCTTCATCTCCCGCGGGTCGGACGGCGTGGCGGAGGAGCCGGACGTGATCGCCGACTTCTCGGCGGCGGCGGGCGACCGCATCGACCTGACCGGCTGGCAGGCCGAGGGCTACGTCACCGCCGACACGGCGGCGGGGATGCTGGTGAGCGTGCAGCTGGCCGGCGGTGCCGAGACGGCGCTGTTCCTGCTGTCGGGCGTGACCACGGCGGACGACCTGGGCAGCCACTGGATCGTCTTCTGATCCCAGCGCCGGCCTGGATGCGGAAAGGGCGCCCGCCGGGCGCCCTTTCCTTGTACGGGTGCTTGCGGCGGCAGCCCGCCGCGGCCTTCAGCCCAGCCGCGCGGGCACCGTCAGGAAGCGCTCCGCGCGCTCGAACAGGATGGCGGTCGGCGCCACCTCCTCCACCAGGCTGCGCTCCAGGCTCGCGCTCCACAGCGTCGTCGTCGCGCCGAAGCGTTCGGCCAGCGCGGGGATGATCCAGTCGCCGAAGCTGTCATGCGCCATCAGCAGCCGCCCTTCCGCCGCCCTGCCGCTTTTCCAGTCGCGGCGGCGGCCGGTGTTCACCACGCCGTTGTCCGCCACCAGCTTCGCCGCGAAGCCGCGCTTCAGGACGGGCTGCGGCTCCACGCAGGTGCCGCCGAGCTTGGCCAGCAGGTCGGCGTTCCGCCATTCGGTGCGGTACTCCTCCTCGGCCGGGGCCTGCGCCGCCGCGCCGCGCGCCGCCTCGAACTCGGCCAGCGCGAGCTGCGCGCCGTAGTCGCTCCAGTGGCTGTCGCCGCGGGGATAGGCGGGGTGCGCCGCGGCGCGCCGCAGCGCGTCGAGCGGATAGACCAGGCGCGTCGCCTTCAGGCCGAGGCGCTCGACCAGCGCCTCGATCTGCCGCACCGGCCGCTGCTCGGAGATGCGGATGCCGTCGGGCAGGCGGTCGGCGAAGACGCATTCCTTGTTCGGCGCCACCAGGTAGAAGGCCTGCGCGCCGCGCGCCAGCGCGACGGCGTCGAGGTCCCGGAAGAAGGCTTCCCAGGCCGCGAGCTCGGCCTCGGTCAGGCGGCGCTTCGCCTGCACCTGGTCCAGCACGCCGTTGGTGTCGTTCTGCAGGAACAGGAAGCCGTCGCGGCCCTGCAGCACCTTGCGCGAATCCTCCTCGGCGAAGCTCGTCACCACCGGGGAGTTGGCGAGGTGGACGGCCTTCGGCCCCGCCACCGCCTCCACCCGCATCACGGCGCGCGCCAGCGCGTCCTTCGGCACGTCGAGGCTGAAGGACCAGGCATGCGGCCCGATCTCCGCCCGCGCCGCGCCGATCGTCGCGGGGCCCAGGTCGCGCCCGTCCAGCCGGATGCGGACCTCGGGCGGCGTGTCGGTGGAGGAGGCGACCCAGCCGGCCACGCGGTTGCGGTTGTAGAGCTCGAGGAAGCCCCAGCAGCGCGGCGCCGCGGCGGGCGCCGACGGGGCCTGCGCGCCGGCCGCGAGCGCGCCGAGATGCGGCGCGGCGGCGACGCCATGCGCCTCGATCGCGGCCTTGAAGCGCGTGGCCAGCGCCGCGCGCTTCGCGTCGTATTCCGCGGCGCAGCGGACCACCGCCTCGTCCATCACCCGCAGGATCGCGCCGGCGTCGAGGCCCTTCGCCTGCACCAGCGGCACGCCCATCGTCTCGGCCAGTTCGGCGGTGCGCAGGTCGTAGCTGACCACCAGCCCCGCGCGCCCCGCCTGCCAGGCGAGGTTGACGCCGTGGATGCGCGACCCGACGACGCCGTCGAGGCGCCGGTAGCTCTCCATCCAGGCCTCGGCGTCGAAATAGGCCCGCAGCAGCGAGACGGCATGCGTGCGTTCCGCCGCCGGCAGGGCGGAGAGGTAGCCCGCCTTGCCGTCCAGCCATTCCGCCACCGCGGGCGTGCGGTCGCCGCGCGCCAGCGCCACGGCGCCCAGCGGGTCCTGCGCCACGATCTCGGCCAGCGCCGGGCCGAGGGCGGCGTGGATCGCCGCCTCGAAGCCGGCATTGTAGCCGTAGAAGGTGGGCGCCCAGCCGAACAGGTCGCGCCCGCCGCCCTGCCAGCGCGCCAGGATCCCGGCGCCCATCCGCGGGTCGGGGTTGATGAAGTTGGACGGGCAGCCCAGCACGTCGAAGTTGGACACGCCGTAGCGTTCCAGCACCGCGCCGGTGTGCCGCCCGCGCACCGCGATCCGCGCGCAGCGTTCCGCGAACAGCCGCAGCAGGCGTTCCGTGCCCGGCTGCAGCTTCACCTCGGAGACGTCCTTCATCGCCTGCGCGCCGAGGCCGAGCACCATCAGCGGCAGCCCCGTGGCCGCCAGCCGGTCCGCGAGCCCGCCGAGGTCGAAGCCGTTGTAGAGGAAGTTGGCCGCCGGCACGCAGACCAGCCGCGCGCGTTCGCGCACCGCCGCCGGGTCGAAGTCGAAGGTGAAGGGCAGCTTCTCCTCGTCCAGCAGCGACCAGACGGCGTGCTGGAAGGCTAGGTTGCCGGTGTTGTGCCCGACCTCGGCGAAGGCGCCGGCGGTGTCGCGCGCGAAGGAAGCCGGCACGCGGCCGGAGGTGCCGATGACGGCGATTGGCTTCGTCATTGTCCTGCCCCGCTCAGCTGTCCAGGAAGGCGCGCAGGTGGTGCGACGGCGCGAGGCCGGCCTGCGCGATCATCTCGGCGTTCATGCGCGCCAGTTCCCGCCGCCGCGCGTCGAAGGCGGCCGCGTCGAAGCCGGATGCGGCGAACATGTCCCGCACCGAATGGCGGTTCTCGTTGAAGGCGCGGACCGACAGGTTCGGCAGCCGCAGCTCCTGCGTCAGCTCCTGGGTGCGGGTGTCGTGCCAGATGCACACGCCCGGGATCTCGGCCGCCGTGCACATCAGCGTGCCGTGGATGCGGGTGTTCACGCCGGCGCTGAAGCGGCGCAGGCCATGCACCCAGCCGTCGATGGAATCCGGCACCAGCAAGGTGGAGCGCAGGAAGGCCAGCAGCTTGTCCTGGCGCCCGGCGAAGCCCAGGAAGTTGGCACAGCGCGTCAGCTCCGCGCGCTCCTTCTCGTTCAGCTCCTCGCCGTAGACGGCCTTGATCAGCTCCACCGGCCGCTGCACAACATAGGCCGAGCCGGGGTTGAGCTGCGCGAGCCGCACCAGTTCCCGCTCCACGCCCTGCACGACGGACTTGATGCAGGCGGCATGGATGGCGAAGGGCCCGTCCTCGGTCAGCGCGTCGATCCGGCGCTGGAGACGCTGGCCGAGGTCGCGCGCGGGGTTGATGAGGACGGAGGGGCAGCCGAGCACGGTGGTGTTGTCCACCCCGAAGGTGCCGCAGAGCTTCTGCGTGAAGGCGCCGCGGATGCCGAGGGAAGGCGTGCGCTTCGCCACCTCCTGCAGGAAGGACAGCGTGCCCGGCCGCAGCGCCGGCGGCTTGTCCGCCGTCTCGGCCTGGGCGCCGAGGCCGAAGACGAGGCAGGGGCGGTCCAGGTCGCGCACCAGCTCGGCCAGCTGCGTCAGGTCGGCGTCCTTGTTCAGGAAGTTGGCCGCCGGGATGACGAAGGCGCGCACGTCGTCCGGCACGTCCTTCGCGCGCGTGCTGCGGCCGACCAGGTGGCAGTCGGCGTCGATCAGCATCCGCGCGGCGTACCAGAAGGCCATGTTGCCCACGTTGTGGCCGGTATGGTGCATCAGCCCGTCGCCGCCCTTGGACCAGGCGCGGTCGACTCGGCCGAAATTCTCGGCGAGGTAGGCGACCTTCATGGCGTGCTTCCTTCCTTCGCGCCGTCGAACCAGCGGCGCGTATGCGTCCAGGCGTTGAGCAGGGTGACGTTGAAGCGCCACATGCGGTCCGGCGTGACCTGGGACTGGCGTTCGAGGTGGAACAGGCGGGCCCGGTGGTCCACCGCGAGCCGCAGCCCCTTCGCGCGGATGCGCAGGCAGAGGTCGCTGTCCTCGAAGTCGCCGATGGCGAAGCCCTCGTCGAAGCCGCCTAGCTCGCGGGCGAGGCCGGTGCGCAGCACCATGCAGGCGCCGGTCACCGCCTCCGCATCCTGCACCGGCTGCGCGGGCGCGCGGTGCAGCCGGCCCTTGCCGGGATGCATCGGGAAGGGCCAGTTCGCCAGCTGCGGCAGGCGTTCGAAGGTCAGGCCCTGGTGCTGCACCGTGCCGTCCTCGAACATCAGCAGCGCGCCGGCCATGCCGAGCCCCGCATCCTCCCGCAGGTCGTCCACCATGCGGTCGAGCCAGCCCGGCCCTTCCGGCATGACGTCCGAGTTCAGGTAGCAGAGGAACTCGCCCCGCGCGCGGTCCAGCGCCACGTTGTTGGCCGGCGCGAAGCCGAGGTTCTCCTCCAGCAGCAGCACGCGGAAGGGCAGGCCGAAGCGGCGATGCGCGGAATGGGCGAGGTCCAGCAATTCGCGCCGCCGCGGCGGGTCGTCCAGCACGTAGATCAGCTCGTGCCGGGCGAAGCCCGGATCGGCGCTGAACAGCGCGAGCTGGTACAGCAGGAAGTCCATCCGCCCGTAGAGCGGCACGACGACGGAGCAGACCGGCGCCTCGACCGGCGCGCCGAAGGCCACTTCCGACACCGGCCGCGGCCGGGCCAGCCGCGCCGCGTTGATCGGCGCCAGCGCGGGGCCGAGCACGCGGTCATAGGCGGCCTCGATCTGGTCCGGCGCCAGCTCCACCGCGCCGAGCACGCGGCGGATCGCCGCCGTGCCGGTGCGCGACGGCATCGGCAGGCGCTTGTAGCCCACCTCGCCGTTCTTCAGCTCGATCTCGGCGTAGAGCGGCCCGATCTCTCCCACGCAGCCCGGCGCGAAGGCGAGGAAGCCGAGCCGGTCGTCGGCGAGGCCGAGCCTGCCGGCCAGCGCCTCGAACACGTCGGCGCGGCGCGTGCGCAGCCAGCGTTCGGCGATGGGCGGCGATGCCGCGCCGCCGCGGCGGATGCGGATGGCGGCGACCGCATCGGCGGGGTCGACGCACCAGCCCATCACCACCAGCCCGTCGGGCGGCGACAGGATGGTCTCGTCCACCTCGAACTGCACGGGGGCGGACAGGGTGTCGAGCGTGTCGACGCCGGTGAAGGCCCGGCGGGAGAGCAGGCCGGCCAGCTTCGGGCGGTCCGCGCCGACGCTCTTCGCCAGCATCGGGCGGGACCGGCCGAGCAGGTCGGGCTCCCGCAGGTGGACCAGCGGCTTCACGGCATGCAGCCGCAGCGGCGGCGCGCCGGGCTCGGCGCCCACCTCGATGCCCAGCAGCTCGCCCAGCTGGCGGGCGGGGGCGCGGACGAACACCATCACGCCGAGGCCGGCGCGGCCAAGGTCGGGGCGGTCGTGCCAGGCGACCAGCGTCTCCGCGATGACGCGGCCGCGTTCGAACTGCGCGACCACGGCGCCGGGCCGCAGCTTCTCCGCCCAGCGTTCGCGCGACCAGCCGGCGAACAGCCAGCCGCCGGCGGCCGAGGCGTGGCCGTAGTAGTCGATATAGCCATCGGCCGCATCGGCCGCGGGCGGGGCGGGGCGGGCGCCCTGGGTGACGGCGTTCATCGCGTCAGGCCGCCAGCATCGCGCCGGTGGGGTGGCGCAGCGGCAGCGCGGCGGCGTGGCCGGTCAGGAAGCGCGCAGGCGTCACGCGACGCGGCAGCACCCAGGCGCGCAGCCCGACCGCGCCCGCCACCACGCGCAGCCGGTGCAGCGTGCCGGGGCCGAGGATGACGAGGTCCGCCGGCGTCAGCGCCACCTGGTCCACCGACAGCCCCTGCGCCAGCGCCATGTCGAGAGTGGCGGGCGACGGCGCGATCCAGCGGCTGCGGCCTTCGGAGGTGAATTCCGGCAGGCGGTGGCTGTCGCGCACCACGTCCAGCACCGCGTCCCCCCCCGCCACCGCGACGAGGGCGAGGCATTCCGCCGGGGAGGGCAGGGCCTCCGCCGTGCTGGCCTGGCCGAAGGCGTCGGCCAGCCCGCGCAGCGGCACGATGCGGGTGCAGCAGGGCTGGTCGTCGAGCGCGGCGCGCAGCGGGCGCAACGTGACGTCGCGGAACAGCAGCTCCGCCAGCGCCGCGCGGGCGGCGGCCGAAGCGTCGTCGGCGCCGATCGGCTCGCCGGGCACGCCGGCGGCCAGCAGGGCGCGCTCCGCCTCGCCCAGCCCGGCGGGGGCGAGCGCGTTGCGCAGCACGGCGTGCCCGTCCTCGATCAGCGCGCCGAGCGGGGCGGCGAGGTCGGCGGGCGCGGTGCCGGCGGCGATGCGGCCGGCCAGCAGCTGGCGCGCATCGGTGCGGTCGGTCCAGAGCCCGCCGAGGACGCTGCGGCTGCGCCCGGCGGAGGGGTGGCGCGCATGCAGGCTGCGGAAGAAGTCGGCGTAGCCGGTCGCAGCGAAGCGCGGCAGCTCCACGTCGCCGCCGCGGGGGCGGATGGAGACGAAGGGCAGCAGCGCGGCGTCGATGGGCTCGTAGAAGCGGATCTCGAAGCCGCAATGCCCGTCGCCGAAGCCGGCCTCGGCCAGGTCGTGGCGGTGGCGGTCGGCCACCGCCTCGCCGATGATGCGGCCGTCGTAGAGCGCCTGCAGCGCCAGCTGCTCGCCGTCGCGGCCGTCGAAGGCCCAGCCCTGGGCGCCTTCGGTCGTCAGGCTGTCCACGGAACCACGGATGCTCACGCTGCGATCTCCTGCGTCGTGCGGGCCGCCATCAGGCGGCGGTAGAGCTTGAGCGCGGCATTCGCGGTGTCGCCAACGCTCGGGGGGGTGGCCATGCTGTCCTGCAGCGCGGCGAGGCGCCGTGGATCCCGCGCTAGGCCGCGCAGGAGGTTGGCGAGGGCGAAGGCGCTGCCGGCCTGGAAGTGGAAGCCGTCCAGCCCGTCGCGCACCTTCTCCGCCATGCCGCCGATGTCGGAGGTGATGACGGGGCGGCGGTTCAGCAGCGCCTCCTGGATCACGAGCGGCGAGTTCTCCCACCAGATCGAAGGCACCAGCACGCCCTGGACGGAGCGCATGAGCTGGTGGACGCGGCGGTTCTCGTAGGGGCCGCAATGGCGGACATTCGGCGGCAGCTTCGCCAACCGCTGCTCGAACAGCTCGCGGAAGGCGGGGGGCTGGCCGGAATAGTCGCCATGGATGTCGATGCGCAGCCCCGTCACCTCCTGCCGGTCGAGCATCTCGGCCGCGTCCAGCAGCACGTCGATGCCCTTGAGGCGGGAGATCTGCCCGAAGAAGCCCAGCACGACTCCGTCCTCCGGGTCCGGCCGCGGCGGCTCGGCCGGCGGCAGGCCGTGCTCGGGCATGCCGTTCTCGATCACCGACATCCGCCGCCCGTCGATGCCCCATGCGACGTAGCGCTGGGCGAGGAAGCGGCTGGGCGAGACGAAGTGGTCCACCAGGCCGAAGAAGCGGCGGATGTACATGTCGCGCAGGAAGAAGTCCTGCTCGGTCCGCTCGGGGAAGCAGCGCGCGCAGTCGCGTGGCGAGGCGCGCTCGCACAGGTTCAGCGTCGGGCGCTTCACCATCTGGCCGAAGTGGTTGCAGATGCCGAGGTATTCGTGGAGCGTGACCAGCACCGTCGCGTCCGGCAGGGCGCGGCGGATGTGCAGCAGCGTCTCCACGCCGAAATTCGTGTAGTGGTGCAGGTGCACCACGTCGGGCGCGACCTCGCGCAGCAGGGCGGTGAACTCGGTGGGGAATTCCGGGTCCGGGTTGGCGTGGATCCAGTGGTCGAAACCGGCGCCGGAATAGACCCATTCGTCGGGACCGAAGGGCTGCACGAAGCGCGCGCCGAGCCGTTCCTGCACCTTCCCGCCCGAGGCGGCGAGGAAGGTGGAGTGCACGCCCGGCCTGGCCCCGAAGGCCTTGTGCATCTGGTAGGCCGCGATCTCCGCCCCGCCCTTCGAGACGGCGGGATGCATGTGCGACATGACGAGCACGCGCAGCGGCTTCGATGCCGCGGCGGCGCGGCGGCGGGGGCTTGCCATCGCGCTCACTCTGCCGCCACCGCGAGAGGCCGCGGCAGCAGCCCGTCGAGGTAGGTTCCGTAGCCGCTCTTGCGGAGCGGCGCGGCCAGCGCGCGCAGGGCCGCGGCGTCGATGAAGCCCTGGTGGAAGGCGATCTCCTCCGGCGCCGCGACCTTCTGGCCGGTCCGCTTCTCGATCGCGCGGACGAACTCGCCCGCCTCCAGCAGGCTGTCATGCGTGCCGGTGTCGAGCCAGGCATAGCCGCGGCCGAGCCGCGTGACGCGGAGCGACCCTTCCTCCAGGTAGACCCGGTTGAGGTCGGTGATCTCCAGCTCGCCGCGGGCCGAGGGCTTCAGCGCGCGCGCGAAGGCCGGGGCGCGGTGGTCATAGAGGTAAAGCCCGGTGACCGCCCAGTCGGAGCGCGGCCGCGCAGGCTTCTCCTCGAGGCTCAGCGCGCGGCCGTCGCCGTCGAACTCCACCACGCCGTAGCGTTCGGGATCGGCGACGCGATAGGCGAAGACGCCCGCGCCATGGCCCGCCGAGGCGCGGGCCTCGGCCAGGCGCGCCGCCAGGTCGTGCCCGTGGAAGATGTTGTCGCCGAGCACGAGGGCCGAGGGCCCGCCGGCCAGGAACTCCTCCGCCAGTACCAGGGCGCGGGCGATGCCGTCGGGGCGTTCCTGCACGCAGTATTCGATGCGCAGCCCCCAGGCGGAGCCGTCGCCCAGCAGGCGGCGGAACAGCGGCAGGTCGTGGGGGGTGGAGATCAGCATCATGTCGCGGATGCCGGCCAGCATCAGCACCGACAGCGGGTAGTAGACCATCGGCTTGTCGTAGACCGGCAGCAGCTGCTTCGAGACGGCGAGCGTCGCCGGGTGCAGCCGCGTGCCGCTGCCGCCTGCGAGGACGATGCCCTTCATGCCGAGATGCCTTCCTTGCTCTGACGCGCCGGCTGCGGCGCGAGGGTGGGTCCGACCAGCGTGTCGAGCGCGCGGTCCAGCGCCACCCGCCAGTCCGGCGCGGCGATGCCGTGGACGTCGGCGATGCGCGTGCAGTCCAGCCGCGAATCCGCCGGGCGCGTGGCGGGGGTCGGGTATTCGGCGGTGGTGATCGCCGTCAGCTTCGGCGCGCGGTGGCCGCGCGCGGCGGCGCCCCGCAGGATCGCCTCGGCGAAGCCGTGCCAGCTGGTGTGCGGCGCGCCGGCCAGGTGAAAGACGCCGAAGCGGGTGGAGCCTGCCTCGGCCGCGATCAGCGACGGCGCCATGGTGGCGATCGCCACCGCCAGGTCGTCGGCGAAGGTGGGCGCGCCGAGTTGGTCGGCCACCACGCGCAGCTCCTCCCGCTCGGAGGCCAGGCGCAGCACGGTGCGCAGGAAGTTGTGCCCGGTCGCCGAGCACAGCCAGGAGGTCCGCAGCACGACCGAACGCGGGTTGGCCTGCCGCACCGCGTATTCGCCCGCCAGCTTCGACGCGCCGTAGATGCTGCGCGGGGCGGGATTGTCGCGTTCGGTGTAGGGCGCGCCCTTGCGGCCGTCGAAGACGTAGTCGGTCGAGACCTGCACCATCGCCGCGCCCCAGGCGCGCGACGCATCGGCCAGGATGGCGGGGCCGCCGGCGTTCAGCGCCTCGGCCGGCCAGGGCTCGTCCTCGGCCCGGTCCACCGCGGTCCAGGCGGCGGCGTTCACCACCAGCGCCGGGCGCGTCCGCCGCA
This sequence comes from Falsiroseomonas sp. CW058, assembly GCF_050563535.1. Lineage (NCBI taxonomy): Bacteria > Pseudomonadati > Pseudomonadota > Alphaproteobacteria > Acetobacterales > Roseomonadaceae > Falsiroseomonas > Falsiroseomonas sp. CW058. The sequence continues at coordinate 50,353 of NZ_JBNXUO010000032.1, forward strand.
CCGCGGCCTGCACGCTGTCGCCGTCGCGCAGGTCGAGGTCGGGGCGGCCCATCGCCACCGCCTCGAACCCGGCGGCGCGCAGCGCGGGGAGGAGGGCCTCGGCCAGCTGCCCGCTGCGGCCGACGACGAGGACGCTGCGCCCGGCGCTCATCGGCCGCCCTCCCGCGGGAAGGCCACTGGCAGGGCGTGCAGCTCCGGCAGGCGGCGGTCCTTGTCGGACAGCACCGCCTCATGCGCGGCGACGGGCCAGTCGATCCCGAGTTCGGGGTCGTTCCACAGCACCCCGCCATCGGCGTCGGGCGCATAGAAGTCGCTCGCCTTGTAGGCCACCTCGGTGTCGCGCTCGAGCGTGCAGAAGCCGTGCGCGAAGCCCGCCGGAACATAGAGCGCGCGGCCGTCGCCGGCGACCAGCGCCACCGCGACATGCCGCCCGAAATGCGGCGAGCCGCGGCGCAGGTCCACCGCCACGTCCAGGATGGCGCCGCGCGTCACCCGCACCAGCTTCGCCTGCGCATGCGGCGGCGCCTGGAAGTGCAGGCCGCGCACCGTGCCGGGCTGGCGGGAGAGCGAGGCGTTGTCCTGCACGAAGTCGTCGGCGATGCCGATCGCTTCGAAGTCCCGGCGGGAATAGGTCTCGGCGAAGACGCCGCGTTCATCCGCGAAGCGCCGCACCTCGACCAGCAGCGGGCCGGGGATGCCGAGCGGCCGGGCGGTCATGTTGCCGCTCCGGCGGAGGGTCTCGGGGGAGGGAAGGTCGAGTTCGGCGAGCATCTGGATCGCGCCACACGCAAAGGTTGTGCGGCGCACCATGCCGGACCTCACGTCCGCGTGATAGTCAGAAATTGTCTACGATATGCTCGTTACGTCGCGTGATGACCCGCGATCAGTCCCGCAGGGACCGCCGCAGGCTGTCCTCCACCGGCCGCACGAGGTAGTCGAGCGCGCTGCGCCGCTCGCCGAGGATGAAGGCCTCGGCCGGCATGCCCGCCGCCAGCTGCACGCCGCGGGCGGCGGCAAGGGAGGCGGGGTCGAATTCCGCCCGCACCACGAAGAAGCTCGTCCCCCGCTGGTCCTGCTGGCGGTCGGCCGAGACGTAGCTGATGCGGCCATGCACCAGCGGCGTCTCCCGCTGGCGGTAGGCGGTGAGGCGGATGTTGACGGGGCTGCCGACGCGCACCTGCTCGATGTCGGTCAGGGCCACCTGCGTCTCCACCACCAGCCGGTCGTCACGCGGCACCAGGTCCATCACCGGCTGGCCCGCGCCGATCGAGCTGCCGGGGGTGACGAAGCGGATGTCGGTCACCACGCCGTCCTCCGGCGCCGGCACCTCGCGCCGGGCCAGCAGGTCCTCGGCGCTGCGCAGGCGTTCGGTGGCGTCGGCCAGCTGGGACTGCGCGTCCTGGAGATCGCGCGAGACCTCGGAGCGGCGGTTGAGCATCAGCGTGCCCTTCTCCAGCTCCGCCTGCGCCATGGCCTGGCGGGTCTGCGCCTCCTGCGCGGCGAACTGGCCGAGGCTGCCGAGGAACTCCGCCTCGGCACGCTGCAATTCGAGCTGGCGGGTGCGGGTGGCGAAGCCGCGCGCCAGCAGCTGGTTCACGCCGGCCAGCTCCTCCCGCGTGGCGCGCAGGCGGGTGGCGAAGGCGGCGCGCTGGGCCTGCGCCGCGGCCAGCTGTTCCTGCATCTGGGCCAGCTTCGCGTCCTGCACGGCAAGCTGGCCTTCCAGCGCCTGCCAGCGCGCGGCGAACAGCCTTTCCTCGTCCTGCACCATGGCGGCCGTCACCGGGTCCGCCGCGGCGGCGGCCAGCACGCCGTCCGGCATCGCCAGCACGCGTTCGTCGCGCTGTTCGGCGCGCAGCCGGGCCAGCCGCGCGGCGGCCGACCAGCGCTGCACCCGCGCCTGGTTGGCCAGCGCATCGGCCTGCGTCACGTCGAGCCGCAGCAGCGGCTGGCCGGCGGCCACCACCTCGCCTTCCCGCACCAGCAGCTCGCGCAGCAGCCCGGGCTCCAGCAGCTGGATGGTCTTGCGCCGGCCTTCGGCCACCACCGTGCCATTCGCCACCACCGCGCGCTCGATCGGCGTCGCCGCCGCCCAGCCCAGCAGCCCGCCGAGTCCGACCACGAGGCTGAACACGGAAGCCAGCGCCACCCGCCGCAGCGACGGGGCGGGCATCGCCGCCTCCAGCTCCGCCTCGGGCACCGCGTCGTCGGCCGTCATCACCGTCCCGCTCATGCGGCCATCTCCATCCCGCGCGTCACCAGTTCGTAGCCGCCGTCGCGCCCGCCCAGGCGCAGCCGCAGGTCGGCCAGCGCCGCCCAGGACCCCGGCTGGTGCGACACCAGCACCACCACCGCGCCGCGCGCCTTCGCCGCCGCCACCGCGCGCAGCAGCGCGCCGAGGCCGGTGGCGTCGAGCCCGGCCTCCGGCTCGTCCAGCACCAGCAGCGACGGCGCGCCGAACATCGCGCGCGCCATCGCCACCGCCTGCCGCTGCCCGCCCGACAGCCCCGCCGAAGGGCCCGCGCCATGCGCGTAGCCTTCCGGCAGGCGGCCGATCACCTCATGCGTGCCGGCCGCACGGGCGGCCGCGATGGCCTCCGCCGCCGGCGCATCGCCGAGCCGGGCGACATTCTCCAGCACGCTGCCCTCCAGCAGCATCGCCCCCTGCGGCGCGTAGCCGATGCGCGGGCCGAGCGCGGCGCGCGGCGTGCGCGCGGTGTCGTGCCCGTCGAGCAGCACGCGGCCTTCGGCCGGCGGCACCAGGCCGAGCAGGGCGCGCAGCAGGCTGGTCTTGCCCGTGCCGTTGCCGCCTTCCACCAGCAGCAGCGTCCCCGGCGCGACATGCAGGTCGAGCCCGCGCAGCAGCACCTGCCCGGTGCCCGGCACGGCGAGGCCGAGGCCCGCGAAGGCCAGCCCCGGCGCCGCCGCCGGGTCGCGCGGCGCGGGCGGGGCCGGGCTTGTGCCGGCGATGGTCCGCCGCAGGCGGCCGAGGGCGGCCATCCCGAAGGCCCAGTCGCGCCAGGCGCCGACCAGCTTCGCCCCCGGCGCCGCCGCCATGCCCGCCAGCAGCGACGCGGCCAGGATGCTGCCCGGGGAGGCGAGGTCGCGCGTCACCAGCAGGCCGCCGACGACGGCCATGGCCAGCAGCAGCATCTGCTGCGCGAAGCCCGCCAGGCCCGACAGCGCCCGCGCCCGCCGCGCGGCCGCGTCCTGCGCCTCCAGCATCTCCAGGTAGCGCGGCTGCCAGCGCCGCAGCACGGCGGGCAGCATGCCGAGGCAGTCCAGCAGCTCCGACTGGCGCAGCCGGCCGGTGAGGTCGGCGACGCAGCGCGACTGCAGCGCCCCCGCCTGGCGCACCGCGCCGCGCGTCGTGCGGTCCGCGATGGCGCCGAGCGCAGCGAGCAGGGCGCAGCCCGCCAGCGCCGTCCAGCCATACAGCGGATGCAGCATGAACAGCACGACGAGAGCCGCGGGCAGCGCGACGAGGTCGAGCGCGTCGGACAGCGTGGTGCCGCCGAGCATCCGCCGCACCTCCGCCGCGTCCGACAGCGCCAGCAGCCCCGCCGCGCGGTCGCCGCGCAGCGCGCGCCGCAGCGCCGCGCCGATGGTCTGGAACTGCAGCCGCCGCGCCAGGCGTTCCGCCACGGCGGAGAGCAGCGCCGCGCGCAGGCCGCGCAGCAGCCCGCCCAGCGCGATGGCCACCAGGTAGGCGCCCGCCAGCACGATCAGGGTGTCCACGCTGCGCGACGCCATGACGCCGTCATAGACATGCATGGTCAGCAGCGGCGCGGCCAGCAGCACAAGCTGCACGCCGACTGACAGCGCGACGGCGAGCGCCGCGATGCCCCCCGTGCGGAGCGCGCGCGCGGTCATGCCGCGGCCCTCGCCGGGGCGGGCCTGGCCGCGGGCGCTGCCGCGCGGCCCGGCGCGGCCAGCAGCGCCTGCGGCCGCCCGGCGGGTTGCAACGTACCGCCGCGCAGCACCAGCACCCGGTCCGCAGCCCGCAGCAGCGCCGGGCGGTGGGAGGTGAGGACCACCGTCGCCCCGCGCGCCTTCAGCGCGGCCAGCAGCGCCAGCACCGTCGCCTCGCCCTCGGCGTCGAGCCAGGCGGTCGGCTCGTCCAGCAGCAGCAGCTTCGGGTCGCCATGGATCGCGCGGGCCAGCGCGATGCGCTGCCGCTGGCCGAGCGAGAGCGGCGTGTCCGGCCCGATCCGCGTGGCGTAGCCGAAGGGCAGGCCCGCCACCACGCGTTCCGCCCCCGCCAGCCGCGCGGCGCGGATCACCGCGCGCATGTCGGGCCGGCCGAGCCGCGCGATCGCCTCGGCCACCGTGCCCTCGGTCAGCACCGGCTCCTGCGGGAGCATGCCGAGATGGCGGCCCAGATCCTCCCGGTCCCACTGCCAGGTGGCGTGGCCATCGAGATAGGCGGCGCCCGCCGCGGGGCGTGCGGCGCCGGCGATCATCCGCAGCAGGGTGGACTTGCCCGACCCGACCGCGCCGGCGATGGCCACCACGTCGCCCGGCGCCACCACCAGCGACGCCTCGCGCAGAAGCGGCCGCGGCTCCTTCGGGACCAGCACCGTCATGCGGTCCAGCACCAGCCGCCCCTCGGGGCAGGGGAAGGCGCGCTGCGCCGCGTCCGGCCGGGCCTCCCCCAGCAGGGCGGCCAGCCGCGCCCAGGCCGCGCGCGCCGCCGCCAGGTCGTCCAGCGCCCCGGCCAGCCGCGCGAAGGGCCCGGCGATGCGCGGCATGACCAGCATCGCCAGCAGCATCCCCATGCCGAGTTCCGACCCCGCCAGGGACAGCGCCGCGCCCACCAGCAGCGCGCCGCCGCCGGCCAGGGTCTGCGTCATCACCGCCAGCGTCGCCGCGCCGCGCGCCGCCGACTGCGCCGCGCGCAGGCGCGCCGCGCCCGCGCCCATGCGCGCCAGCCAGCGCCGCTGCAGCGCCGGCAGCAGGCCCATCGCCGCCACCGGCTCGGCGCAGCGCATGGCGTCGGCCACCATGCCGGAGGTCTCGGCCGCCGCGCGGTTCGCCTCCTCCAGCGCGCCGCGGGTGCGGCGGTGGCCGACCTGCCCGATCAGCGCCGCGGCGACGCCGCAGGCCAGCCCGAAGGCGGCCAGCCGCGCATCCAGCGTCATCAGCGCCAGCAGCAGCACCGGCACCATCAGCGCGTCCAGCGCGCCTTCCGCCAGCGCCCCGGTCAGCGCGCGGCGCAGTTCCGCCACATCGGCCAGGGCCTGGCTGGCGCGGGTGGCGGGGTCGGCCCCCGCCCTGCGGGAGGTCGCGGCCGCGCGCAGCGCTGGCGGCGCAAGCCGCCGCGCCAGGCGGTTGCCGAGCGCGAGCAGCACCATCTCCCGCCCGTGGTCGAGCGCGGCGAGCATCGCCGCGCCGATCGCGTAGCCGCAGGCGATGCCGGCCAGCGTGCCGATGCTGCCGGTGGGCAGCACCAGGGTGAAGACCTGCATCTTCAGCAGCAGCAGCAGGTAGCCGCCGAGGGTCACGAGGAGTCCGAGCGGCAGGGCGAGGCGCAGCGCCGCCCCCAGTTCCGCCCGCGCGGCGTCGAGCGGCGAGGGCCGCGGCGCGGCCGACATCAGCCGAGCCAGCCCGGCCCGAGCAGCAGCAGCGCCGCGCCGAGCCCGGCGCCGCCCACCAGCGCCAGCACGGCGCCCAGCACGACCTGCCAGGGATCCACCCGTCGGCGCGGCGCCGCGGCGGCCTGCGCCTCGGCCAGCGCGGCGAGGCGCGCATCGAGCCGCGTCAGCCAGAGGTCGAGCGTGCCGAGCCTCTCCTCGAGCTTCGCCTGGGTGGTCGCCACCTGCATCGCGGCGGCCATGCCCGCTTCCCCGCCACGCGGCGCGCGGGCGAGGCCGGCGATGGCGGCGCGCATCTCCTCGCGCATCTCGCGCTGGGCGGCGGCAAGCTGCTCCACCTCGCGCCGGGATTCGGCCGCGGCGATCGCGGGGGTGCGCTTCACCCGGAAGGGCAGCTTGAGTTCGCTGCCGTCGCCGGCGATGGCGACGATGGCGAGTTCCGCCTTGCGGGCGATGCAGGCGGGGGTCAGCTTCAGTTCGAAGGCATGGTTGCCGTCGCCGACGCCGGCGCCGGGCAGGTCGGGACGCGCGAAATCGGCGCGCGCGGCGACCGCGACCTCGGCCCCCAGCCGCGCCTCGATCCGCAGCCGTTCGGCCGGGCGGCCGGGATGCCAGGCCCAGCCATAGATCTTCTCGGCGCCGACATTGTCGACCGCGCCGACGAGGCCCGGTGGCGCATCGGCCGCCCCGGCCTTGGGGGGCGGGACGAGGGTGGCGGCATCGGACACGGGGAACCTCCTCAGCCTAGGCCACGAGGGCCCGGCGGCGCGGCGCCCGCGCGGCAAGCAACGCCCGGTAGAGGGTCATGTGCTCGTCTGCGACCACCGACAGATCACGACAATTTGGTATACGATCTACGAGGGTTTGCCAAAGGCCTTTTTCGCGGATCGCGTGTGCCATCAGCGCGGCCCAGCCCGCCGCATCGCCACGCGGCGCGTGCAGCCCGCCCTGGCCCGGCGCCACCATCTCCGCCATCCCGCCGATGCCGGTGCAGATCACCGGGCGGCGGTGGCGGAAGGCCTCCAGGATCACCAGCGGCGCATTCTCGAACCAGACCGAGGGTACCATCACCCAGTCGGCCGCGGCGATCAGGGCGGGCAGCTCCTCCGGTGCGTAGGCGCCGTGGTGGCGCGCGGCGGGCGCGGCGGCCAGGCCGGCCTCGAAGGACGCCATGAAGCCGGCCGAATGCCGCGCCAGCGGCCCGTGCAGCGCCAGTCCATGCGCCACCCCCTCCGCCGAGAGAAGCGCCGAGGCGCCGAGCGCGACCTCCACCCCCTTCGCGGCGGTGAGCTGCCCGAACAGCGCGAAGCGGTCGCGCCGGCCGTCCGGGGCCGCGCGATGCGGTGCGGCGGGGCCGGCGGGGACGCCGTTGCGGATAACGGCGATGCGGGCGGCATCCAGGCCCGCTTCCACCAGGCGGTCGCGCAGGAACTCGCTCGGCGCCACCAGCGCATCGGCGCGGGCCAGCGCGCCGCCGAGATGCAGCCGCCGCAGCGCGAGGTCGGCGGCGCCGCGGCCGGGCAGGCAGCGGCGGCAGGCATCCGGGCCCGGCCCGGCGCAGGGCCTTCCCTCAGCGTCCAGCAGCCGCCCCTCCGCCGGGCAGATCGCGAAGTAGTCGTGCAGCGTCACCACCAGCGCGGCGCGGGGCGCGAGCCGGCGCAGCAGGTCGATCGTCTCCACCCCCCAGTGCAGCATGTGGTGCAGGTGGATCACCTCCGGCCGCAGCCGCGCCATCACGGGGCCGAGCGTCGCGACCAGCCCGACCGCGTCCGGCTGCGCCAGGTGGAAGCGGTCGCCGCCGCCGAGGGTGACCAGCATCTCGTCATCCGGCGCGGCCCCGCCCACCGGCTGCAGCAGCACCCCCGGCAGCGGCGGCCGCGCGCCCGGCTCGGCGGCGGCCAGCAGCAGGCCGTCGACGCCGTGGCGGTCGCGCAGGGCGCGGAACAGGCCGCGGCCCAGCATCTCGGTGCCGCCGGCCTGCAGGGCGGGATGGCCGGGCAGCAGGAACAGCGCGCGCATCGTCAGCCCCGCCCCGCCGGGAAGCCGCGCATCAGCGCCCCGATCGCCTCGCCCCAGCGCGCATCGTGCAGGCGCCGGTTGTGCGCCGCGGCCAGCGTGCCCGCATGGCCGGGATGCGCGGCGATGGACTGGCGTTCCAGGTGCACCAGCTCGGCGGCCGGGACGTAGCCCAGTTCATGCCCCGCGGCGCGCAGCTTCAGGCAGAGGTCGCTGTCCTCGAAGTCGCCCAGCACGTAGTCGGTGCAGAAGCCGCCCGCGGCTTCGAAGGCGGCGCGGCGGACCAGCAGGGCGGCGCCGGTCAGCGCCGGCACGCGCCGGGCGCGGCAGGCCGGCGGGTGGCGGCGCGGCCAGCCCTTGGAGAAGTGGTTGCAGCCCCAGCCGCCGGTCGGGACGGGGGCGAAGAACATCCCGGCATGCTGGATGGCGCCGTCGGGATAGAGCAGCTTCGGCCCGACCGCCGCCAGCCGCGCATCCCGCGCCAGCGCGCGGCGCAGCGGCGCGAGCCATCCCGGTGCTTCCGCCACCACGTCGGAATTGAGGAACAGCAGCAGCGGCGCCTCCGCGCCCGCGGCGCCCGCGTTGCAGGCGGCGGCGTAGCCGCGGTTGCGGTCCCCGACCAGCAGCGACAGCGGCAGGGCGTGCAGCAGGGCGAGCCCGCGCAGCAGCGCCACCGCCTCCTCCCGCTGGTCCGGGCTGTCGAGGATGTAGAGGATCTCCGGCGCCGCCGCGCCGCGGAAGGCGGGGTCGCGCGCGAAGGCGGCGACCTGCGCGCGCAGGAAGGACAGGTTGCGGTAGAGCGGGATGATCAGTCGCACACCGGGCCGGTCCGCCGGGGTGCCGAAGCCGATCCGCTCCGCCGCCGCGCCCGGCGCCATCGCCGCGCGTTGCAGCGCCGCGACGGCCGGCGCGATGCAGCGGTCGAGCAGCGCATCCTCCGCCACGGCCGGATCGACCGAGGCCAGCACCAGATCACGCGCGCGCGCCGGCGCCAGCAGCCCGGGCGGCGCGACGAGGGAGAGGCATTCCCCCGAGCGGAGCCGGAGTTCGAGCGCGAGCTGCGCCGTGCCGGGCGGCAGGCCCGCCGCCGGCAGATGCGCGACGAAGCCGGGCCGCGCCCCGCCATCCCCCTGCGGCGCGCGGCGCAGCGCCTCCGCCAGGTCGGGGCGGGGCAGGCGGTGCAGCGCAGCCGCCGGCAGCGGCAGCGCGCCGCCCGGCGCGCGCAGCGCCATCGCCGCGACAAGGCCGAGCGGATCGCGCAGCCAGCCGCGCAGGAACACCCCGCCCTCGCCATCCGGGATGGCGAGTTCCAGCGCCCCGCCCACCGGCAGGGCGGGATCGGCGAGGGCGGTGGCGCGCAGCGGCG
>NZ_JBNXUO010000033.1:0-53951 GCF_050563535.1 Falsiroseomonas sp. CW058
GCCCGGCGAGGACCCCGGCCACGAGCCCCACCCGCTGCATGAGGTGCGGGCGCGCGGCAAGGCCTTCGTGGACCTGCAGGACGACGTGACGGCCGAGGACATCCGCCTGGCGCACCGCGAGGGCTTCAGCCATGTGGAGCATGCGAAGCGCTACACGACGCATGCCATGGGCACGGACCAGGGCAAGACCGGCGGCATCGTCGGCGCCGCCGTGCTGGCCGAGGCGCGGGGCGAGGCGCTGGCGAAGGTCGGCCTGCCGCGGATGCGGCCCTTCTGGACACCGGTCGCCTGGGGCGCGGTCGCGGGCGCCCATGCCGGGCAGCACATGGCCCCCACGCGCCGCACCGCGCTGCACCGCCGGCACGAGGCCGCGGGCGCGGTCTGGATGGATGCGGGCATCTGGAAACGCCCCGCCTTCTATCCGAGGCCCGGCGACGCCGATGCCTGGGCGAGCGTCCGGCGCGAGGCCCGTGCCGTGCGTGAAGGCGTCGGCGTCTGCGATGTCAGCACGCTCGGCAAGATCGAGGTGCGGGGGCCGGACGCGGCCACCTTCCTCGACCGCGTCTACGCCAACACCTTCTCGACCCTCGCGATCGGCAGGGCGCGCTACGGGCTGATGCTGCGGGAGGACGGGATCGTCTTCGACGACGGCACCACCAGCCGGATCGCCGAGGACCACTTCTTCATGACCACCACCACCGCGCAGGCCGGGCCGGTGATGCAGCACCTGGAATTCCACCTCCAGGCCGTGTGGCCGGACCTCGACGTCACCCTCGCCTCGGTGACGGACCAGTGGGCGGCGATGTCGGTGGCCGGCCCGCAGGCGCGGGACGTGGTGGCGGCGGTGGTCGAGGGGATCGACCTCTCCGACGCCGCCTTCCCCTTCATGGCCGTCGCCGAATGCCGCGCGGCGGGCGCGCCGGCGCGGCTGTTCCGCATCTCCTTCTCCGGCGAACGCGCCTTCGAGATCGCGGTGCCGGCCGGCTACGCCGAACGGGTTTGGGACGCCGTGGTCGCCGCGGGTGCCGTGCCCTACGGCATCGAGGCGCTGGGCCTGCTGCGGATCGAGAAGGGCCATGTCGCCGGGCCCGAGCTGAACGGGCAGACCACTGCCGCCGATCTCGGCCTCGGCAGGATGCTGAAGAAGAAGGGCGACTTCATCGGCCGCACCCTCGCCACCCGCCCCGGCATGACGGACCCCGCGCGGCCGCGCCTGGTCGGCGTGGTGGCGGCGGACCCGGCGCGGCAGATCCGCGCCGGCGCGCATCTGATCGAGGCCGAGGGTGGGCCGAGCCTCGGCTGGATCACCAGCGCGACCCATGCCGTGGCGCCGGATGGCTGGCTCGGCCTGGCGATGCTGTCGGGCGGCGAGGCGCGGGTCGGCACCACGATGGTCGCCGCAAACCCCCTGATGGGCGAGTCCGTGCCTGTGCGCATCACCAGCCCGCACCACTACGACCCGGAGAATGCGCGTGTCCGCGGCTGAGCCCCTCCATGCCCTGGCGCATGTCGCGCCGGGCCACCACGGCGCGCCGGGCGCCGGCCTCGTCATCGGCTTTCCCCGGCGCGAGGTGGTGCAGGTGCTCGCCCGCCGCGGCGCCGCCCCGGCGCTGGCCGCCGCGGCACAGGGCGTGCTGGGCCTGACGCTGCCCGGGCCCGGCGGTGCGGCGGAAGCCGGCGGCATCGCCGCGCTCTGGACCCAGCCGGAGGGCTGGATGCTCATCGCCCCCTGGGCGGGGGAGGGGACGCTGCTGGGCCGCGCCTCCGCGCTCGCCCCCCATGCCGCGCTGACGGACCAGAGCCACGGCCGCAGCGTCATCGCCCTGTCCGGTCCGGCCTGGGCGCAGGCGCTGGCGCGCTGCTGCCGGCTGGACCTGCACCCCGCCGCCTTCCCGCGCGGGCGCGTGGTGGGCGCGACCGTCGGCCATGTGCAGGCGGTGCTGCACGCGACGGGGGCGGGGGTGGAGCTGATCTGCTTCTCCACCCTGGCGGAGGAGTTGCTCGGCACCCTGGTCGAGGCGGGCCTGACCTTCGGGGTCGAGGTCGCCGGATGAGGTTGTGGCCGGCATCGCCACTCTGCCATGCTGAGGGCGAGTGCGCTGCCGGGGGACGAGACAACGGATGAGCGACGCGCCCGACCTGCTGGTCGAAGCGCCGGCGGCCGGTGGCCGGCCGCTGCTGGAGGTGCGTGGCCTCACGCTCCACATCCCGGTGCCGCCGCATGTGCTGCGCGCGGTGGACGACGTGTCCTTCACGCTTGGCCGGGGTGAGACCCTGTGCCTGGTGGGCGAGAGCGGGTCGGGCAAGACGCTGACCGCGATGGCGCTGATGCGCCTGCTGGAGCCGCCGCTGTCGCGACTGCCGCGGGGCGAGGTGCTGCTCGACGGCGTGGACCTGATGCGGCTCGACGAGGGCGCGATGGCGGATCGCCGCGGCCGCCAGCTTTCCATGGTGTTCCAGGAACCGATGACCTCGCTGAACCCGGTGATGACCGTCGGGCGGCAGATCGCGGAGCCGCTGGCGCGCCACCTCCGCCTCGGCCGGCGGGAGGCCGCGTCCCGCGCGGAGGAGATGCTGCGCCTGGTCGGCATCCCGGAGCCCGGTCGCGTGGCGCGCGGCTACCCGCATGAGCTGTCGGGCGGGATGCGGCAGCGCGCGATGATCGCCATCGCGCTGGCCTGCCGCCCGGCGCTGCTGATCGCGGACGAGCCGACCACCGCGCTCGACGTCACGGTGCAGGCGCAGATCCTCGAACTGCTGGCGTCCCTGCAGGAGGGGACGGCGGCGGGGCTGCTGCTGATCACCCACGACCTGGCGGTGGTGGCCGAGACGGCGGATCGGGTGGCGGTGATGTATGCCGGGCGCATCGTGGAAAGCGGCCCCGTCGCGGACATCTTCGAGGCGCCGCGGCACCCCTACACGCGCGGCCTGCTCGCCTCCATCCCGCGGATCGAACGGCGCCGCGCGCCGGTGCTGCACGAGATCGCCGGCATGGTGCCCGGCCCGGCGGAACGCCCGGACGGCTGCGCCTTCGCGCCCCGCTGCGCACTGGCCAACGCGCACTGCATCGCGCGGCAGCCGCCGGTCGAGGAGATCGGCGGGGGCCATGCCGTCGCCTGCTGGAACCACGCCCATGGATGAGCCGCTGCTGGCCGTGCGCGGCCTCAAGGTGCATTTCCCGGTCCGCGCGGGGCTGATGCGCCGGCAGGTCGGCACGGTGCAGGCGGTGGACGGCGTGGACCTGGAACTGCACCGGGGCGAGACGCTGGCGCTGGTCGGCGAATCGGGCTGCGGCAAGACCACCACCGGCAAGGCTATCCTGCGGCTGATCGAGCCCACGGCCGGGGAGATCCGGCTGGACGGGGTGGACATCGCGCGCCACGGGCAGGCCGCGCTGAAGCCGGTGCGGCGGCGCATGCAGATCGTCTTCCAGGACCCGAATGCCAGCCTCAACCCGCGCCTGACGGTGGGGGCCATCCTGGCCGCGCCCTTCGAGATCCAGGGCATCCCCGGCGCGGCCGAACGCGTCCCGGGGCTGCTGCGCATGGTGGGCCTGCCGGCCGAGGCGGCGCGGCGCTACCCGCACGAATTCAGCGGCGGGCAGCGCCAGCGAATCGGCATCGCCCGTGCCATGGCGCTTGAGCCCGAGCTGATCGTGGGGGACGAGCCGGTCTCGGCGCTCGACGTCTCGATCCAGGCGCAGATCGTCAACCTGATGGAGCGCCTCCAGGCTGAACGCGGGCTGGCCTACATCTTCATCTCCCACAACCTTGCCGTGGTCAGCCACATCGCGGACCGCGTCGCGGTGATGTATCTGGGCCGCATCGTGGAGACCGCCCCGCGGGAGGCGCTGTTCTTCGACGCGCGCCACCCCTACACGCAGGCGCTGCTGTCCGCCGTGCCGGAAGCGGTGCCGCGGCGTACGCGCCGGCGGCAGGTGCTGCAGGGCGACGTGCCGAACCCGGCGCGCCCGCCCGCCGGCTGCCGCTTCCATCCGCGCTGCCCGCACGCCATGCCGGTGTGCCGGACGGAATCCCCCGCGATGCGCCGCGTGGCCGAGGGCCACGAGGTCGCCTGCCACCTGGTGGACGCATGATCGGCTACGCGCTGCGCCGGCTGGGCCAGGCCATCCCGCTGCTGGTCGGCGTGTCGCTGATCGCCTTCGGGCTGATGCACCTGGCCCCCGGCGGACCGCTGGCGGTCTACACGCTGAACCCGACGATCCAGGCGCAGGACATCGAGCGCATCAAGGTGATCTTCGGGCTCGACCAGCCGGTGCACATCCAATACGTGAAATGGGCGACCGGCATCTTCAGCGGCAACTGGGGCTACACCTTCTTCGGCGGCCGCCCGGTGCTGGACGTCATCCTGGAACGCCTGCCCGCGACGCTGATCCTGATGGGCTGCGCGCTGTCCGTCGCCATCGTGCTGGGGCTGGCGATCGGGGTGCTGGGGGCGGTGCGGCGCTATTCGGTGTTCGACACGCTGGCCACCACCGGCGCGCTGTTCGCCTTGTCCTTCCCCACCTTCTGGTTCGGCCTGATGGCGATCTACGTCTTCGCCATCCACCTGCGCTGGCTGCCTTCCGGCGGGATGTACGAATTCGGCGAGGAGGGGGACCCGCTGTCGCTGCTGCGCCACCTGGTGCTGCCGACCCTGGTGCTGGCGCTGGTCCTGACCGCGACCTGGAGCCGCTACGCGCGCTCCGCCTTCCTCGAGGTGATGCAGCAGGACTTCATGCGCACGGCGCGCGCCAAGGGCCTGACGGAGCGCGCGCGGCTGTTCCGCCACGCCTTCCCGAACGCGGCCAAGCCGCTGGTCGCGCTGCTGGGCGTGGAACTGCCTTTCCTGTTCTCCGGCGCGCTGGTGACGGAGACGATCTTCGCCTGGCCCGGCATGGGGCGGCTGTTCGTGGATGCGCTCAACATGAAGGAGTACCCCGTCCTGATGGGGCTGATGATGTTCACCGCGATGTTCGTCATCGTCTCCAACCTGCTCGCCGACCTCGCGGTCGCGGCGCTCGACCCGCGGGTGCGGCTCAGATGAGCGCGACGCTGCCGCAGGCGGGCCAGGCCGGGCGCGTCTGGCGCCGCTTCGCGCGCCACCGCCTGGCGCTGGGCGGGGCGGTGCTGGTGGCGCTGCTGCTGTCTGCCGCGCTGTTCGCGCCCTGGCTGTCGCCGCAGGACCCGACGCTGCTGGAGACGGGGCGCCGCTTCCTCGCGCCCTTCACGCCCGGCGCCATCGCGGGGACGGATGAGCTGGGGCGCGACACGCTGTCGCGCCTGCTGCATGGCGGGCAGGTCTCGCTCACGGTCGGCGTGGTGGCGATGCTGACCACGGTGGCCACCGGCGCGCTGGTGGGCATCGCGGCGGGCTACCTCGGCGGCTGGGTGGACACGCTGCTGATGCGTTTCGTGGACACCATGCTGTGCTTCCCGCAGGTCTTCCTGCTGCTGGTGATCGCCGCCTTCGTGCCGCCGACGCTGCTGTCCATCAGCCTCATCATCGGCCTCACCTCCTGGATGGAGGTCAGCCGCATCGTGCGGGCGGAGATCCTGCAGCTGAAGGAGGCGGACTTCATCGCCGCCGCCCGCGCGCTCGGCGCGTCGCGCACGCGGATCATGCTGCGGGAACTGCTGCCCAACGCCGCGGCGCCGATCCTCGTCGCGGCGACGCTGAAGGTGGCCTCCGCCGTGCTGATCGAAAGCTACATCTCCTATCTCGGCTACGGCATCCAGCCGCCGCTGGCGTCCTGGGGCAACATGCTCTCGAACGCGCAGGGCTACCTCGACACCGCGCCCTGGCTCGCGATCCTGCCGGGGCTCGCCATCACGCTCACCGTCATCGGCTTCAACTTCATGGGCGACGGGCTGCGCGACGCGCTCGACCCCCGCCTGCGCATGGACCACTGACAGCAACAGGGACAGGAGGCGAACATGTCGGGCTTCACCAGGCGTTCCATCCTCGCGGCCGGCGCGGCCGGCGCGGGCGGCGCGGTCGCGCTCCGCGCGCCGACGGTCTGGGGACAGGCGATCAACCGCGACCGCATCATCCTGTGCATGACGCAGGAGCCGGTGCAGTTCAACCCGCTGCTCTACGTCAACGCGGGCACCGAGAACGTGCCCGAGGCCTGCATGTTCGACGCGCTGTGGGACGTGGACGCGGAGGGCAACTTCATCCCCAACCTCGCCGCGCAGGTGCCGACGGCGGAGAATGGCGGCGTCTCGCCGGACGGGCTGACCTGGAAGGTGGCGCTGAAGCGCGACGTGAAGTGGAGCGACGGCCAGCCCTTCACCGCGCGCGACGTGGAATTCACCTACCAGACGATCATGAACCCGTCGGTGCCGGTGCGCTCGCGCTCCGGCTTCGACCTCATCCGCACCTTCCGCGTCATCGACGACCACAACATCGAGATGGTGCTGGAGAGGAACTTCGTGCCGTTCCTGTGGGCGTGGCAGAACATGCACATCGTCCCGCGCCACATCCTCTCGCGCGAGGCGAACATCGCCACCTCGGGCTTCAACGCCAACCCCGTCGGCACCGGGCCCTACATGCTGCGCAGCCGCACCGCGGGCAGCCACATGGTCTATGAACGCAACCCGACCTACCATCGCGGCCCGGCGCGCACGCGCCAGTTCATCCACACCTTCGTCCCCGACGGCACCGTCGCCTACGGCCGCGCGCGGACGGGGGAGGTGGACTATCTCGGCCTGCTCGGCGTGCCGAACGACCGCTGGACGGAAGCCCGCGCCTTCCCCGACCGCGACTTCCTGGTCTATCCGACGCCGAACGTGCAGTTCGTCTACTACAACTGCGGCAAGCCGCAATTCGCCGATCCGCGGGTGCGCAAGGCGCTGACCATGGCGCTCGAGATGCAGAAGAGCATCGACGACGTCTATTTCGGCACCTGGCCGCGCACTCTGTCCTACCTCCAGCCGACGCACTGGGCGTACAACGACACGCTGCGCGACTACACCGCGGACCCCGCCGGCGCGGAACGCCTGCTGGACGAGGCCGGGTGGCGCCGCGGGGCAGACGGCATCCGCGCCAAGGACGGCGTGCAGATGAAGTTCACCATGTCCACCACCGCCGGCAACGTCGCGCGGCAGAGCTGCCAGGCGCTGTTCCAGCAGAACTGGCGCCGCATCGGCGTGGAGATGGAGATCCGCAACATGCCGGCCAGCGTGGTGTGGGGCGACTTCACCACGCAGTCGCGCTTCGACACGCTGCTGGTCGCCTGGGACCCGACGGTCGGGCTCGACCCCGACTACACCGCGCGGACGCACAGCCGGATGATCCCGGCGAAGCACCGCCAGGGCAGCAACTACGTCCAGTACGAGAACCAGGAGGTGGACCGCCTGCTCGAACTCGGCGTCACCCAGACGAACCGGGAGGAGCGGCTGCGCACCTACCACCAGATCCAGGCCATCCTGCACGAGGAAGTGCCCTTCGCGGCGCAGGGCGGGTCGGTGCAGGGCCACCTGAAGCGACGCCAGCTGCAGGGCCCGCGGCCGAACCAGTATGTGACGGACATCACCTGGAACGTGCAGGACTGGCACTGGGCCTGACGATCCGCCCGCCGGCACCGGCGGGCCGCGGCGGGCGCGCTACCCCGCCGCGGCGATGCCGATGGAGGCGCGGCGCAGGACCAGCGCCAGCCGCTCCGCCAGCGCGTCGCCGCGCGCCGGCTTGCGGAGCAGCGCGAAGGGGCCGGACCGGTCCACCGCGTCGACCGCCGCCGGCGCGGCGTCGCCCGCATGCCCGGTGACGAGGACCGCCGGCAGCCGCCGCCGCCGCTGCCGCACCGCGACGACGAGGGCAAGGCCGTCCATGCCGCCCGGCATCGCGAAATCCGTCACCAGCGCATCGATCGCCAGGCCGCCATCCACCAGCGCCAGGGCCGAGGGGCCGTCCGGCGCCTCCGTCACGGCATAGCCGCGTTCGGCCAGTTCCGCCGCCAGCACGGCGCGCACATCGGCATCGTCCTCCACGACGAGGACGGAAACGCCCTGCGCCGGCGTCGGCGCCTCGGGCACGGCACCGGGCGGGCGTTCGGCCGACGCCGCGCCCGCGCAGGGCAGCCAGAGCGAGACGGTGGTGCCCCGGCCGGGCGCGCTGTCGATGGACAGCGCGCCGCCCGACTGCTCGGCGAAGCCGCGCGCCATGGCAAGGCCGAGCCCGGTGCCCTTGCCGCGCGGCTTGGTGGTGAAGAAGGGCTCGGTGACGCGGGCCAGCACCTCGGGCGTCATGCCGGTGCCCTCGTCGGTCACCGACAGCCGGAGCCAGCACCCGGCCCGCAGCCCCGGCGGCGCGCCCGGCGCGCCAGGCAGGTCGCAGACGGCGGCGGCGAAGGTCAGCGCGCCGCCGCCGGGCATCGCGTCGCGCGCGTTGTTGGCCAGGTTGACCAGCACGGAATCGAGCTGCCCGCGGTCCGCGACCAGCGCGGGCAGGTCCGCGGCCGCGTCGACCCGCAGCGTGATCCCGGGGCCGAGCGCGTGGCGCAGCATGTCCGCCACGCCGGCCAGCAGCGGCGCGGGCGCGATCGGCTCGGCGCGCAGTTCGCTTCGCCGCGCGAAGGACAGCAGGCGGCCGGTGACGGATGCGCCCCGCGCGGCGGCTTCCGCGGCAAGGCCCAGATAGTGCCGCGCCGCCCCGGGATCGGTCGTCAGCCGCTTGCCGGCGAGCGTGAGGCCGCCCTGCACGGCCTGCAGCACGTTGTTGAAGTCGTGCGCCACCCCGCCGGCCAGCCGGCCGAGGGCCTCCATCCGCGCCGCCTCGGCCAGGCGCGCCTCGCTGTCCGCAAGCGCGCGGCCGCGTTCCTCCGCCAGCCTTTCGAGCTGCGCCGCCTCGCGCGAGAGCACGTCGCGGGCGGCGACCGCGTCGGTCACGTCGGTCGAGGTGCCGAACCATTGCAGCACCTCCCCGTCGCGCCCGCGCAGTGCGACGGCGCGCTTCTTGAACCAGCGGTGGCAGCCATCGGCGCCGCGCATCCGCACTTCCGTGTCGAAGTCCGGCCCGCCGGCCAGGGTCTCGCGCCAGGCGGCGACCAGGCGGTCGCGGTCCTCAGGATGGATGACGTCGAGCCAGCCCTCGCCCAGGTGCTGCGCCGAGGGCACGCCGGTGTACTGTTCCCAGCGGCGGTTGAAATACTCGCAGTAGCCATCGGGCCGGCAGGTCCAGACCAGCTGCGGCATCGCCTCCGCCAGCGACCGCCAGCGCGCCTCGCTTTCCCGCAGCATGGCGGAGGCCTGGCGTTCCGCGTCGATGTCGGTGATGGCGGCGACGGCGCCGATGACCGCGCCCGCGTCGTCGCGCACCGGCGCGGCATTCGCGCGCAGCCAGGTGAAGGTGCCATCCCCCCTCCGGTAGCGGAATTCGAGGACCGGCGCCTCGTCGCCCGCCAGGGCGAGGGCCAGCGGGTATTCGCTGCCCTCCACCCGGCGGCCGTCGGGGTGGTAGCCTTCCCAGTCGCGATAGGCGGCGATGTCGGGGCTGGGCAGGACCGGGTGGCGCAGCAGCTGTTCGATGCGGCGGTTGCCGAGCAGCATGCGGCCCGACGGCGCCTCGGCCAGCAGCACGCCGACGGGCACGTTCTCCAGCACGGCGCGCAGCTGCGCCTCGCTCTCGGCAAGCCGGCGGGCGGCGGCGCGCTCCTCGGTCAGGTCGCGCAGGAAGACCGTGACGCCGCCGCCATCGGACGGGAAGGCGCGCGCCGCGACATGGCGGCCGTGCGGGGCATAGACCTGCTCCGCCTCGGTCGGCACGCGGTCCGCCATGCAGCGGCGGCAGGCCTCGCGGATGCCGCCGCCGGCCGTGCCGGGAAAGGCGTCCCACAGCAGGCGCCCACGCAGGTCCGCCCCGGCGGCGAACTGCGCGCGCGCGTGGCGGTTCATCAGCGTGATGCGCCAGCCGGCATCGACGGCAAGGACGGCGTCGCTCGTCGCCTCCAGCACGCGGGCCATCTCCGCCTCGCGCAGGCGCAGCGCCTCCTCCGCCGCGACGCGCGCGCCGACGTCGCGCACCACGCCGGTGAAGAAGCGGCGTCCGTCCGCCTCGAAGGTGCCGACCGACAGCTCCATCGGGAAGGTCGTGCCGTCCCGCCGGCGGCCGAGCAGCAGCAGGTCGGGCGTTCCGTCCGGCGGCGGTCCCCCGGTGCCGTCGAGGCTGGCCATCCGGCGTTCGAGCCGGCCGCGCTCCTCCGGCGGCAGCAGCGTGCCGAGCCCGCCGCGGAGCAGCGCCGCGGCGTCGCCCTCGTAGCCGAAGATCCGCAGCGCGCCGGGGTTGGCGGACAGCAGGGCGCCATCCTCGGCGGCCACCAGGATGCCTTCCGCCACCGTGTCGAAGACCGAGCGCAGCCGCGCCTCGCCGGCCGCGAGGGCGGCGGCGAGGTCGTTCACCTCGCGCAGGGACGTGTCGGTCCGCGCGGCGCGAAGCTGCCCGCCGGCGACGGCGCCGGCCAGTTCTTCCAGCGGGCCGGCGATGCGCCGGGCGAACAGCCACGCCAGCAGCGCCACCAGCGCCGCCGTCACCGCGGCCACCACCAGGGCGGAGGCGAGAACGCGGCGCAGCGGTGCCTCGGCCAGCGCGGCCGGCGCGCTGGCCAACACCACCCAGCCGGTGACGGCCGACCGGCGCCAGGCCGCGATGCTGTCCCCGCGGTCCTCGAAGGTGCCCCGCCAGCTGCCGCCGGGACGGCCGGCATCCCCGGCGAGGCCGGCCCCCAGCGCCGCCGCATCCGGGCCCGTGCCGGGGGAGGGGCCGAGGACCGTGGTGCCGCGGCGGTCGAGCACCGTCACCGCCCAGCCTGGCGGGACGCCGAGCCGGGCCAGCATGTCGCGCAGCCGCTGCACGGGGACGACCAGGTTCAGCAGGTAGGCGATCTGCCCGTCGCGCCAGACCGGCAGGTTGACCAGCACGACCGGAAGGTCAGTCAGCGGCGTCGCGATGATGTCGGAGATGTCGGGCTCGCCCCGTTCCAGCACCCGGCGGTCGGAGTCCGGCGCGGTGTTGGATGGCAGCGCCGCGCCCGGCGGCAGGCGCGTGTTCACCAGGTGCTGGCCGTCAAGCGCACGCAGCACCACCGCGACGCCGAGCAGGCGGCGGACTTCCCGCGCCTGCTCCTCGAAGGCGTTCAGGTCGCCGGTCCGCAGGGACCGGTCGGAGGCGAGCACCGCCCCGGCCTCCAGCAGCCCGCCGAGGTCGCGGTCGATGGCGATCGCGCCGGCATGGGCGGTCTCCTCCGCCGCGGCCTCGATGTGGCGGCGCTCCGCCCGGACATGCGACCAGCCGAGCCCCGCCGTGAGCAGGAAGGCGGGGACGGAGAGCGCAAGACCGAAGGCGGCAAGGTGGCGCCAGAGCGGGCGTCCGGGACGCGCCCGCGCCTGGCCGCGCAGCAGCCCGCTCACGCGGCGCCCCGGCCCGGGCGGGCAGGCCGCAAGCCTTGGGCCGGCTTGGCCGCGGGGCAGCCAGGGGCACCCGCCCAGCGATGGTCTTTCACCTTCGAATCGGTTTCCCTGGCGGGTGCCGCGCCCGTCACGGCCCACGCGACCGTGATGGTATACGATCCTGCATGGGCCGCCAGTGCGCTGGCCGGGCCGTTACGCAAGGGCCCGGGTCGCGCCCCCGCTCAGGGCGTGGCGCCGGGCGGATAGGTGCGGTCGCGGACGGACAGGAAGCCCACCGTCTCCACCCCCGCCGGGGCGACCAGCCGCGTCGTGGCATGGTCCTCGTGAAGGTCGTGCAGCAGCGCGCCGCAACGCCGCGCGCCGGGGATGCCGGCCTGTTCCGCCACCTCCATCACGAAGGACAGCGCCGGCGCCCAGACCCAGGCGACCCTGCCGCGCGTGACCTCGTGATGCAGGTGCAGGTGGCCCGAGCCCACCAGCCGCAGCCCGGGATGCGCCAGCAGCGGCGCCAGGGCGGGGCGACCGGCGGGCGGCACCGTCCACATGTCGAAGGCGGGGTCCTCGGGCAGGGTCAGGGACAGCGGCTTGTGCAGGAACAGCGCGATGCGCCGGTCGCCCGCGCCGGCCGCCGCCTCCGCGATGAAGGCGGCCTGCGCGGCTTCCTCCGGATGGCCGGTGCCCATCACCTCGGTGTTGAGGCCGATCGCGCGCCAGCCCTCCAGGTCCACCACGCCGCGGCCCGGCCCCGCGATGCGGCGCCACCGCGCCATCCGCGCGTCGTCGACCGGCTGGCGGGGCATGAAGCGCGCATGGCTGCCGGTGTCGTGGTTGCCGGGCAGGATCATCAGCGGCCAGGGCAGTTCACGCAGCGCGGCGACGGCGAAGTCCAGGTCCTCGTCCCGGTCGGCGCCGTCGAGGCTGATGTCCCCCGTGGCCATCACCAGGTCGGGCGGCGTGGCGGCCACCGCTTCGGCGATGCGCGCGATGTTGTCGCGGAACAGGCCGCCGTTGCGGGCGGAGAGATGGGTGTCGGTGATCTGCAGGATGCGGGGCATGGTTGGCTCGGGGACCTCGTCGGGAAGGCATCGGCGATCGCTTTGAAGGGGCCGGGTGCCCGGCGGGGCGGGCGGGCCGCCCAGCCGCGATGGTGCGCCGGGCGCCGTTCCCCCGCACCCCATCATCCGGCGCGGAGTTTGGCGAAGCGGGGCCGCGCGGTCCAGGCGGGCTTGCCGGCGGCGCGCCCGCCCCTATCCTCCGCCGCGACCACGCAAGGGAGAGCAGCGGATGCGCATCACCTGGTTCGGCCATTCCACCTTCCGGCTGGATTTCGGCTCCACCGCCCTGATGATCGACCCCTTCCTGACCGGCAACCCCGCCTTCGCCGGCGATCCGGAGGCTGCGGCGGCGGGGGTGACGCATGTGGCCGTCACGCATGGCCATGCGGACCATGTGGGCGATGCGGTCGCCATCTCGAAGCGGACGGGCGCGCCGGTGGCGACCAACTTCGACCTTTGCATGTGGCTGGCGAAGACGGCCGGCCTCGAGAAGATGCAGCCGATGAACACCGGCGGGCAGGTGGACCTCGGCGAGTGCAGCGTCGCGCTGACCATCGCCTTCCACTCCTCCGGTCAGCTGGACGAGATGGGGAATTCCCAGGCGCTCGGCCTGCCGAACGGGGTGGTGGTGACGCCGAAGGACAAGGCGCAGCCGGTCGTCTACCACATGGGCGACACCGACATCTTCTCCGACATGGGGCTGATCGGAGAGCTGTACGACCCCGCGGTGGTGATGGTGCCGGTAGGCGACCGCTTCACCATGGGCGGGCGGCTGGCGGCGGAGGCTGTACGGCGTTTCCTGCCGCGCGCGAAGGTCGTGATCCCCTGCCACTACGGCACCTTCCCGATCATAGACGCGACGCCCGACGCCTTCCTGCGCCACATGGGCGAGGAGCGCGGCCGCGTGCGCGTGCCGGAGAAGGGTGTCGCCTTCGAGGTGTAGCACCGGCCGGGGTCCCCCCAGGCTTGTCATTTCACGCACCCGCGCGCGTCCCCATCTTCCGCCCGCCGCCGCGCCATCCCGGCGCGGTGTGGGAAGGGAGACGCGCCGCATGGCATCCATCCGACGTGAGGCGAGTGCACGCTGGCAGGGCGCGGGCAAGGACGGCCGGGGCACGCTGACGGTGCCGAGCGGCACGCTGCGCGACACGCCCTATTCCTTCCATACCCGCTTCGAGGACGGGCAGGGCACCAATCCGGAGGAGCTGATCGCCGCCGCCCATGCCGGCTGCTTCAGCATGGCGCTGGCCTTCCAGCTCACCGGCGCCGGGCACCCGCCCGCCGACCTCGCCACCACCGCGCGGCTGCGGATGGAGCAGGAGGGAGGCGGCTGGAGGATCGCGGCCATCGCGCTGTCGCTGAAGGCGCGCGTCCCAGGCATCGACCGCGCGCGGTTCGACGAGCTGGCCGCGGCCGCCAAGGCGAACTGCCCCGTCAGCAGGGTGCTGAACGCGGAGATCACGCTGGAGGCCGAGCTGGAGGGATGAAGGGCGCCGCCTGCGGACATGCACGGGCATGTCCGCAGGGGCGGGCCGCTATTCGGCCGGCGCGGCCGGCGGCGTGCCCTCGGGCGCGACGGTCCGCCGCGCCGCCGCCAGCTTCTCCTCAAGCCAGAGGTCGTGGTGCTCGCGCGCCCAGTTCTGGTCGACGGTGCCGTCCTTCATCGCCTCGAACGCGCCCTCCATGCCGATCGAGCCGATGTAGATGTGGCCGATGATCATGGCGGTCATGCCCATCGCCAGCAGGCCGTGCGCCATGTGCGCCCATTGCTGCCCGATGACGTTGTCGAGCAGCCCCGGCGCCATCAGCAGGTAGCCCGAGACGGCGACGGCCAGGCCACCCAGCACCACCGCCCAGAACAGCATCTTCTGCCCTGCGTTGAAGCGTCCCGTCGCGACGTGCCGCCGCCCCAGCGGGCCGCCGGCCTTGATGTAGTCGATGTCGCGGCGGTTCGGGATGTTCTGCCCGACCCAGAGCACCGCCATCAGCACCACGCCGAACAGGAAGGCGAAGGAGATGAAGTGATGCACCGCCTGCCCCGCGAGGGTCAGCGCGGTGAAGGCCTCGGGCCCGATCACCGGCCGCAGCACCCAGGCGCCGAAGGTGATGTTCAGCCCGGTCAGCGCCAGCAGGATGAAGCTGGTGGCGACCATCCAGTGATTCGCGCGCTCCAGCCAGCCGAAGCGCAGCACGGGCCGGCCGGACCGGCCGGCGCGCAGGCGGATCGGGCCGCGGATCAGGTGATAGGCGGTGACCACCAGCAGCGTGCCGACCACGGCGAAGATGCCGGCGGTGACCAGCACCCGGTTGCGGAACTGCCGCCAGTCGCGCCCGTCCGGCTGGATGAGCAGGCCGGCGGACTGGTTCGGGATGCTGACGCGCCCGCCGATGGTGCCGCCGCGCAGCGCCGCCTCCAGCTCCTGTTCCGCCGCCGTGCTGCCGCCGCGGCCGGTGAAGGGCAGGGGGGCGGCGATGGGCGGCGCGGGGGAAGGTGCGCTCGGCGCCGTCGCCTGGGGCGCGGCGGGGCGCGGGCCGCCGGTGGCGCCCTGCGGTTCCGAGGTTTCCGGCACCTGCGCGTTGGGGCCGCCGCGGCCGGCGCCGACCTCGGGCGCGGTGGACTGGACGGAGGGGTCGCCGCCCGGAAGGCCGGGTGCCTGCTGCGTCTGCTGCGCGAAGGCTGGCGCCGAGAGCAGCGCGAGGAGGAGGAGCAGGCGCCTCATGCCCGCACCTCCGTCCGGTAGGCGGTGCGCCAGCCCCAGGCGCCGGAGCCGAAGCCGCGGCGCTGGGAGCGTTCGCGGTAGATCATCGCCACGATCTCCTGGTCGCCGGCCAGCAGCGCCTTGGTCGAGCACATCTCGGCGCAGAGCGGCAGCTTGCCTTCCGCGATGCGGTTGGAGCCGTACTGCGCGTATTCGGCCGCCGAGCCGTCCTGCTGCGGGCCGCCGGCGCAGTAGGTGCACTTGTCCATCTTGCCGCGCCCGCCGAAATTCCCGACGCGCGGATACTGCGGCGCGCCGAAGGGGCAGGCGTAGAAGCAGTAGCCGCAGCCGATGCACAGGTCCTTGTCGTGCAGCACCAGCCCGTCCGCCGTGCCGTAGAAGCAGGACACCGGGCAGACCGCGGCGCAGGGCGCGTCCGTGCAGTGCATGCAGGCCATGGAGATGCTGCGTTCGCCCGGACGGCCGTCGCCGATCGTCACCACGCGGCGCCGGTTCAGCCCCCAGGGCACCTCGTGCTCGTTCTTGCAGGCGGTGACGCAGGCGTTGCATTCGATGCAGCGGTCTGCGTCGCAGAGGAAGGTGAGGCGCGCCATCGCTCAGGCCCCCCTGATCTGGACGAGCGTCACCTTGGTCTCCTGCATGAAGGTGACCGGGTCGTAGCCATAGGTGGTGACGGTGTTGACGCTCTCGCCGAGGACATAGGGGTCGGAGCCCGGCGGGTAGAAGCGCCGGCGGTCCTCGCCCTGGAACCAGCCGCCGAAATGGAAGGGCATGAAGGCGACGCCGGGACCGACGCGCTCCGTCACCATCGCCTTCACGCGAACCTTCGCGCCGTGCTCGGCGCCCAGCACCCACACCCACTGCCCGTCGCGGATGCCACGGGCGGCGGCATCGCGCGGGTTGATCTCGCAGAACATCTCCTGCTGCAACTCGGCGAGCCATGCGTTGGAGCGCGTCTCCTCGCCGCCACCCTCGTATTCCACCAGCCGTCCGGAGGTCAGGACGATGGGGAATTCGCGCGCCACCTGGTGGCTGCGCATCTGCACCGAGAGGCCGAGATGCGGCACGCGGTAGCCGCGGCGGTCGGGCAGGGTGGGGTAGGTGCCGCGCGGCGCGGGGGCCTGCGGGTTGGCCTGGATCTGCGCCGCCTGTTCCGGGGTGGGAAGCAGGTCGGTACGCGGCGTGTAGATCGGCTCCCGGTGGACCGGGACGGGGTCGGGCAGGTTCCACGCCACCGCCCGCGCCTTGGCGTTGCCAGGCGGGTTGCAGCCATGTTCCAGCGCCACGCGGATGATGCCGCCCGACAGGTCGGTGGACCAGGAGACGCGGTCCACGTTGTCGCCGCCGATGCGCTCGATCGTCGCGCGTTCCTCCGCCGTGAGGTCGTTGTACCAGCCGAGGCGCTTCAGCACGGCGACAGTGAATTCGGGATAACCGTCCTCGATCTCCGACCCCTTCGAGAAGGACCCCTCCGCCAGCAGCGTCACGCCGTTGCGTTCCGTGCCGAAGCGCGCGCGGAAGCAGCCGCCGCCTTCCTTCACGTGCTTCGACGTGTCGTAGAGGATGTGGGTGCCGGGGTGGCGGATTTCCGGCGTGCCCCAGCAGGGCCAGGGCAGGCCATAGGTGTCGCCGCGCACCGCATCCGGCGCCTGGTCGGACGCCTTCAGGGTGACGATGTCGAAATACTGCTGGTTCTCCATATGCGCCTTCAGGCGCTCCGGCGACTGCCCGGTGTATCCCACCGCCCAGAGCCCGCGGTTCATCTCGCGCAGGATGTCCTCGACCACCACATGGCCATCGCGGACGGCGACGTGGCGGAACAGTTCCGTCGCGAAGCCGAGCCGCTGCGCGAGGTCGTACATCACGTCGTAGTCGTTACGGCTCTCGAAGATCGGCTCGACGACCTTGAAGCCCCATTGCAGCGACCGGTTGGACGCGGTGCGGCTGCCCACCGTTTCGAAATTCGTGCAGATGGGCAGGAGGTAGGTGTTGTCGCGCCGGTTGCTGATCTGCGCGTAGGTGGTGGGGTGCGGGTCGGCCACGACGATGAGGTCGAGCCGTTCCAGCGCCTTCACCATCTCCGTCATGCGGGAGACGGTGTTGCCGCCATGGCCGAACACCACCATGGCGCGCAGCGGGTTCGGCTGCTCGATCTGGTCGCGCGGCAGGGTCACGGCGTCGAACCAGCGGGTGCTGGGTATGCCGGGCGTCTCCATCAGCTTCTTGTCGGGGAAGCGCGCCAGCATCCATTCATAGGGCACGTCCCAGACGCGCGACCAGTGCCGCCAGGCGGCCTCGTCCAGGCCGTAGTAGCCGGGCAGCGTCGCGATATCGAGGCCGAGGTCGGTCGCGCCCTGGACGTTGGTGTGGCCGCGGAAGATGTTGGCGCCGGTGCCCGAACTGCCCACGCTGCCGGTGGCCAGCAGCAGGATCGAATAGGCGCGTACATTGGCGGTGCCGACCGTCTTCTGCGTCGCGCCCATGCACCAGATGAGGGTGGAGGGCTTCTGCGTCGCGAAGATCTGCGCGATGCGGGCCAGCTGTTCCCGCGGGACGCCGGTGACGCGCTCCACCTCGTCGGGGTTCCACTTCTCCACTTCGCGCCGGACCTCGTCCATGCCGTAGACGCGCTGGCGGATGAATTCCTTGTCCTCCCATCCGTTCCGGAAGATGTGCCACAGCATGCCCCAGATCACCGGGATGTCGGTGCCGGGGCGGATGCGGACATATTCGGTGGCGTGCGCGGCGGTGCGTGTGAAGCGCGGGTCGATGACGATGAGGTGGCCGCGGTTGTGGTCGCGCCCGCCCAGGATGTGCTGCGTCGCGATGGGGTGGGATTCGGCCGGGTTGCCGCCCATGACGATCATGGTCCGGGCGTTGCGGATGTCGTTGTAGCTGTTGGTCTGCGCCCCGTAGCCCCAGGTGTTCGCCACGCCCGCGACGGTGGTGGAGTGGCAGATGCGCGCCTGGTGGTCGACGTTGTTGGTGCCCCAGAAGGCGCCGAACTTGCGGAACAGGTAGGCGGCCTCGTTGGTGAACTTGGCGCTGCCCAGCCAGTAGACGCTGTCCGGCCCGCTGGCCTGGCGCAGCTCCAGCAGCTTCGCGCTGATCTCCTGCATCGCCTGGTCCCAGGACAGGCGCTGCCATTCGCCGCCGACCAGCTTCATCGGGTGCTTCAGCCGGCGCTCGCCATGCACGATCTCGCGCACCGACGCACCCTTGGCGCAGTGCGTGCCGCGGTTGATCGGCGATTCCCAGGCGGGCTCCTGGCCCACCCAGATGCCGTTCTGCACTTCCGCGATCACCGTGCAGCCGACGGAGCAGTGGGTGCAGACATTCTTGATGCGCTGGATCGGCGCATCGCTGCGCATCACGGTCGCTGCCGCGGCCGGGCGCGCGCGCATTGGCGGCAGTGCGCCGAGCGCTGCGAGGCCGCCGGCCCCGAGGCCCGCCTGGCGGAGGAGGGAGCGGCGGTCGAGCCCGCCGGAGGACAGGCCCCGATAGGCCTGGGAGAGTCGCTGGCGGGCGGCTTCGGCGCCCCGGCGCTTGATCAGCATGCGGGCCTGTCCTTCAGCGCCGGTTGCTTTCGTAGAAAGCGCGGATGTGGTCGGTCTCGCGGTAGCGGGCGCGGCGCTTCTCGGCCTCGCCTTCCTTCTGCGCAGGCAGGCCGGCGGTGCCGCCGCCCGCATCGATTGCCGCGGCGGGCGTGGCGGCGACCGCCCCCGCTGCGCCCAATGCGCGCAACAGCCCCCTGCGGCCGGATCGTTCCTCGTTCTCGTCGCTCATCGTCGGGCCCCAGCACGTCCTGGAGCAGGCAACGCATGAGGTCGCCGCGGGATGCAGGGCGCTGGCCTTCGGCCGTCAGGCGGGGCAGGAATCGGCTGCCAGCAGAGGAATGCCCATGCCGCTCGTGCCCACCTTCGCGACCCCGTCCGGCTTCCTCGGCGTGACGCGCCGCGAGGCGGCGGGGGGCGTCTCGGTCGCCGGCATCCCGCTCGACCTCGGCACCACGAACCGCGCCGGCGCGCGCGACGGGCCCGCGGCCATCCGGCGCGCGTCGCGGATGCTGGTGGACGGCGCCCATCCGACCACCGGCGTCGACCCGGCGACGCTGCCGCTGGCCGATGTCGGCGACCTCGCCATCGCGCTCGGCGACCTGGCGGGCAGCCTGGCGCGGATCGAGGAACAGGCGGCCGCGCATGACCACCTGGTCGCGCTCGGCGGGGAGCACGGGATCACGCTGCCGCTGCTGCGGGCGCTGGCGCGCCGCGTCGGCGGGCCGCTCGCGCTGGTCCATTTCGACGCGCATGGCGACACCTGGCCGGAAAGCTTCGGCCAGCGCTTCTCCCACGGGCAGCCCTTCTTCCATGCGATCGGGGAAGGGCTGGTCGATCCGCGGCGGATGATCCAGGTCGGCATCCGTTCACCGGTCGATGCCGCGACCGTCGCCTGGACGCGGGAGCGCGGGGTCACGGTGGTCTCCGCGATGGAGGTGCACGAGGTTGGGCCTGCGGCCGTGGCCGCGCGGATCACGGAGGTGGTCGGCGCCGCGCCGGCCTATCTCTCCTTCGACATCGACGCGCTCGACCCCGCCTTCGCGCCGGGCACCGGCACGCCGGAGGTGGGGGGGCTGGCGACCTGGCAGGTGCAGTCGATCCTGCGGCGGGTGGGTGGCCTCGACTGGCGGGGGATGGACGTGGTGGAGGTGGCGCCGGCCTATGACGTGGCGGAGATCACGGCGCTGGCGGCGGCGACGGTGGCGTGGGAGTACATCTGCCGCGCCGGCTGAAAGCATTCCGGCGATCCGCACCGGGCGCAGGGCGGCATGCGCGGGGAGAGGGGAGAAGTCGGAAAAACCCCTTGCGATCCAGCAGCCGGACCGCTATTTATCCGGCCACCGAGAGGGAGACCGACTTCGCCCCTCGCCGGTCCTGACGCCATCGCACGTGCCGCGAGCCCCTGCCGGGGGCACAGCAACGACGGGACGCGTCCTTTGTTCGATCCGGTCGCCGGGTCCGGGCGGAAGCCCGGGCGCGGGTTGGGCCGGGAGGTTCGAGGGAGCCGCCTCTGTTGCCTGAACGCCGCGGCGCGGTGCGGGGCTGGACACCCGTACAACGCCCGAAGCGCCAGCGCCCGACGCCCGATGGGGCGGCAAGGGGCGACCCGCCGCGTCCTGTCCCTCCGCCCGCCCGGGCGGTCGGCCTGCCGCGCGGGTCCGGCGCCGGCTCGCGCAGCACGCGGCTTCCTCCTTCCCCGCCGCCGCGCCGCCCCTTCGACGGGGCCGGCGCGGCGGCGGGCGCGCGAGACATCCCTGGCACCCAGGAGGGCCCGATGACCGAGTACCGCTTCCGCGGCGCTGTCGCGCCGCTCCGGCGCGCGGAGAACGTCGCGCCGCTCCGGCGCGCGGAGAATGCTGCGCCGCTCCGGCGCGCGGAGAATGCTGCGCCGCTGCTGCGCGCGGCCGATGCTGCGCCTGCGCCGGCGACCGTGGATGGCGCGGTCGCGGCGCTGCGGCCGGAGATGCCGCTGCATTGCCTGCGCCCGGCCACGGTCGCGGGTGCGGCGGCGGCCTTCCGCGCGGCCTTTCCGGGCGACGTGCTCTATGCCGTGAAGTGCAACCCGGAACCCGCCGTGCTGCGCGCGCTGTGGCGCGGCGGCGTCCGCCACTTCGATTGCGCCTCGGCCGGCGAGGTGCGGCTGGTCCGCACCATGTTCCCGGAGGCGGAGATCCACTTCATGCACCCGGTGAAGGCGCGTGGCGCGATCCGCGAGGCCTTCGGGCGGCATGGCGTGCGCGACTTCGTGCTCGACAGCGCGGAGGAGCTGGCGAAGCTGCGGGAGGAGACGGGCGGCGCGGCCGATCTCGGCCTGGTGGTGCGGCTCGCGCTGCCGAAGGGCGGCGCGGTCTACGACCTGTCGGGCAAGTTCGGCGCGACGGAGGAGGCGGCGGCGGCCCTGCTGCGCGCGGCGCGGCCGCATGCGGGGCAGCTCGGCCTCAGCTTCCATGTCGGCTCGCAATGCCTGGACCCGGCGGCCTATGCGCGCGCCATCGCGCGGGCGGCGGCGGTGATCCGGGCGGCGGGCGTCGTGGTCGACATCCTCGATGTCGGCGGCGGCTTCCCCGTCTCCTACCCCGAGGTCACGCCCCCGCCGCTGCGCGACTTCATGGCCGCGATCGCGGACGCGGTGGCGGAGCACGGGCTGGGCCACATGACGCTCTGGGCGGAGCCGGGCCGCGCGCTGGTGGCGGGCGGGACCTCGGTGGTGGTGCAGGTGCAGCACCGCCGCGGCGACGCGCTGTTCGTCAACGACGGCGTCTATGGCGCGCTGTCGGATGCCGGGGCGCCGGGCTTCCGCTTCCCTGTCCGGCTGGTCCGGCCGGGTGGCGGCGGGGCGGCGCCGGTGGTGCCCTTCACCTTCTTCGGTCCGAGCTGCGACAGCGCGGACCGGATGGAGGGCCCCTTCCTGCTTCCCGCGGATGTGGGCGAGGGCGACTGGATCGAGGTGGGGCAGCTTGGCGCCTATGGCGCCTGCCTGCGGACCGCCTTCAACGGCTTCGACCAGGCCGCCCTGGTCGAGGTGGCGGACCCGCCGCTGCTGGCCACGCCCGGCTACGCCGCGCTGGCCGCGGTGGCTTGACGGAACGGGGTGGCCCGTGCCCCACGGGCGCGGGCCACCGCATCGCACAGGAGAACTCCCCCAAGATGAAGCATGCCGCCTTCGCCGGCCGCCTCCTCATCCTCGGCTTCGGCTCGATCGGGCAGGGCGTGCTGCCGCTCATCCTGCGCCACATCGACATCCCGCGGGACCGCATCGCGATCCTGACCGCCGAGGAGCGCGGGCGCGAGGTGGCGGAGGAATACGGCATCCGCTTCGTGGTGGAACCGGTCACGCGCGACAACGCCGCCGCCCTGGTCGGCTCCATGCTGGGCAGCGGCGACTTCCTGCTGAACCTGTCGGTGGACGTCTCATCGGTCGAGCTGATGAAGCTCTGCCAGCGCCTCGGCGCGCTCTACCTCGACACGGTGGTGGAGCCCTGGGCCGGCGGCTACACCGACCCCACGCGCACGCCGTCGCAACGCTCCAACTACGCGATGCGGGAGGAGGCGGTGGCCCTGCGGGAGGCATTCCGCGGCGGGCCGACCTCGGTCACCGCGCATGGCGCCAATCCGGGGCTGGTCAGCCATTTCGTGAAGCAGGCGCTGCTCGACATCGCGCGCGACACCGGGGCGCCGGTGGCCAGCCCGCCGCCGGCGGCCGACCGCGCGGCCTGGGCCGCCATCGCGCAGCGCCTCGGCATCCGCGTCATCCACATCGCGGAACGCGACACGCAGGTGGGCCGTCGTCCGAAGAAGCCGGGCGAATTCGTCAACACCTGGTCGGTGGACGGCTTCGTGGGCGAGGGCTGCCAGCCCGCCGAGCTCGGCTGGGGCAGCCACGAGAAGGCGCTGCCGTCGGACGGCCACCGCCACGGCTTCGGCTGCGACGCCGCGATCTACCTGATGCGCCCCGGCGCCTCCACCCGCGTCCGCAGCTGGACGCCGCTGGAGGGGCCGATGCATGGCTTCCTGATCACGCACAACGAGAGCATCTCGATGGCGGACTACTACACGCTGCGCGATGCATCCGGGGCGGTGACGTATCGGCCGACGGCGCACTACGCCTACCACCCCTGCGACGACGCGGTGCTGTCCATCCACGAACTGGCCGGCAAGAACTGGATCATGCAGCCGGAGAAGCGGCTGATGACGGATGAGATCACCGCGGGCATGGACGAGCTGGGCGTGCTGCTGATGGGCCATGCGCGGGGCGCCTACTGGTACGGGTCCCGCCTGACGATCGAGGAGGCGCGCCGCGCGGCGCCGCACAACAACGCCACCTCGCTCCAGGTGACGGCGGCGG
Organism: Falsiroseomonas sp. CW058; assembly: GCF_050563535.1. Classification (NCBI taxonomy): domain Bacteria; kingdom Pseudomonadati; phylum Pseudomonadota; class Alphaproteobacteria; order Acetobacterales; family Roseomonadaceae; genus Falsiroseomonas; species Falsiroseomonas sp. CW058. The sequence goes on from NZ_JBNXUO010000033.1 coordinate 23,083, forward strand.
TGCTGGCGGGCGTGATCTGGGCGATGGAGAACCCGCGCCGCGGCCTGGTGGAATCCGACGAGATCGACCACGCGCGCATCCTCGGCATCTGCGCGCCCTATCTGGGCGAGGTGGTGGGCGTCTATTCCGACTGGACGCCGCTGCGGGACCGAGGCGTGCTGTTCCCGGAGGAGCTGGATGCCGCCGATCCGTGGCAGTTCCGCAATTTCCGCGTGACCTGACCTGGACAGCCGCCCCGGCGGCGGCATGATCGCCGCCGGTCGAGACGGGGGATGGGCGATGAGGCGGTTGCTTCTGGCAGGCGTGGCGGCGCTGGGGCTGGCGCTGCCGGCGGGCGCGCAGACGCTGCGGATCGCGATGGCGGCGGAGCCGACCTCGGCCGATCCGCACCACTATTCCGCGGCGCCGAATTCGACGCTGCACGACCATGTCTTCGAATCCCTGGTGGAGCTGGATGCGCGGCTGAAGGCGCAGCCCTCGCTCGCCACCGGATGGTCGCGGCGCGACGACCGCACCTGGGTGTTCGACCTGCGCGACGGCGTGCGCTTCCATGACGGGCAGCCCTTCACCTCGGCCGATGTCGTCTTCTCCTTCTGCCGCATCCTGAACAACGAGAGCGAGCTGGCGGTCAGCTATTCCTCCACCGTGCGCCGGCTGGCGCGGGTGGAGGCCGAGGGGCCGCGCCGCGTCGTCATCGTGACGCGGGAGCCGGAGCCGCTGCTGGCGTCGGACCTGGCGAGCCTGCGGATCATACCGGGTGGCGCCGCGCAGCCGCCCGTCTTCGGGACGGAGGGCAACTGCGGCGGCGCGGGCCGGCCCTGGCCGACACTGGCGCAGTTCAACGACGGGTCGGCCGCCATCGGCACCGGTCCCTTCCGCATGCGCGCCTTCGGCCGCGGCGGCGTGACGGAGCTGGTGCGGAACGAGGACTACTGGGGCGCGAAGCCGCATTGGCAGGCGGTGCGGCTGCAGCCCGTGACCGCCGCCGGGCCGCGGCTGGCCGGGCTGCTGGCCGGCGACCACGACGTGGTGGAGGCGCCGGCCACCGGCGACATCCCGCGCCTGCGCGGCAACGCGAATGTGCGGCTTGCCGTCGCGCCGACGACGCGGCTGATCTTCCTGCAACTCGACCAGCGCGAGGCCTCGCCCTTCGTCAACGGCGGCGCCGCGCCGAACCCGCTGCGCGACGCGCGCGTGCGGCAGGCGCTGTCGCTCGCCATCGACCGCAACGCGATCGCGCAGCGCATCATGGACGGGCTGGCCACCCCCGCCGCGCAGTTCCTGCCGGACGGCATGTTCGGCACCATCCCCGGCCTGCCGGTGCTGCCGCACGACCCCGCCCGCGCCCGCGCGCTGCTGGCCGAGGCCGGGTTCCCCAACGGCTTCGCGATGACGCTGCACGCCACCAACAACCGCTACGTCAACGATGCGCGCGTGGCGCAGGCGCTGGCCGGCTTCTTGACCCGCATCGGCGTGCGGACGGAAGTGGATGCCATGCCGTCCAACGTCTACTTCACCCGCCGCGCCCGGCGGGAATTCAGCGTGCCCATGGGCGGGTGGGCCGCCAGCGCGGAGGAAACTCTGCTGTTCTTCCGCACCTGGATGGCCACGATCGACCGGGACCGCGGCATCGGCACCAGCAATTACGCCGCCTGGTCCGACCCCGCCTTCGACCGCGCCGCGGTCACCGCGCTGACCACGATGGAGGATGCCGAACGCGCCCGCCTTCTGCGGGAGGCCGGGCAGGTCGCCCTCACGCAGATGCCGGTGCTGCCCATCCACTTCGAGAATGCGGTCTGGGCCTTCCGCCGCGGCCTCGCCTTCGACGGCCGCATGGACCAGACGACCCTCGCCCAGGAGATCCGCCCGGAATGACACCCGCCGAACTCGCCGCCGCCCTGTCCCTGCCGGGGCGCGTCGCGATCCCCTGGACCGACCCGGCCTGCGATCCCGCGCGGCCGGTGACTCTGCACTGCTACCGCGGCTGCCGCGCCACGCCCGACAGCCCGGTGGTGCTGGTGCAGCACGGCATGGGGCGGAACGGCGACGAGTACCGCGATTTCTGGGTGCCGGCCGCGGACCGGCACGGCCTGTTGGTGGTGGCCACCACCTTCGCCAAGGCGGACTGGCCGGAGGCCGAGCACTACAACAACGGCCTGGTGCTGGACGGGCAGGGGCGCGTGCGTCCGCGCGGGGCCTGGGCCTATGCCATCCCGCTCCGCGTCTTCGCCGCCCTGCGGGACGCCGGGGTGACCCGCCGGCCACGCGCCCACCTGTTCGGCCATTCGGCGGGCGGCCAGTTCGGCCACCGCCTGCTCTCCACCCAGCCGCATGACCTGCTGGAAGCCGTGACGGTCGGCAATCCCGGCTGGTACTCGCTGCCGGTGCTCGATGCGCCCTTCCCGGCGGGGCTCGGCGGCATCGGGCTTGGCGATGCCGAGGTCGAGCGGCTGCTCGCTTATCCGATGACCATCCTCGCCGGCGACCGGGATACCGAGACCTCCGGACCGTCCCTGCCGTCCCAGCCGGAGGCGGTGGCGCAGGGGCCGCACCGCTTCGCCCGCGCGCATGCCTACCTGGCCGCGGGCCGGGCGGAGGCGGCGCGGCGCGGCGTGGCCTGCAACTGGCGGCTGGTCCCGGTGGCCGGCATCGGCCATGACGGCGCGGCGATGTCGCGCGTCTGCGCCGCGCTCTGGTTCGAGGGCCGCCTGATCGACGCCGGGGAAGCGGGCGCCGCCGCGCAGGGGGCGCTGTAGCGCCTGCGTTGACCGGGCGCGGGGCTCCGGCCTAGGGTCGTCATGTCATATGACGACCCCATGGCCCTCCCGATGAGACGTGCCCTCGGCATGGCGCCGCTCCGTCCGCCGGCGAACCTGACCGGCGCGCTGGTGCACCGCCTGGCGGAGGAAATCCGCAGCGGGCGCCTCTCGCCCGGCGCGCGGCTGCCGACCGAACAGGACCTGATGCGGGAGGCCGGCGTTTCCCGCACCGTCGTGCGCGAAGCGGTGGCGGCGCTGCGGGCGGAAGGCCTCGTCATCACCCGCCAGGGCGTCGGCGCCTTCGTGGCCGACAACCCCGGCGAGGGCGTGTTCCGCCTGACCCCGGCCGAGGCGGAGGGGCTGCAGCAGGTCATCCAGGTCCTCGAACTGCGCCTGGCGCTGGAGGTGGAGGCGGCGGGCCTCGCCGCCGAACGGCGCGACGCCGCGGCGCTGGCCGCGATCGCCGAGGCCGAGCGTGCCTTCGAGGCCGCGACGGCAGCCGGGGGCGACGCGGCGGAAGCCGACTACGCGCTGCACCGCGCCATCTTCGCCGCCACCGGCAACCCGCATTTCCTGCGTTTCCTCGACCTGCTCGGCCGCCACGCCATCCCGCGCCGCGCGCTCGGCCTGGTGGAGCGGAGCGAGGCGGAGCGCCGCGCCTACCTGGCGCAAGTGGCGCGGGAACACCGCGGCGTGGCGGCGGCGATCGAGGCGGGGGAGGCGCCGACGGCCCGCGCCGCCATGCGCGCCCATCTGGAAGCGGCGAGGGAGCGCTATCGCCGCCTTGCCGCTCAGGTATCCTGATCTTCGCAGCAGGGGGAGGACGTCGATGCATGTGCTGGTGATCGGCGCGGCCGGGATGGTCGGGCGCAAGCTGGTCCAGCGGATCGCGGCGGATGGCGGGATCGGCGGCCGCGACGTCTCGAAGCTGACCCTGGTGGACGTGGTCTCGCCCGCCGCGCCGCCGGGCATCCCGGCCGAGGCCTGGGCCGCCGACCTCTCCGCGCCGGGCGAGGCCGCGCGCATGGTCGCGGGCCGGCCGGACCTGATCTACCACCTGGCCGCCATCGTCTCGGGCGAGGCGGAGGCGGATTTCGAGAAGGGCTACCGCATCAACCTCGACGGCACGCGCCTGCTGTTCGAGGCGATCCGCCAGGAAGGGCTGCGCCAGCCCTACACCCCGCGCGTGGTCTTCACCTCCTCCATCGCCGTCTTCGGCGCGCCCTTCCCGGAGGCGATCCCGGACGAGTTCCACCTGACGCCGCTGACAAGCTACGGCACGCAGAAGGCGATCGGCGAATTGCTGCTGGCCGACTTCTCGCGCCGCGGCATCCTCGACGGGATCGGCATCCGCCTGCCCACCATCTGCATCCGCCCCGGCGCGCCGAACAAGGCCGCGAGCGGCTTCTTCAGCGGCATCCTGCGCGAGCCGCTTGCGGGGCGCGAGGCGGTGCTGCCGGTGCCGGATTCGGTGATGCACTGGCATGCCAGCCCGCGCGCCGCGGTGGGCTTCCTGCTGCATGCGGCGGGGCTGGACACCGGCCCGCTCGGCGCGCGGCGCAACCTGACCATGCCGGGGCTGGCGGCGACCGTGGCCGAGCAGATCGAGGCGCTGCGCCGCGTCGCGGGCGACCGCGCCGTGGCGCTGATCCGGCGCGAGCCGGACGAGACCATCGGCCGCATCGTCGCCGGCTGGCCCCGCCGCTTCGACGCGAAGCGGGCCGAGGCGCTGGGCTTCCGGGCCGAGACGAGCTTCGACGAGATCATCCGCGTCCACATCGACGACGAGCTCGGGGGGAAGCTGGCGTGAAGCCGGGCCTGCTGGTCGCCGGCGAATTGCCGGCCTGGGACCTGGAGGCGCTGGCCGCGCGCTTCGAGGTGCACCTGTACTACGCCGCCGAGGACAAGGCGGCCATGCTGGGCCGCCACCGCGACACCATCCGTGCCATCGCCACCAAGGGCGAGGTCGGCGCCGACGCGGCGCTGATGGACGCGCTGCCGAAGGTCGAGATCATTGCCTGCTACGGCGTGGGCTACGACCTGATCGACGTGGCGGCCGCGAAGGCGCGCGGCATCCGCGTGACCAACACGCCCGACGTGCTGACCGAGGAAGTGGCAGACATGGCCTTCGCGCTGCTGCTCGCCGCGGCGCGGCGCATCCCGGCGGCCGATGCCTGGGTGCGCGACGGGTCCTGGGCCGCCAAGGGCCCCATGCCGCTGACGACCCGCGTCTGGGGCCGGCGCATCGGCATCGTCGGCCTCGGCCGCATCGGCCGCGCCATCGCCCGCCGCGCCGAGGCCTTCCGCATGCCCATCGCCTACAGCGCGCGGGAGAGGAAGGCGGATGCCCCGTATGACTGGCACCCCACCCCCGCGGCGATGGCGCCGCATGTGGACGTGCTGATGGTCTCGGCCGCCGGCGGCGCCGCGACGCGCGGCCTTGTGGACCGCGCGGCGATCGACGCGCTGCCGCCGCACGCCATCCTCTGCAACGTCGCGCGCGGGACGGTGGTGGAGGAGCCGGCGCTGCTGGCCGCTCTGCGTGAACGCCGAATCGCCGCCGCGGGGCTCGACGTGTTCCTGGACGAGCCGGCGATCGACCCGGAATTCGCGACCTTCGACCATGTGGTGCTGGCCCCCCACGCGGCGTCCGGCACGGTCGAGACGCGGCGCGACATGGGCCGCCTGATGCGGGAGAACCTGGAGGCGCAGATGGACGGCCGCCCGCTGCCGACGCCGGTCGCGTGACCGCCGCCCCTTCGCCATGACGGCCGCCGAGGACGGCCATGCGGAGGGCACCTCTGCCGTCCGCTCGGTCCTGATGGCGGTGCGCGTGCTGGAAGCGATGGCGCTGGCCGGCGGGCCGCTGCGCGTGTCGGACCTGGCGCGGCAGCTGGACGAGCCGAAGGGGCGCGTCCACCGCCACCTCGTCACGCTGCGCCAGGCCGGGCTGGTCGCGCAGGAGGAGGCGACGGAGCGCTACCACCTGACCTGGCGGATGTTCCAGATCGGCCAGGCGGCGGGCGAGCAGTTCGACCTGAAGCGGGTGGCGGAGCCGGCCATGCACCGGCTGCGCGACCAGCTTTCGCAATCCGTGCTGCTGGCGGTCCCGACCGGCGGCGATCCGCTGGTGGTGCATGCGCTGGAGGCGCCGAACAAGGTCTCCATCACCGTCCAGCCGGGCAACCGCCCCGCCGCCCATTGCTCCGCCCAGGGGCGCATCATGCTGGCCTTCGCGCCGGAGGATGTGCGGCAACGCGTGCTGGCCGGGCCGCTGGAGCCGCTGACGCCGCATTCCCTGACCGATCCCGCCGTGCTGCGCGCGCGCCTCGCGCTGCTGCGCGAACGCCTGTGGGAGACGGCGCCGTCGGAAGCGATGCTCGGCATCAACGTGCTCGCCGCACCGCTTTTCGCGGCGGGGGAGGTGCTGGTGGGCTCGCTCGGCCTGGTGGGGTCCGTGCAGTTCGTGCCGGACCCGCCCGAGCCCGCCATGCTCGCCGCGCTGCATGCCGCGGCGGGCGAGATCAGCGCGCGGCTGGGCTCCGCCCGCTACCGCGACTCGGCGGGGACGAAGTCGCGCCAGTAGCCCGGACGGTCCGGCTGCACCCCGTAGCCGACCTGCCGGTCCGCAGCCAGGCCGACGAGGTCCCGCGCCGCGCCGCCGGTCCGCGCGAGATACCCGTCGAAGTCCCGCACCGCGCGCGCCGCCGCGCCGAAGCCGCCGGCCATGACGGCGGTGGTCATCTCCACCGCGCTGGCCCCGGCCAGCAGGAAGCGCGCCACATCCAGCCCGCTGCGCGCGCCGTTGGTGCCGAGCAGCGGGAAGTCCCGCCCGACCTTCCTGCGCGACTGCGCCAGCCAGCGGCAGGTCAGCGCCAGCGACCACGGCCCGCCGATCGCACCCGCGGTGCCGAGCATCGGCGCCCGCGTCTCCACATCCGGCACCAGCGCCATGAAGCGGCCCATGACGATCACCGCATCCGCGCCGCCTTCCTTCGCGGCGAGCGCGAGGCCGGCCACGTCCTCGCTCTGCCCGGTCAGCTTGATCCAGAGCGGGATGGTCACCGCTTCCCGCAGCCGGCGCGTGATCTCCCGCACGCGGGTGGCGGCACGTTCCTGGACGATGGCGCCGGGCGCCGCTTCGTCGCCATGCGGGGCGCCGATGTTGAGTTCGAGGATGCGGATGCCGGCGGCCTGGTACCGGCGCGCAAGCCCGCAGGCCGTGTCGAGGTCGGCGAGGATGATGGAGCCGATGACGTACTGCCCGCTCCGCGCCGCATCCCGGTCGGCGGCCGCGACCTCGGCGATCCAGTCCTCGGGTGGTGCCTGGTGCAGGCCGGATCGGCCGAACAGCATGGCGTCCGCGGGCGGGTCGAAGTCCCACGGGACGGGCCGCCACAGGCTGTCGAGCAGGACGTGGTCGCTGCCGTCCAGCTGGCGCTTCGCGGCCTCGCTCTCGTTCAGCGACTTGGCGACGACGGCGCCCGCGCCCGTGGCGAGGCCGGCACGCAGCCCGCCCGCCGTCATCGCATGGTCGCCGGAGCCGATGATGACGGGGTTCGCCAGCCTCACCACGCCGATGTCGACCGCGGTGTCAGGCATATTCGGGCCGCGCCGGGGTGAAGACGTCGAGGTTCAGCACCGGCTCGTCCCCCACCACCACGCCGTGGTGCAGGGCGTTGGGCGGGACCACCAGCAGCCCGCCGGGGCCGAGGCGGTGGACCTCGCCCGCGACGTGGAAGTCGATCGTGCCGGCCATGATGTAGACGATCTGCTCGTTCGGATGGCTGTGCGGCTTCGGCTCGTGGCCCGGATGCAGCCGGTGCAGCGCCACCGTCGCGCCCGCGCCGGTGAAGCCCTTGCGTTCCACGCCCGGGCGGACGGTGGTCCAGGGGATGGCGTTCCAGTCGATCTTCGGGATCTGCATCTCTGCTACTGCCTTTCGATGCCGGCCGCGGCGATGACGCGGCCCCACAGCTCCGTCTCCTCGACCAGGAGGCGGCGCAGCGCCTCGGGCCCATGGGCCGCGGGCTCCACCGCCAGCGGCAGCAGGCGGTCGCGTACCTCCGGCAGGGCCATCACGCGCTGCACCTCCGTGCTGAGGCGGTCGACGATCGGGCGCGGCAGGCCGGCGGGGCCGGCCATGCCGTTCCAGGTGATGACGCGATAGTCCGGCAGGCCGCTTTCCGCCACCGTCGGCACGTCCGGCAGCACGCCGACCCGCGCGGGGGAGGTGACGGCCAGCGGCCGCAGCCGCCCGCCGCTGATCTGGCCGAGCGTGGTCGCCGCGACCTCCATCGCGCCCTGCACGTCGCCGGCCGCGGTCGCGTTCAGCAATTCGCCGGTGGAGCGGTAGGTGACGATCTCCGCCGGGATGTCGCCCATCGAGCGCAGCAGCGCGAGTGAGAGGTGCAGCGCCGTGCCGACGCTGACCGAGCCGAGGTTGACGCGGCCCGGATTCGCCCGCGCCGCCGCGATCAGGTCCGCCAGGTTGCGGTGCGGCGCGCCGGCCGGCACGACGATGATGTGCGGGAAGCTTGCGACCTGGGTGATGAAGGTGAAGTCGTTGATCGGGTCATAGGGCATCTGCCGGAACAGGTGCGGCGCGCTCGCGGCGGTTGCCGTCACCAGCAGCAGCGTGTGGCCGTCCGGCGCGGCGCGGGCCACCGTCTCGCTCGCGATGATGCCGCCGGCGGAGGGGCGGTTCTCGATCACGACCGGCTGGCCCAGCGCCTCGGACAGCTTCTGCCCGACCAGGCGCGCGGTGGTGTCGCCCACGCCGCCCGGCGCGAAGCCGACCACCCAGCGGATCGGCCGGTTCGGCGACCAGCCCTGCGCCATGGCGGGCAGGGCCGCGCAGGCGAGCAGGGCGGCGAGCAGCAGGCGCTTCATGGCGTGGCTCCTTCGCGCAGGAACGGGCGGGCGCGCGCGACCTTCCGCTTCAGGAAGTCCCAGCGCAGCCCGAGATTGGCGGAGTCCAGCAGGAAGCGCCTGGACTGCGCGGCGGCTTCGGGCGCCAGCCGTTGCAGCGGACCCGCCGCGGCCGCGCGCAATTGCACATCGGCCGCCCATTCCAGCACCGTCATGCCGATGCAGGCCTCGGCGACATTCGCCCCCACCACCAATGCGCCGTGGTTCTTCAGCAGCAGCCCCCGCCGGGGGCCGAGCGCGGCCGCGATGGCGTCGCCCTCGTCGGTGTCGAGCACGATGCCGTGGAACTCGTCGAACAGCGCGATGTCGTCGTGGAAGATGGCGCCGGTCTGGGTGATGGGCTCCAGCGTCATGCCCGCGCAGCCAAGCGCCACGCCCGCCTTGCCATGGGTGTGGACGATGCAGGCCACGTCCGGCCGCGCGCGGTAGATGCGGGTGTGGATGTGCAGCGTCGGGTTCACGCGCCCCGCGCCGCGGGTGGTGTTCAGGTCGAAGTCGGCCTCGATCAGGCCCTCGGCGCGCACCTCGTCGAAGCCCACCCCCCATTGGTGCGACCAGAAGCGGTCGGCACCCGGCAGGCGGGCGGTCAGGTGGCCGGCGATGCCGCTGGCCTGACCGTCGGCGTCGAGGATGTGGTAGGCGTGCAGCAGGTCGTCGCGCAGGCGGGCTTCCGCATCCTGCGACGCCCCGTCCATCACTGCTTCTCCACGCCGGCGATCTGCGCCATGCGGCCCCAGGATTCGACCTCGCGCGGGATCATCGCGCCCAGCTCCTCGGGGCTGCTCGGCTCCGGCAGGCCGCCGAGCTCGATCAGGCGGGTGCGGATCTCCGGCACGCCGAGGGCGCGGCGGATCGCCCGGTTCATCGCCTCCACCTGCGGGCGGGGCGTGTTGGCCGGGAAGGCGATCGCGTTCCAGGACCGCACGACGTAGTCGGGCAGTCCGCTCTCCGCGCTCGTCGGCACGTCGGGCAGGGTCGGGAAGCGGTTCGGCGCGGTGACGGCCAGCAGGCGGATGCGGCCCGCCGCCACCTGCGGCAGCGTCGGCGCCAGCAGCTCCCCGGCCACCTGGATCTCCCCGGTCGCGAGCGCATTGATCAGCTCGGGCGAGGAGCGGTAGGTCACCGTCGTCATCGGCGCGTTCGCCATGGCGCGGAACAGCTCCACGCCCAGGTGCTGCGCGTTGCCGACCGCGATGGAGCCGATGTTGAGCTGCCCCGGCCGCGCGCGGGCCAGCGCGATCAGCTCCGTCAGGTTCGCGGCGGGAAGCTGCGGGTTCACCGCGATGACGTGGTCGTACCACACCATCCGCCCCACCGGCGTGAAGTCGCGCGCCACGTCGAAGGGCAGGGTGCGGTAGAAGGCGGGCGCGGCCATGTTGCTGGTGGTCAGCAGGTACATCGTGTGGCCGTCCGGCGCCGCGCGGGCCACCGCCTCGGCGCTGACGATGCCGCCGGCGCCCGGGCGGTTGTCCACCACGATGGGCTGCCCGATCTCCTGCTGCATGTGCGGCACCAGCATCCGCACGGTGATGTCGCCCGCGCCGCCGGCCGCGAAGCCCAGCACGAAGCGCACGGGGCGGTTGAACAGCGCCTGCGCGCGCAGGGCGGCGGGCGCGGCCAGCACCGGCGCCGCCGCCAGCAGGACTCGCCTGCGGATCATGCCTCGTCCTCCCACGACATCACTCCGGGGCACCGTAGCCGCCGCCGCCGGGCGTTTCCATCAGCACCTCGTCCTCCGGCCGCATGGCCATCTTCCGCGCCTCGTTCACCGGCGCGCCGTTGACCAGGAAGCGGCCCGGGGCGCCGGGGGCGCCGCCCTCCAGCCCCTCCGGGCCGAGATCGGTGCGGCTGGCCACCACGTTCAGCAGCCAGGTGTCCCGCGTGCGCATGCGGTAGCCGATCACCTGGCCGTCGCCGCCGCGCTGCCGCCCCGCGCCGCCCGATCCGCGGCGCAGTTCCTTCCGCGTGAACTCGATGGGCATGGCGGCTTCCAGCACCTCCACCGGCACGGCGGCGACGCCGGTGGGGTAGCAGGTGGCCGACAGGCCCGGCTTCCCGCGCCGCGCGCCGGTGCCGCCGGAGTAGTTGAACATCGACGAGGTGAAGGGCCGCCCCGCCTCGTCCCGCCCCTGGATCTGGATGGTCCAGACCGCGCCCGATCCCTCCGCCAGGACGCGGTCAGGCATCACCTGGTGCAGCGCCTTCAGCACGGGGAAGGGGACGTACATCCCCACCACATGCCGCGCATTGACCGGCGCGGGATAGCGGCAGTTCACGATGCTGCCCTCCGGCGCCACCACCTTCACCGGGGCGAGGCTGCCGGAGTTGTTCGGCAGGTCCGGGTCGAGGCATGCGCGCACCGCGAAATTGGCATAGGCGGCGGTGTAGTTCAGCACGACATTGATGCCGATCGGCGCCTCGGGCGAGGAACCGGCGAAGTCGATCACCATCCCGCCGGCCGCGGCATCCACCGTGACCGCGGCTTTCAGCGTGATGCGCGTGCCGCCCGGCACGTCGAACACGCTCTCGCCGTGGAAGGTGCCGGGCGTCAGGCGGCGGATGCTCTCCCGCGTCGCCTGTTCGGAGCGGTGGAGGATGGCCCCGGCCAGCGCCTCGATGTCGTCGAGGCCATGGCGGTCGCAGAGTGCGTTCAGCCGTTCCGCCCCGACGCGCCCGGCCGCCACCTGGGCGGCGAGGTCGCCCGAGACGTGTTCGGGCGTGCGGACGTTGCGGCGGATGATCTCGTGCAGGAGCCGGTTCGGCTCGCCCCGCTCGTAGAGCTTGGCGAGCGGGATCCAGAGCCCCTCCTCGTGCACGTCGCGCGCCCCGGCGCCGACGCCGTAGCCGCCGATATCGGTGTGGTGGATGGTGCTGCCGAAGAAGCCGATGCACCGGCCGGCGCGGAAGACCGGCGTCATCACCGTGATGTCGAAGAAGTGCCCGGCGGAGAGCCACGGGTCGTTGGTGACCAGCACGTCGCCGGGCGAAAGCCCGTCGGGCGGGAAGGCCTCCACGAAATGCCGGCCGGCGGCGCCGAGGCTGTTGATGTGCCCCGGCGTGCCGGTGACCGCCTGCGCCACCATGCGCCCGCGCCGGTCGAACAGCGCGGTGGCCAGGTCCCCGGCCTCGCGCACGATGGGGCTGAAGGCGATGCGCTGCAGCGCATGCGCCTGCTCCGTCACCGTCGCGATCAGGTTCGACCACTGGATCTCGAGAGCGATGCCGTCGAGGTTGCTCATGCGTCGCGCTCCGCGATCACGGCGCCGGTGGGGTGGACCGTCGCGGTCCAGCCGCGGAGGATGACGAGGGTGGTCTCCCGCTCCTCCACGATGGCGGGACCGGCAATGGACTGGCCGACCGCGAGCGCCGCGCGGTCATGGACGGGAAGCGCCGGCGCCGCCGGCTCCAGCGCCACGCGGCGATGCGCGCGCGGGGCGGCCGGGGTGCCGCCGGGCACCGGGCCGGGGGAGGGGGCGGGCAGCGGCCCACGCGCCGCGAGGCGCCAGGTCACGACCTCCACCTCCACCTCCGGCAGGCGGATGCCATAGAGCGCCTCGTAGGCGGCCTCGAACCCGGCGCGCAGCGCCGCGGCGTCGCCGGCCTCCAGCACCGCCAGCGGCAGGTCCGCCGTCACCTCGTTCTGCTGGCCGCGATAGCGGCAATCGACCGCCAGCGTCAGCGTCTCGGCGCCCGGCGGGACGCCGGCCTCGGCCAGCGCGGCGCGGCCTTCCGCCGCCATGCCGCCGACCAGCGCGCGCGCATCCGCCCAGTCCAGCGCGGAAAGCGCCGAGAGGGCGGAGCGGACGAGGTCGAGCCGCACGGGGGAGACGAGCGTGCCGAAGGCGGACAGCACGCTCGCCATCGGCGGGAAGATCACCTGCGGGCATTCCAGCAGTTCCGCGACGCGGCAGGCATGCACGGGCCCCGCGCCGCCGAAGGCCAGCATCGGCAGGCCGCGCCAGTCGAGCCCGCGATCCGTGGCATGGGCGCGGGCGGCGCCGGCCATCTGTTCGCACACCACCTCGAACACGCCGCGCGCGGCGCCCGCGGCATCGGTGCCGAGCCGGGCGCCGAGCGCCCCGAGCGCGGCTTCCGCCGCCGCGCGGTCCAGCCGCATGTCGCCGCCGAGGAAGCGGTCCGCGTCCAGCAGGCCGAGCACGACATCCGCATCCGTCACGGTCGGCTGCGTGCCGCCGCGGCCGTAGCAGACCGGCCCGGGTTCGGACCCCGCGCTGCGCGGGCCGACCTTCAGCAGGCCGAGGTTGTCGACCCGCGCGATGGACCCGCCGCCCGCGCCGATCTCGATCATGTCGACGGCGGGGATGGTGATGGGGAAGCCGCTGCCGGGCTTGAAGCGGTAGCGGCGGTCCACCTCGAACTCGCCGGCCACCAGCGGCCTGCCGCCCTCGATCAGGCAGGCCTTGGCGGTGGTGCCGCCCATGTCGAAGGACAGCAGGCGGTCATGGCCCAGCAGCTCGGCGAAATGCGTCGCGGCCAGCGCGCCGGCGGCGGGGCCGCTTTCGATCATGCGGACGGGGAAGGCGCCGGCGACCTGCGTGCCGACCACGCCGCCGTTGGACAGCATGATCAGGGGCCGGTTCGGGAAGCCGCGCCGGCCCAGCTCCGCCGCCATCGCGGCCAGGTAGGGCGCGACGATGGGCTGGGTGTAGGCGTTCATCACGGTGGTGGAGGCCCTCGGGTATTCGCGGATCTGCGGCGACACCTCGGAGGAGAGCGTGACGTGCAGGCCCGGCGCCGCGGCCAGGATGGCGTCGCGCGCGGCGCGTTCGTTGGCGCCGTTGCGGTAGGCGTTCAGCAGGCAGATCCCCACCGCCCGCACGCCCGCCGCCCGCATGGCGCGTGCGACGGAGGCGGCCTCGGCGGGGTCCACCGGGGTCTTCACGCGGCCGTCGGCCAGCACGCGTTCGCCGAGCGTGAAGACAAGCGCATCCGGCACCAGGGGATCGGGGAATTCGATCTGCGGGTCGAACATGTCGTAGCGGTGCTCGTTGCGGATGAGCAGCACGTCGCGGAAGCCGTGGGTGGCGAGCAGCGCGGTGGGCGGGCCGCGGCGTTCGATGACGGCGTTGGTCACCAGCGTGGTCGCGTGGACCGTCACCTCGTCCACCGCCGCGGGGCCGATGCCGGCGCGGCCGAGCGCCAGGTCGACCGCGCGGAAGAAGCCCGCCAGCAGGTCGGCATGGGTGGTCAGCGTCTTGTCGGTGACGGCGCGGCCGTCACGGTGGCGCAGCACGACGTCGGTGAAGGTGCCGCCGATATCGACCGCGAGCGAGAAGCCGGCGCCGGCCTGGGCGGCGTGTCGTGTCAGCACCTGGGGAGCGGTGTCGGGCACGGCGTCTCCTTCCTGTCGTCCGGCGCGCGACAGCCGTATCGCAATGCAGGACGTTGTCCTTCTTTGTGTGAAGGATGCGCGCCGGCAAGGCCCGGCGTCAAGCCGAACCCGCAGGCCTGTCCTGCCGCGCAGCATGGCCGGCTCTGCCCAAAGATTTCGCGACTGCATGCTTTCGCGGCGACGGCCAGTTGGTCTATGCCGGTGACGGCGGGACGGAGCGTGGCACAGGCCTTGCTGCATCGTGGCGGCCGGGCCGGCGCCCGCCGTGGCGCGCCCAACGACCTGCAACGGAGGGATCGGGACCATGCGGACGCGTTATCGGATCGAGCGGAGGGCCCTTCTGACGGGCGGTGCCGCCTTCGCCCTGGCGGCCGTTCCCGGCGCGCGCGTGCCCCTCGCGCAGGGGCTCGACCGCGTGTCCTTCCAGACCAACTGGCGCGCACAGGCCGAGCATGGCGGCTACTACCAGGCGGTGGCGAACGGCATCTACCGCCGCCACGGTATCGAATGCGACCTGCGGATGGGCGGGCCGCAGATGAACTTCGCGCAGCTCCTGCTCGCCGGGCGGGTGGACATGATCATGTCCAACAGCTTCCAGGCGCTGAACTACGTTCGCGAAGGGCTGCCCGCCATCTGCATCGGCTCCATCATGCAGAAGGACCCGCAGATCCTGATGACGCATGAGGGCAACGGCATCAATTCGTGGGAGGACATGCGCGGCAAGCCGATCCTGGTCGGTGCGCAGGGGCGCACATCCTTCTGGCCGTTCCTGCGCCGCCGCTTCGGCTTCACGGACGAGCAGGTGCGGCCCTACACCTTCAACGTCGGCCCCTTCCTGGCGGACCGCAACGCGATCCAGCAGGGCTTCCTGTCGTCCGAGCCCTATGCGGCGCGGCAGGCGGGCGCCAATCCGCGCGTCTTCCTCATCGCCGATGCGGGCTACGGCAACTACCAGACCACCATCGACGTCACGACCCGCACGCTGACCGAGCGGCGCGACGTGATCCAGCGCTTCGTCAACGCGACGATGGAAGGCTGGACGCAGTACATGCGCGGCGAGAACGTGGAGGCCGCGAACGCGCTCATCAAGCGCGACAACCCCGAGATGGACGACGCCAAGATCGCCTATGCCGTGCGGGTGATGAACGAGAACGGCATCGTCATGTCGGGCGACGCCGAACGCCTCGGCATCGGCGCGATGACGCATGAGCGCTGGCAGGCCTTCTACGAATCGATGCGCGATGTCGGGCTCTATCCGGCGAACATGGATTTCCGCCGCGCCTACACGCTCGACCTCGTGAACAAGCGCGTCGGCCTTGCCTGACCTGGGGATCCCGGCAGGCGCCGCCGTCGTCACGCTCGAAGGCGTCAGCAAGCGCTACGCCAACGGGACGCTGGCGGTGCAGGGTGTGGACATGGCGATCGGGCAGGGGGACTTCGTCTCCCTGCTCGGCCCCTCGGGCTGCGGCAAGTCGACCGTGCTGCGCATGGTCGCCGGGCTGATCGAGCCGACGACGGGGCGCATCGGCATGGCCGGCGCCGCCGGCGGCCGCATGGCCGATGCGGCGCACCGCCCGGGCGGCGATGTGGGATTCGTCTTCCAGGAACCGACGCTGATGCCCTGGGCGACGTCGCTGAAGAACGTCATGCTGCCGCTGCGCCTGTCCGGCATGAACCGGGGCGAGGCGGAAGGCCGGGCGGCCGCGGCGCTCGCCTCCGTCGGCCTCGCGGGGTTCGAGCGCGCCTATCCGCGCGCGTTGTCGGGCGGGATGAAGATGCGCGTCTCCATCGCCCGCGCGCTGGTGACGCGGCCGCGCCTGCTGCTGATGGACGAGCCCTTCGCGGCCCTGGACGAGATCACCCGCCACCGGCTGAACAACGACCTGCTGACGCTGTGGCAGGCCGAACGCTTCACCGCCGTCTTCGTCACCCATTCGGTGTTCGAGAGCGTCTACCTCTCGCGCCGCATCGTCGTCATGGCCGCGCGCCCGGGGCGCATCGTGGAGGACCTGACCGTGGACGCCCCCTATCCGCGCGGCGAGGAGTTCCGCACCTCCGCCGACTACGCCTCGCATTGCCGCCACATCTCGGCCGCGCTGCACCGGGCGATGGGCGAATGAGCGTCTCGCTCTCGGCCAACGAGGCCGCGACCGCGCCGACCGAGGCGCGGGAGAGGACGGTGCTCGGCCTCACGCCCGAGGGGTGGGCGCGCATCCTCGCGCCGCTGGCCATCGGGCTCGTCGCGCTCGGCGCCTGGGAATGGGCGGTGCGGGCGAACGGCATCCCGAACTACATCCTGCCCGGCCCGGTCGAGATCTTCCGCACGCTGCTGCGCGACTGGGCCAGCCTGTCCGTCTCGCTCTGGACCACGCTGCAGATCACCTTCGCGGCGCTGTTCGTCGCCGCCGTGCTCGGCCTCGCCCTCGCGGTGCTGTTCGCGCAGTCCCGCGTGATCGAATTGTCGCTGTTCCCCTATGCGGTGATCCTGCAGGTCACGCCCATCGTCGCCATCGCGCCGCTCATCATCATCTGGGTGGACGACATCCGCTGGGCGCTGCTGATCTGCGCCTGGATCGTCGCCTTCTTCCCCATCCTGTCGAACACCACGCTCGGCCTCAACAGCACCGACCACAACCTGGGCGACCTGTTCCGGCTGTATCGCGCCAGCCGTTGGCAGGTGCTGCGGCGGCTGCGGCTGCCCACCGCCATGCCCTATTTCCTGGCGGGGCTGCGCATCTCGGGCGGGCTCGCGCTCATCGGGGCGATCGTGGCGGAGTTCGTCGCCGGCACCGGCGGCGCGGCCTCCGGCCTCGCCTACCGCATCCTGGAAGCCGGGTTCCAGTTGCAGATCCCGCGCATGTTCGCCGCCCTCGTGCTCATCTCCCTGACCGGCATCGCGATCTTCCTGGTGCTGTCGCTGGTGTCCCATCTCTGCCTGCGCCACTGGCACGAAAGCGCGATGAAGGAGCGTCGATGAGGGATGCGCTGAAGGCGGCCGGCGCCCGCTTCTGGCTGCGGGACGCCCGCAGCCCCGCGGTCCTGGTCGAAGGGCTGGACGCGGTGGCGGACCAGGACGGCCTGGTGCGGCTCGACCTCCGGATCGAGGACGGGCGGGTCGCGGCCGTCGCGCCCGCGGGCAGCGCGCCGGACGGCGTGGACCTGCGCGGCGGCCAGGTCTGGCCCGCCCCATTCGACGCGCACACCCATCTGGACAAGGGCCATATCTGGCCGCGCACCCGCAACCCGGATGGCAGCTTCGGCGGTGCGCTGGGTGCCGTGATGGCCGACCGCTCCGCCGCCTGGTCGGAACACGACGTGGAGGCGCGGGCCGATTTCGCGATCCGCTGCGCCCACGCCCATGGCACCGTCGCGATCCGCACGCATATCGACACCTACTTGCCGATGGCCCGCGGCAGCTGGCGCACGCTGGTGCGGCTGCGGGACCGCTGGGCCGGCCGGGTCGACCTGCAGATGGCCTCGATCTGCCCGCTGGACCGCTTCGCGGGGCCGGACGGCGCGGCGATCGCCGACTTGGTGGCGGAATCGGGCGGCGTGCTCGGCATGGTCACGCGCCATTCGGGAGAGCTGCACGAGGACCTGCCCGCCGGCTTCCAGGAGGAGCTGGACCTGTTCTTCGCCCTTGCCGAGGAACGCGGGCTCGACATCGACCTGCATGTCGACGAAAGCGGGGAGAGCGGGGCGCGGGCGCTGCGGGAGATCGCACTGACCGCGCTGCGCCGCGGCTTCCGTGGCCGCATCCAGTGCGGCCATTGCTGTTCGCTGTCCATCCAGCCCGAGGATTTCGCGCGGGAGACCATCGCCCGCGTGGCGGAAGCCGGGATCTCCATCGTCGTGCTGCCGATGTGCAACATGTACCTCCAGGACCGCGTCCCCGGCCGGACGCCACGCTGGCGCGGGGTGACGCTGGTGCATGAGCTCCGCGCGGCCGGCGTGCGCGTCTCGGTCGCTTCCGACAACACGCGCGATCCCTTCTACGCCTATGGCGACCTCGACATGGTTGAGGTGTTCCGGGAGGCGACGCGCATCCTCCACCTCGACCACCCCTTCGGCGACTGGCCGCGCGCCTTCTCGGCCGCGCCGGCCGAGGCGATGGGGCTGGCCGGGCGCGGCATCATCCGCGCCGGCGCGGAGGCCGACCTCGTCCTGTTCGGCGCGCGCTTCATGACGGAACTGCTCAGCCGCCCGCAGTCGGACCGCGTGGTGCTGCGCGCCGGCCGCGTGCTGGACGCGACGGCGCCGCATTGGCGGGAACTGGACGCGGTGGTGGGCGTGAGGGGCTAGGTCACCAGCGGGCCAGCTGCGCGCGCACCCGCGCGACGAAGGCCTCGCATTCGGGTCGCGTGCGCTGGTCCATGCGCGTCAGCGTCAGCCAGTCCACCCGGCAGTCGCGGGCGCAGAGCCGGCGGATGCCGCGCCCGATCAGCTTGCGGTCGATCCGGCCGATGTACCACAGCAGCCAGGTCGGGGAGCCGTAGGTGGTGACCACGCCGATCCGCCGGATGTTGGTCAGCAGCGGCTCGATCGCGCCCTCGCCCAGGCGGAAGGCGACGCCCGGTGCCCAGACCCGGTCGAACCAGCCCTTCAGCATCGCCGGCATCCCGTACCACCAGGTCGGGTGGACCAGCAGCAGCGCATCCGCCCGGCGCAGCGCCTCGACATGGTCCTCGATGCCGGCGAGGTTGCCGGGCACGTCGTGGTAGGCGCCGCGTTCCTCCGCGGTGAGGGCGGGGCGGAACCCCTCGGCATAGAGGTCGCGCAACTCCACGCTGTGGCCCGCGCCTTCCAGCGCCGTCTTCGCGGCATCACGCAGCGCGGCGGACAGGCTGTCCTCCCGCGGGTGGCAGTAGATCATCAGCACATGCATGGCGCCTGCGTAGCAACGCGCGCAGCATGGGCGCAACGCCCGAAGGAGAATCCGGCATGACCGTCGCCGCCATGCCCGCCCGCGCCGCCGCCGCACCACGGGGCGCCGCCTGATGCGCGTGCTCTACCTCTACGCCCATCCGCTGGCCGGAAGCCTCCACTTCGCGATCCGCGAGGCGGCGCGGGAGGGCCTGGCCGAGGCCGGCCACGAGGTGGACCTCTGCGACCTCTACGCCGAGGGGTTCGACCCGGTGCTGAGCGCGGAGGAACGCCGCGGCTACCACGCCATTCCCGCCAACCGCGCCCCGGTGGAAGGCTATGTCCGCCGCGTGGAGCGGGCGGAGGCGCTGGTGCTGTCCTTCCCGACCTGGAGCTTCGGCCTGCCCGCCATCCTCAAGGGTTTCTTCGACCGCGTCTTCCTGCCCGGCGTGTCCTTCACGCTGGTCGATGGCGTGGCGCGGCCGAACCTGACGCATATCCGCAAGATCGCCGGCATCAGCACCTATGGCCGGCCGCGCTGGAACGCGCTCTGGGTCGCCGATCCGCCGCGCATGGCGGTCACGCGCTACCTGCGCGCGCTGACCGGATGGCGGGCGCAGGTGGAGTACCACGCGCTCTACGACGTGAACCGGCTGACGGAACGCCGCGCGGCCGGTTTCCTGGCCCGCGTGCGGCGCGGCATGGCGCGGTTCTGACGCCGGGCTTGCGTCCCCGCGCGGGGTGCCCGATGAAGCCGGCAACGACCGCAACCGGGAGGAACCGCATGATCGCCCGCCGTCACCTGATGGCCGCCGCCGGCCTGCTCGCCGCGCCGGGCCTGGCCCGCGCCCAGGCCGCCTGGCCGTCGCGGCCCGTGCGCATCATCGTCCCCTTCGGGCTCGGCGGGTCGGCGGATGTCGCGGCGCGCTTCCTGGCGGAGCCGCTGTCGCAGGCCCTCGGCCAGCCCTTCGTGGTGGAGAACCGGCCCGGCGCGGGCGCGGTGATCGGGACGGACGCGGTGGCGAAGTCCCCGCCCGACGGCCACACGCTGCTGCTGATGTCGAACACCCACACGGCGAACGAGACGCTGATCCCGAACCGCCCGTACCAGCTTCTGCGCGACCTGGCGCCCGTGGGCGCGATCAACGTCGCGCATCACGTCCTGGCGGTCCATCCCTCGGTGCCCGCGCAGAACCTGGCGGAGCTGATCGCGCTGCTCCGCGCCAATCCCGGCCGCTACGACTATGCCAGCTCCGGCCCTGGCACGCCCTATCACGTGGCGGGAGAGGTGTTCCTGGCGATGGCGGGCGCGACCGCGCAGCACGTCCCCTTCCGCGGCTCCAACGAGGCGCGGACGGCGCTGATCGCGGGGCAGGTGCCCATCATGTTCGACGCCATCCCGACGATGCGCGAACAGGTGGCCGGCGGGCGCGTGCGCGCCATCGCCACCACCGGGCCGCAGCGCAGCCCGCTGATGCCCGAGGTCCCGGCAGTGGCCGAGGCGCTGCCGGGCTACGAGGCCTCGATCTGGCTCGGCCTGATGGCGCCCGCCGGCACGCCGCGCCCGGTGCTGGAGAGGCTGAACGCCGAACTCGGCCGCATCCTCGCGCTCGATGCCACGAAGCAGGCGCAGGAACGCGCCGGCGCGCAGCCCATGCCGATGTCGATCGAGGCGTTCGACGCCTTCCTCCGCCAGGATGTCGCGCGCCAGGCGGAGTGGATCCGCATGGCGCGCATGACCCCTTCCTGACCCCGGCGTCGCCTCATCCCACCAGCGCGTCAGGCGGTACGGTGATGCGGATGGCGATGGTGGCGGCGGCCGAGATGTCGGCCGCCGTCTGCCCGTTCGACGCGGCGTAGGAGAACAGGTCCGTCACATCCGCCCCCGGGCCGAGCGCCCGCGTGTCCGCATCCGACAGCGCAAGGACGTAGCGCCAGTCGCCGTCGGCATCGACGAACAGCGTGCCGTAGGTGCCGGCCACCGCGGCTTCCTGCGTCCCCGAATCGAAGGGCACCAGCACCGGCGCGGCATTGCCCGCCGCCAGGCGCAGCACCCGCAGGGCCGCCGCGCCCGCATCCACGTCGCCGATGTTGTCCGCCAGCGTGCCCGTGACCTGCCGCGGCGGCGCGAGGTCCGCCGGCAGGTCCGGCAGCACCAGCAACGCCGCCTCGGCCGTCGCCGTCGGGCGGTCGTTGGAGCCGCGGATCAGCACGGTCAGCGTCGCCGTCGCGCGGTCGTCCGCATCCGGCCCGTTGGCGACCACATAGGTGAAGACGTCCTGCACCGCCGCGCGGTCCGCCAGCGCCTGGGTCGCCGCGCGGGCGTTGTCGAGCTCGTAGCGATACGCGCCCTCGGCGCCGATCGACAGCGTGCCGTAGGTGCCCTCGATCGCCGCGCGCCCGTCGGGGCCGAAGACGAGCGGCGCGGAAGCGCCGCGCGCGCCGCCCGCCACCACCCGCAGCAGCGCGGCCTCGCCCGCATCCGCATCGGCGATCGCCGCGCCGAAGCGCAGGTCGCCCACCAGGTCCGGCGTGTGCTCGACGAAGAACCCCTCCTCCTCGATCCGGATCAAGGGGTTGAGGGTCAGGTCCTCGGCCGTCGGGCGGTCGTTCTCCCCGGTGATGGTGACCACCACCTCCTGCGTCGCCGTGAAGCTGCCGCCGGGCGGCACGAGGCCGCCGCGCAGTTCCGCGGCGCCGTCGTTGAAGGACAGCCAGCCCGCTGCCAGCCCGCCCCCCGCCAGCGCCAGCAGCGCGCCGTCGGACTGCGCCCCGCCCTGCAGCAGGTTCAGCGGCCGCGCCGCGCCGCGCGCGATCCCGTCGGCGCCGAATTCCTGGACGAAGAGGTCGAGGCCGAGCGTCCCGTTCTCCGCCGTCCAGCCGAGGAAGAAGCCGCCATCCGCCGCGCGCGCCAGCCGCGGCTCCAGCTGCGCGACATCGCCCGCGCCCTCGGCGTGCAGCGGCGCGCCCACCGGTCGGCCCGCGGCGTCGAAGACCTGGCCGTCGATGCGCTGCGCCTCCGCGTCCCACCAGGCCAGCGCGAAGCCGCCGCCCGAAAGCGACAGCAGCCGGATCTCGGCCGGGTCGCCGCCGGTCGCCGGCAATTCGTAGCTGCCGCGGGCGGAGCCGTCGGCGGCGAAGCTGCGGACGGCAAGCGGCGCCTGCGGGTCGGCGGTGCGCCAGGCCAGCGCGAAGCCGCCGCCCGAGAGGGCGGCGAGGCCCAGCGCGGTGGCCGGTGCGGCGGAGAAGCCGTCCGCGCCGTCGACATTCGCCGCCAGCACCGGCCCGTCGGGCAGGCCATCGGCGCCGAAGCGGCGGTGCAGCACGCTGATGAAGCCGCTGTCGGCCTCGGTCCAGATCCAGGCCTGGACGAAGCCGCCGCCCGCCAGCGCCGCCGTGCCGCGCGCCTCGATGGAAGGCAGCAGCGCCTCGGTCCCCGGCGGGTCGAGGGGCGTCAGGCGCAGCTCGCCGCCGAGCGGGGAGAGGCCCGTTCCCCCCACGGCGAGCAGCCGCCCGGCCATGAAGGTGCCGAGCCCGTCCGGCCGCGGCTCCTCCCCCTGCCAGGTCACCAGCAGCTGCCCGCCGCCGAGCTGCGTGATGCCCGGCGCTTCCTGCTGCCCGGCGACGAGGGCGTTCACCCGCACCTCACCGCCGATCCGCTCGCCCGCCGCGCCGAAGGCCTGCACGGAGATGGCGAAGGACCCGCCGCCCGGCCCCGGCTCGTCCGCATCGCCGCGCCAGGCCACGGCGAAACCGCCGCCCGCAAGCGCCGTGACGGCGGGTTCCGCGGCGCCAAGGTCCGGCACCGCGGCGTTGACGCGGAACTCCGCGCCGAGCGGCCGGCCATCGGCGCCGAAGATGCGCGCCCAGACACCGCTGGCGAAGGCATCCGCCGCCACCGCCTGCCAGACGACGACATGGCCGCCCCCCGCCAGCGCGGCCATGGCATGGCCCGATGGCAGGCTGCCCGGCGTGCCGATCGGGAAGTCCGACCCCTCCGTCACCGCAAGGGTGAAGCGCCGCTCCACCGTATCGCCCTCGCCGAGCGCCTGGACCAGGTCGTCATCCACGTCGAAGCGCCAGGTGACCTGGCCGGCATTGACGATGTTGGCGCGCATCCCGCCGATGGCGGCGTCGCCGAAGGCCGGGTCGCTGGCGGTGGAGGCGCCGGGGATCACCACCACCTCGTGCTGCTGGCCGCGGTCGGGATCGGCGTAGCGGAAGCTGCCCTCGGCGCGGAGGTTGTTGTTGCCGTCCTCCCGCAGCGCGCCGGTCACCTGTCCGCCGGGCAGGATCGTCACCGGCTCATTCACGTCGCGCACGGCGATGCGCAGAGGCTGGGTCGCCACCATGCCGTTGGACAGCGTGGCGGTCAGCACGAGGTCGATCACCGGCGCCGCCTCGGCATCCAGCGCGACGCCGGGGCGAAGCCGCAGCGCAACGCCCGCGCCCTCCACCACCACCTCGAAGCGGGGATCGGAACTGGTGAAGTTGGCCAGCCGGTGGTCTGCGATGGTGGCGATGCGCGCGCCCGCGGCGTTCTCCGCCACCTCCGCCGCCTGCCGCGCGAAGGCCAGCGCCTCCATGTTCAGCAGCGTGTCCGTCCCGTCCGCGCCGCCATCGCGGTGCGTCACGCCGACCGAGACGGTGCCGAGGCGCAGCGTGTAGTCGCGGAAGATGCCGGAGAAGGCGGCGGTGTCGAATCCCGCGCCGCCATCCAGCCGGTCGTCGCCGCCGCCGCCTTCCAGCCGGTTCGCCCCGGCGTCGCCGAAGATGGTGTCCTGCGCCCCGCCGCCGGTCGCGTTCTCGATGGAGACGAGGTTGTCCTCCGGCCCCATGGCGCGCGGCGCGCCGGTGGCGGTGTCGCGGTCGCTGCGGACGCGCTGGCTGGCGAGGTTGATGAGGAAGCGCGCGACCTCCCCGCGGTAGGAGACGGTGTCGATCCCCGCCCCGCCATCGACCACATCCGCGCCGAAGCCGCCGAGCAGCAGGTCGTCGCCGGCCTCGCCGCGCAGGATGTCGCCGTCGGCACCGCCGAGGATCGTGTCCGCGCCGTCGCCGCCGAGCGCGACGTCCCGCCCGCTGCCGCCGAGCAGCAGGTCGTCGCCGCCCGCGCCGGTCAGCCGGTCGTCGCCCTTGCCGCCGTCCAGCACATCGGTCGCGGCGCCGCCGCGCAGGATGTCCGCCCCGTCACCGCCGCGCTGGCGGGCGCCGGCGACGGCGGGCGCGACGAAGGCCGCGAGGTCCGGGCGCTGGCCGGCGAGGTCCAGCGCCTCGATCCCGCGCAGCGTGTCCTCGCCATCGGGCGAGCCCGCGCGCATGTCGCGCACCACCCAGCCGCCGGACCCGTCGGTGGTGATGGAATAGCGCCCGAGCGGGCCGGAGAAGCCCGCCAGGTCCAGGCCGTCGCCGCCCTCCAGCAGGTCGTCGCCGGCGCCGCCGCGCAGCGTGTCGGCGCCGAGCGCGGCGCCCAGCGTGTCCGCCCCGCCGCCGCCATCCAGGCTGTCGGCGCCGATCGTGCCGGCCAGCAGCTCCGCCGCCGCGCCGCCGCCCAGGACGACGGCAGGGGCGCGGGTGTCGAGGATCTGGCCGCGGATGTCGCCATCCGCGCCGGGCTGCTGCCAGGCCACGATGGCGCGCCCCGCCGACATCCCCGCCACCACGGCACCCTGCTGCGCCGCGCCCGGATCGCCCACTGCGAAGGCGCCGGCCAGCGGCGAGGGCAGGGGGCCTTCGGGCAGCGGCGCCGCATCCGGGCCGAAGCCCAACGCGAAGACCTGCCCGCCTGCGGTGCTCCACACCGCCATCCCGCCGCCGGGAATCGCGCTGGCCTGCACCGGGCCGACGAGGTCAGCGGGCAGGCGGGCTAGCATCTCATCCGCCTCCCGCGTCCAACTGCCGCCCGCCCAGGCGGTGGCGACCAGCAGGGGCGCGCCGGTGCCGGCCTCCTCCACCACCCGCAGCAGCGCGAAGCCGCCGCCTTCCAGCGCCACCGCGCGGGCCGCCTGGCCCGGCGGCACGCTGCCGAGCGCGCCAAGGTCGATGCCCGCGACGGGCAGGCCGTCCGCGCCCAGCAGCCGCGCCTGCACCGTGCCGTCCGGCGCGATCCAGGTCAGCACCGCCTGCCCGCCGGCCAGCCGCGCCAAGTGCGGGTCCCGGCCCGGCCCGAAGGAGGCCGGCGCATCGCCGCCCGCGCCGGGCACGCCATCCAGCCCCGCGCCGAGCGGGCCGGCGGCGAAGCGTTGGAGCAGGATGCTGCTTTCGACGCCGCCGCCTGCCGCGACCTCCTCCGCCCAGGCGACCGCGAACCCGTCGCCTCCCGGCCCGTCCCAGCCGGCGATGCTGGCCTGGTGCTGGCGCAGCGCGCCGGGGCCGGGCGCGGCGACCGCGAATTCCCCCCCGAGCGGCCCGCCCGGGCCCGCCAGCCTGCCGCGCAGCAGCGAGGCGCCACCCACCTGCTCCTCCCACACCGCGGCGATGCCGCCATCCCAGCTGCCGAGGACCGGGCCGGCGACGACGGCGCCGGCAGCGTCGTCCAGCAGCATCCGCCCCTGCGGCCCCCCGAGTGGGTCGAGATACTGCAGCACCACCCTCTGGATCGGGCCGTTGAGCCATGCGACCGCAGCGCCGCCATCCGGCGTTCCCACGGCGGCGGGAGAGGATTGCACGCCATCGCTGCCGGGAAGTCCGGCAGGGCGGTTGATGCCGAGGCCGCCAATGGAGCCGATGGTGGTCGCCCAGGGAAGAGCCATTGTGGATGTTCCGTGTTGCTTTGCACGGAACATGGCGGGATGCCGTTCCACCGGCGCATCACTGCTTCGCGGTAATGGATCGCTTCAAGACTTATTGAGAAGCGGAACAATCCCGGGTTGATGCGAGGCCGGGACGAAGGCGGGTGGCTAGTCCGGCCCTGCCTGCTGCGGGCGTGCCCGCAGCTCGACCCGGCGCCCGTCGCGTTCCAGCTCCACCCGTGCCGACTCGATCCGCGTCACGCGCCAGCCCTCGACCTCCATCCCCTCGGCCACGCGCTGCACGCGCCCATCCACGAGCCGCAGCAGCGCCAGCGGCCCGGATGGCCCGATGACGATGCCTGCGGCCGCGCCCGGCGGGGGCGGTTCGAAGGCCGGCACCGACACCTCGACGGGGGCGGGCGGGCGCCGCGAGGGGTCGAAAGGGGGCCGCGCGAGCTGTTCGGGCCAGGGGCCGGGCAGCGCGCCAGGCAGCGCCGGCACGAAGGCGGTGGGCTGGGCGGGCGCGACGGGCACCGGCGCCGGCGGCAGCCCGCCACCCGCCCGGCCGAGCGCGAGATGGCCGAGCGCGGCGGCAAGCGCGGCGGTGGCGAGCAACCCCCTCATCGCCCGCCGCCGCGCAGCGCGCGCAGCACCAGCTGCACCTCCAGCGGCCGCGCCGTGCCGGGCGGCACCGGGCCACCCGCGACGCCCGCGGTCAGAGACGTCACCTGCGCGAAGCCCCAGCCACCGCCCTCGATCTCGGCAAGCAGCGCGGTGAGGCCGGGCGGCGGCAGGCGGAACTGGGCACGCAGAGCAACCGTCGCGGCATCCTCCTCGGCCAGCGTCTCCAGGCTGCGGACCGTCGCGCCGTGGCGCGTCGCGGCCTCTCGCAGCCGCCGCTGCAGCGCCGCACCCGCCAGGGCGTGGCCGGATTCGCCGCCTGGCCCCACGGCGCGGGCGAGCGCGGCCGACAGCGCCGCGCGTTCGGCCGCCAGAGCCGGGGCACGCGCGGCGATGGCGGCGGCGCGTTCCTCCAGCGCCGCGGCCGCGGCGATCCGCGCCTCCGCATCCTGCCGCGCGGCGAGAAGCGGCGCCGCGGCCAGCCAGGCCGCGAGCGGAAGCGGCAGCAGCAGGCCGACCGCAAGCGCCCGACGCGCGGCCGGCGACAGGGCGGCGAGCGGGCCGGGGACGGGCGGGGTCACCGGGACACCGTGCGCAGCGGCGCGGGCTCCGCGCGGTCGGGCAGGACAACGCGCAGCGACAGCTGGACGCGGTCCGCGGCTTCCCCGCCGCGGGTCACCGGCGCGGCGAAGCGCACCTCCCGGAACAGGGGCGAGGCGCCGAGCTGCGCGACCAGCGCATCGGGCGCCGCCGCATGGCCGGTCAGCACCAGCGCCTCGCCCGACAGGCGCAGCTCGGTCAGCCAGGCGCCGTCGGGCAGGCGCCGCGCCGCCTCCTCCAGCACCGCGACGGCGGGCGGCCGCGCGCGCAGCCCGGCGGCGGCGGCAAGGCGGGCGCGCAGCTCCGCCACCTCCGCCTCCAGCGCCTGCGCCCGGGTCGCGGCGGCGCGGGCTTCCGCCGCCCGCGCCTCAAGCCCACGCGCCAGCGCGTCCCGCGCCTGGTGATCCGCGACGAGGAGATGCAGCGCGAGCGCGGCGGAGACGCCCGCCAGCGCCCCCGTCGCGACGCCCTGCCAGGACCGCCGCGGCGGCGACAGCGGGTCGAGCGCGATGGCAGGCCAGGCGCCGGGCGCGGGCATCGCCGCCAGCGCGGCCGTGACCCCGGCCTCCCGCAGCCGCGCCGCGAGCGGGGCGACCAGGTGGCGCGGCAGCACCGCGACCTCCACCTCGATGCGGCCGAGCTCGGGCAGGGGGCGCAGCACCCGCGCGGTCCACAGGATTTCCTCGGCCGACAGCGGCAGCTGCGCCTCCAGCTCGAAGGCCAGCACGGCGTCGAGCCGCGCGGCCGCAGCTTCCGGCAGGCGCAGCGCCCGCCGCAGCACCCAGGCTTCCGGCACGACGAGGGCGAGCGGCGCACCCGCGGCGCGCAGGCGGCGGACGAGACGGCGCGGCAGGGCGCCCTCGGCCGGCAGCCGCGCCTCCTCCCGCCAGGCGCTGCCGCGCCGCCGGCGCAGCGCCGCGCCGCCGGCATCGACCGCAAGGGCGAGGCCTGGCGCACGGCGCAGCCAGGCCGGGCGCAGCGCCGCGATCTCCGCCCGCCACCAGCGCCACCAGGACGCGGCGGTCACGGCGGCACCGCATGGCGCGGCGCGACCACCAGCGGCGGCCAGTGCCGGGGATCGCCGGACGGGAAGGAAACGCCGAACTCGACGGCCAGCGGCAGGCCCGCCGCGTCGCGCCAGGCCGCGTGCCAGCCAAGGTCGTGGCCGCCGCGCGGATCGCCCGCGTAGCGCAGCGCGACCGCCGCCACCCCGTCCAGCAGCACCCGCCCGCGCGCGCCCTCGCCGGCGGCGGCGCCGTGCAGCGGGCGCCATGCCATCCGCAGCGACGAACCATCCTGCGCGAATTCCACCAGGGCGGGGCCGGCGACGCCGAAGCGCGGCGGAAGCTCCGCCACCAGGCGCAGCCGCGTTGGCTCGCCCTGGAAGGCGGGCACCGGCCGCGCGCCCTCGGCCGGCAGCATCACGGGCAGGGCGGAGGCCAGCCGCAGCCGCAGCACCTCCTGCACCGAGGAGACGGCGGCGGGGTCGGCCGCCACCGCCGCCCCCGCCCGCCCGGCCAGGCCGAGCGCCGAGAGCCCGATCCAGGCCAGCAGGCCCAGCAGCACGAGCCCGACCAGCGTTTCGACCAGCGACATGCCGCGCCCGGTCACGGCGGCGGCGCCGCGCGGCCAGGCCGCAGCGTGTCCAGCACCACGGGCCCGGCCAGCACCCGCACGGGATGCAGCAGCAGCCCCGGCGCGCCCGGCTCGCCTTCCCCCACCTCGACCCGCCAAGCGGTGCCGTCCGGCGCGCGTCCCTGCCAGCGCCCCGGCCGCGCGGCGCCGGGCGCCGCATGGAGGTCGAGCACGGATTGCGCCAGCGCCGCCGCGCCGATGCGCGACCGGCGGTCCGCGAAGGCGCGCAGGGCATCGCCCATTGGCGGCAGCGCGACGGCGATCGCGACGCCGAGCACCGCGAGCGCCGCGAGGCATTCCACCAGCGTGAAGCCGGGCGCGCGGCTAGCGGAGGATGCGGACATGGCCGGTCAACCAGTCGACCTCCGCCGCCGCGGCGGCCTGGCGCAGCGCGATGCGCACGCGCCCGCCATGCGACCCGCCTTCCGCGTCGAAGCGGATGGCGATGCGCCCGCCGGCATCGGCCGCATCGGCCGTCGCCTCCACCGCCAGCACCGCGCCGGGCGGGATGCGGCGCGGCGGGCGGGCCGAACCCTCCAGCCCGAAGGCGCCGGTCGCGGTGTCGAACAGCACACGCGCGGTGCGGCCGCTGCGGCGCGCCTCGCCGCGCGCCTCCCGCAGCGTCGCCGCCACCTCCTCCGCCGCGGCGCGCACCAGCCCGCCGGCCCCGGCATCGACGAGGCGGGGCAGGGCGGCGGCGGCCAGCCCCGCGACGGTCAGCACGGCCAGCGTCTCGACCAGGGTGAAGCCGGCGGCGCGCATCGCCTCACCACCCCGTCACGTCGCGGTCCTCGCCCGCCCCGCCCGGGCGGTCGTCGGCGCCGAGGCTGAACAGGTCGAAGGCGCCGTGCTCGCCGGGGATGCGGTAGCGCCAGGGGCGGCCCCAGGGGTCCTGCAACTGCTCCGCGCGGCGCAGATAGGGGCCGTTCCAGCGTTCCGCCCCCGCCGGCCGTGCCGCCAGCGCCGCCAGCCCCTCCTCCCGCGTCGGATAGCGCCCGACATCGAGGCGATAGAGATCGAGCGCGGTGGCGAGCCCCTGCACCTGCAGCTTCGCCGCATCGTGCTTCGCGCCGCCGAGGTAGCGCATCGCCTGCGGCGCGGCGATGGAGGCGATGAGGCCGAGGATCACCAGCACCACCAGCAGCTCCACCAGCGTGAAGCCCGGGCGGACCAGCCGCCGCCGTCGCGTCATGGCCCGGCCTCCCCGGCGGCGGCGTGGATCCGCCCCGCCCCGTCGATCCGCAGCACCCAGACGCGCCCCGGCGCCGCCCGCGCCCCGCCCGTCAGCGCCAGAGAGGGCAGGGACCCCGTTTCGAAGGCGGGCTCGGCGGCCAGCGCATCGGCCAGGCGTTCGCGCGTGAGGCCGCGGCCCGCGCGGCGCAGCGCCTCCACCAGCACCTCCCCCGACGCATGGCCGAGCCGCCCGGGCAGCCCCGCTGCGGCGCCGGGGCCGGCGCGGAAACGCGCCGCCGGCGCGCCGCCCCCCGCCATCACCGCCGGCGGGATGCCGATCGCGACCGTCACCGGCCGGCCGAGCGCGGCGGCGAGCACGGGGGCGGCGAGCGCCCCGGACGGCCCCGGCAGCAGCACCGGCAGGCCGGACAGGCGCAGCCGCGCCACCGCATCGGCATCGAGCCCCGCGGCGCCGTCCGGCAGCAGCACCGCGCTCGCGCCCGGCAGCGCGGCGGCGAGGCCCGCGGGCGCGACGATGCGGGGCTCTGCCTCGATGCTGCGCGCGGCGATGGCCTGCGCGGCCCCCTCCGCCCCCGCGCCCGGCGCCAGCAGCAGGATGCGCGCCGGATCGTGGCCGAGCCCGAGCAGCGCGAGCCCTTCCTGCACCGTCCCGGGCAGCAGCGCGAAGGCCATCGGCCCGGCCTCTGCCGAGGCGGCGCGGGTGGCGAGGAGCGGCGCGCGCGCCGTCCGCGCCGCGGCCTCCACCGCCCTGCCGCCGGCCTCGGCGGGCAGCGCCGAGACGATCGCGAAGACCGGGCGTGCGAGCAGCTCGGCCGCCGCGCGTGCCGCATCCCCGGGGCCGGCGGCGGTCGCGTGGTCCAGCAGGATGCGGCGGCGATGGACGCCTTCCGGCGCGGCGCCGGCGATGGCGGCGGCGAGGCTGGCGGCGAAGGCCTCCCCCCCGGCGCCGGGCGGCAGCACCAGGCCGATCCGCACCGTGTCGGCGCCGAGTCCGGCCGCCTGCGCGGCATCGAGCCCGCGGAGGAAGGCCAGCAGCGCCGCGCCGTCCTCGAGCGTCAGCGCATAGCGTGGCATCGCGGCGTCCAGAGCGCGGCCGCCGGCGGTGATGCCTTGCGTGACGGCGCGGATCACGCTCGATTCGTCATGCGCGGCGCGCCCGGGCGCCGGCCGGGCCAGCGCGGA
>NZ_JBNXUO010000034.1:0-48620 GCF_050563535.1 Falsiroseomonas sp. CW058
GTGGCGGGCGGCGCATCGAGCGCGGTGCCGGGCGGCGGCGGCGCGGGGCTGCGGGAGGTGTCGCGCGCCGAGAGCAGGTAGAAGGAGATCTCCGTCCGCCCCTGGTCCACCGCCGCATCGATCGGCGTCAGCCCCAGACGGTTGCGCGCGTCGAGGCTGGCGCCCCGGCCCACCGCGTCCCGCACGGCGGCGAGGTCGCCGCGGTTGATGGCGTCGAACAGGGCGGCGTTGGGCGACAGGTTGGCGGCCGGGTCGGCCTCGATCGGGGCGGGGGTGCGGCGGCCAGACAGGCCCGGCAGGGCCGGGGCGGGCGCCTGCTGGGGCGCGGCCTCGCCGCGCTGCGGGATCATGCCGGGCGTCGCGCCCGAGGCCTGGGCCGCGGCCTCGCCCGGGGGGGTGGCCAGCAGCAGGACGGCGGGAAGCAGGGTGAGGGCGCGGCGCATGTGCGGAAGCTAGGCGAAAGCGCCGCCGTACGGAAGGCCGCCGGCAATCCCGAAGGGTCTCTCATGCCCGGCTCGCCAAGTCCCGACCTGCGGCCTGCGCCGCAGGCCGAGCGCCCGAACGGGCGCCTCCGCGGATGCGGCGAAGCCGAGCGCCGGAGGCGCGCTGGCGTCTGGAGCATGACATGCGTCAGCACGTCATGAGCCCGGCATCAGCCGCAGCCCTCGCCGCGGAAGGTGAAGCTTTCCACCCGCCCCTCCCGCAGGGCGAAGGTGATGTCGCAGCCCACCACGGCATAGGCGGGCGGCGCCGGCACATAGCCCCAGCGCGGCCCATAGGGCGTGAAGAAGGGCCGGTCGAAGCCGGGCTGGGAGACGGCGACGGCGCGCCGCTGCTCGAATTGCAGGAAGCGCCGGCCATCCGCCTCATGCGTGCGCACCGGCACGCCGAGCGCGGCGACGAGGTCGCCCTCGCTGCGTCCAACGAGCGTGGAGAGCCGTTCGCCGAGCGTCGGCCCCTGCGCGCAGGCGGCCAGCAGCAGCGGCAGGGCGAGGAATGCGGGGCGCATGGTCACCTCCCTTCGCGTCTCCAGGCGAGCAGAACCAGGCCCAGCACCAGCGGCAGCGCCAGCCAGGGCGGCAGCAGCGGCAGCGCGGTGATGCCGGTCACCGTGTGGTCGGCGTTCCGCCGCAGCCCGATCCAGCCCGCGCCCTGCCCGTCCCGCCCGGCGGCGACGCGGCGCAGCTCCGGCAGGGCGGGCGCGGCGCCCGCGCCCATCCAGCGCACGGCGCCGCCGGTCGCCTCCGCCAGCGGGCGCAGCACCGCCTCGGTCGCGCGCAGGTCGGCGACCTCCATCGGGTTGCGCGCCTCGGCCGCGGCATAGGCGGTGCGCCGGCCGTCGGCGGCGGACCAGACGCCGGGCTGGGTCGCCGCCATCTCCACCGTCGCGCGGCCGCCGCGGGCCTCAGGGCGGTGGCGGGTGACGCTGCCGTCGGGGGCGGTGATGGCGATCTCGGGCGGCGGGCCGGCTTCCAGGCTGCGGCGCAGCACGGTCATCTGGCCGTGGTCGATGCGCGCCGTCAGGTCCTCCTCCTCCAGCTCCGGCTCCTTCATCGTCCAGTGCGCGATGCGGCGCAGCAGCTCGCCCTGCGGGCCGCCGCCGTCATGCCCGCGCGACCACAGCCAGATGTGGTCCGACAGCATCAGCGCCACCCGCCCCTCGCCCACGCGGTCCAGCAGCATCAGCGGCGCGCCGCCCGGCCCTTCCATCACCACGCTGCCCGAACGCGGCTCGGCGCGCAGCGCGCGGTACCAACGGCCCCATGTGGCCTCGCCGGGCGCGCCGGCGGGGTTGGCGCCGGGCAGGTTCTCCGTCACCGGGTGGCGGCCGCCGGTCTCCGTCACGCGCGGGCGGAAGGCGCCTTCCAGCAGCGCCGCCTGCGCCGCCCCGGGGCCGGAGGGCGGGCGCGCCGGGATGACTTGGCCGAGCGGCGTGGCGGCGAGGCTGGTGGGGCCCAGGAATTCCGGCCCGACCGACAGCAGCAGCGCGCCCCCGCCGCGCACGTAGTCGGCGATGTTGCGCAGGTAGACCGGCGGCAGCAGCCCGCGATTGGCGAAGCGGTCGAAGACGATCAGGTCGAAGTCGCGCAGCTTCACCTGGAACAGCTCCCGCACCGGGAAGGCGATCAGCGCGAGTTCGTGCAGCGGCGTCAGGTCGTCCTTCTCGGGCGGGCGGAGGATGGTGAAATGCACCAGGTCCACATTCGGGTCGGCCTTCAGCAGCCGCCGCCAGGTGCGTTCCCCCGCATGCGGCTCCCCGCTGACCAGCAGCACGCGCAGCCGGTCGCGCACGCCGTTGATGGCGACCACCGCGCGGTTGTTGAGGTCCGACACCTCGCCGGGCCGCGTCTCCGCCGTCAGCTCAACCACGGTCGGGCCGCCGCGCTCGATGTTGAGCGTGATGCGGTGCTCGCGCCCGACCGGCACGCTCTCCACCCGCGGCGGGGCGCCGTCGCGGCGGATGGACAGCCGCGCGGCGCCGCCCTGCGAGGGCGCGACACCCAGGTCCTCCACCACCACGCGCAGTTCGACCGGGCGGCCGACGATGCCGAAGCCCGGCGCCTCCACCACGCGGATGCGGCGGTCAACCTCGCCGGGCTGGCCGGGCAGCAGCAGGTGGAAGGGCGCATCGAGCGCGGGGGCCGCCGGCAGGTCGTGCACCTGCCCGTCGCTCAGCGCGATCACGCCGGCCAGCCGCGCGCGCGGGATGTCGGCCAGGGCGCGTTCCATCGCGGTCCACAGCCGCGTGCCCTGGTTGCCCGCCTCCGGCGCCTCCACCGTGCGGAGTTCCAGTTCCGGCAGGCGCCGCGCGCGGGCCTCCAGCGCCTCGCGCGCCGCCTCGACCTGGGCGGCGCGGGGGCCGAGCGCCGCGCTGTCGCTGCGGTCCACGACCAGCAGCGCGATGTCGGGCCGCGTCTCCCGCGTCTCCTCCACCAGCCGGGGGTTGGCCAGCGCCAGCAGCAGCGCGGCGAAGGCGAGCAGGCGGAACAGCGCGCCCCGCGCGGGGGCCAGCCGCCGCGCCCCGGCCGCGTCCCGCACCACGCGCAGCAGCGCCGGCGCCAGCGCCAGCAGGGCCAGCGCGGCCAGGCCCGCCAGCAGCCAGGGCGGGATGACCGGCGCGAAATCCACCCCTGCGAGCGCCTGTCGCATCAGTTGCCCAACCTTTCGAGGATGGCCGGCACATGCACCTGGTCGCCCTTGTAGTTGCCGGTCAGGGCGTACATCACGAGGTTGACGCCGAAGCGGTAGGCCAGCGTGCGCTGCCGCGCGCCGCCCGGGATCGCGGCATAGGGGTTGTTGCCCCGCGCATCGATCGCCCAGGCCGCCGCCCAGTCATGCCCGCCGATGATCACCGGGCTCACGCTGTCATTCGCGCGGTCCTGTTCGCGCGCCACCCAGACCGTGCCGCCGGCGAAGCGGCCGGGCAGGTCCTGCAGCAGGTAGAAGGCGCGCTTCAGCACATGGTCCTCCGGCACGGGCGCGAGCGGCGGGACGGAGAGGTCGCGCGTCACCCGCCGCAGCGCGGCGCGGGAGCCGGGGGAGAATCCCTCGCCCGATCCCTCGTCGCGCGTGTCGAACAGGATGATGCCGCCATTGCGCATGAAGCCGTTCAGCGCGGCCGCCGCCGCGGCGTCCGGCGCCGACCCCTCGCCCAGCACGGGCCAGTAGAGCAGGGGGTAGAAGGACAGGTCGTCGCGCCCCGGCGCCACGCCATGCGGCTCCGCCAGCGCCGCGGCCGTGCGGCGGTTGACGAAGTCCGAAAGTCCCACGAGCCCCGCGCGGGAGATGTCGTCCACCTCCGCATTGCCGGTCAGCACATAGGCCAGCCGCGTGGCCAGCGCCGGGCTGCCGTCCTGCGGCGCCTGCGCCGCCGCCGGCGTCGCCAGCAGCAGCGCCACCGCCGCGCCGCGCGCCACCGCAGCCCCGCGCCCCAGCACGCCGCGCAGCAGCAGCGAAACCAGCAGGTCCGCCACCAGCAGGATCATCGCCGCGGCCAGCAGCCAGGGCCCGAGGTCGCGTTCCGCCGGCACGCCGCCGATGGTGGCGCTGCGGGCGGCGGCGGGCGGCGCCGCGGCCGGGCGCGGCGCGGGGATGCCGGCGCCGAGGTTCAGCGCACGGCGGAAGGCGGCATCGCCGCCCGCCGCGCCGCTGCCGTACCAGCCCGGCGGATGGCGGGGCGAGGGGGCCTCCGCCTCGACCCGCGCGGCCGCGATGGGCTGCGCGCCGGGCGGCGGGGCGCCGAGCCGGCCGAAGCCGTCCAGCGTCTCCTGCGGGGCCAGCGGCGCCTCGCCTTCCGCGCCCGCGACGCCGGCGGATTGCGCGACCAGCCGGCGCAGCATCTCCACGAACAGGCCGGACAGCGGCAGGTTCGACCATTCCGCATTGGCGGTGACGTGGAACAGCACGATGCGCCCGGCGCCGCGGCCCTCCTGCGTCACCAGCGGCGTGCCGTCCGCCAGCCGCGCCCAGGTGCGCCCCGTCAGCCGCGCCGAGGGCTCGGCCAGCACCTGCCGCTCCACCGTCACTTCCGGCGGCGGCGCCAGCCCGGCGAAGGGCGATCCCTCGGGGAAGGGCGCCAGCGACTGCGGCCGTTCCCAGGACAGCGCGCCGCCGATCTGCCTCTCCCCCGCGCGCAGCGGCACCGGCAGCAGCCCGTCGGGGGCTTCGGCCAGGCGCGCGCCGGCGAAGCGCAGGAGCGTGCCGCCCGCCTCGATCCAGCGCGTCAGCTGTTCGCGTTCGCGCCCTTCGGCCACCGGGCGGTCGGCCATCACCAGCACCGACAGCCGGCGCGCCAGCAACTGCTCCACGCTGCCGCGGCGCAGCTCGGCATATGGCGACAGCGCGCGTTCGAGGTAGAACAGCTCCCCGATCAGCGGCACGTCCGCCGCCGCCTCCTCGCCGCCCGAGATCAGCCCGACCGGCCTGCGGCGGAAACGCTCGTCGAGCAGCACGGTCGCATTGGCGCCGACGACGCCGTCGAGGTCGAGGCGGACCACCTGGTTGCGGATCTCGATGGGCAGCGGCATCGCGGCCTCGGCCTCCGTCGCGCCGGCGGGGATGGGGATGACGGCGCGGTCCAGGGTGCGGCCATCGCCGGTGCGGGCCAGCACCACCGCCTCGGTCGGCACCGGCAGCGGCGTGGTGCGGACCGAGACGACGAGCCGGTCGGCCTCGGCGCGCGGCGGCGGCAGCAGGCGCGTCGGGCGGCCCTCGGCGCGGGCGACGGTCAGCGGGCCGGCCGCGGCCAGCGCCTCGGCGAGCGGGGGGAAGGCGTCGGCGCCGTGCTCGACCCCGTCGGCGACGTAGAGCGTGGCGAAGCCGCCCGGATGCTGCGCCCGCCAGGCGGCCAGTGCGGCCAGCGCGCCGTCCCGGTCCGGCGCCCAGGGCTTCGGGCGCAGCGCGGCGAGCCGCCCGCGCAGTTCCTCGGGCGGCATCAGCCCGGTGATGCGCGGCGCCTCCGGCAGGGCGGGCGGCGCGGTCAGCAGCAGGGCGGTGCGCCGGCCCTCCCGCGCCGCGCCTTCCAGCGCGGCCTCGGCGGCGGCGACGCGGTCGGGCCAGTCGGCCGCGGCGGCCCAGCCATCGTCGATCGCGACGAGCAGCGGGCCGGACCCGCCGCCGCCTTCCGATGGTCCCCAGACCGGCCGCGCGAGGCCGAGGATGACCAGCGCCGCCGCCAGCAGGCGCAGCGCCAGCAGCCACCAGGGCGTGCGCGCCGGCGTCTCCTCCGGCGCGGGCATGTCGCGCAGCAGCGCGATGGCCGGGAAGTCCTGCCGCTTCGGCGCGGGCGGCGTGACGCGCAGCAGCCACCACAGCACCGGCAGCGCGGCGAGCGCGACCAGCAGCCAGGGCGCGGCGAAGGCGATGGGGCCGAGCGTCAGCATGGAACCCGTCCTCCGCGCCGCGTCACGTCGGCGCCAGGGCCTGGTGCAGCGCCAGCAGCGCCGATTCGGGCGGCTGGTCGGTGCGGTGGGTGGCGAAGCTCCAGCCCGCGCCGGAGGCCAGCGCGGCGAGGCCCGCGCGGTGGCGCGCGAGCCGCTCGGCATAGACCTCCCGCACCGCCTCCACCCGCGGCACGAGCGCCGGGGCCATGGCGGCGCCCACGCCCTCGAAGCGGACGCGCCCGGCATAGGGCAGCGTCTCCTCGGCGGGGTCGAGCACCTGCAGAAGGTGCCCGCGCACCCCCTGCGTCGCCAGCGCCGCGATGCGCCCGCGCGTCTGCTCCAGCGGTTCCCAGAAGTCGCCGAACAGCACGGCGCGCGCGTGGCGGGCCAGGCGGTGGTCCTCCGGCGCGGGCGCCATCCGTGCCAGCGCATCGGCGATGCCCGGCAGCGCGCCGCGGCCGGCGAAGGGGCGCGGCAGGCCGAACAGGCGCACGCGTTCGCCGCCGCGCAGCAGCAGCGACGCCAGCGCCAGCAGCAGGAGCTGCGCGCGCAGGCCCTTGGCCGGCACCTCCCGCCCGCTGCGCCATTCCATCGCCGGGCCGCGCGCGCACCACAGCGCGACGGTCTGCGCTGCCTCCCACTCCGTCTCGCGCACGAAGACGCGGTCGGCCTTGGCGCTCTGCCGCCAGTCGATGCGGCTGGCCTGGTCGCCGGCGACATAGGGGCGGAACTGCCAGAAGGCCTCGCCCGGGCCGGAACGGCGGCGGCCATGCACGCCGGGCATCACCGTGGCCGCGACGCGCTCCGCCTCCACCAGCAGCGGCGGCAGCGCCGCGCCGAGCTGCTCGGCCCAGGGGATGGTGAGGGCGGCGTCCCTAGCCAAGTTGCGCCTTCAGGCTGTCGAGCACCTCGGACAGGTGGACGCCATCCGCGCGGGCCGAGAAGTTCAGCGCCATGCGGTGGCGCAGCACCGGCTCGGCCAGCGCCAGCACGTCCTCGATGCTGGGGGACAGGCGGCCGTCCAGCACGGCGCGGGCGCGGGTCGCCAGCATCAGCGCCTGCGCGGCGCGCGGCCCCGGACCATAGGCCAGGTTGCGGCGGACGGAATCGAGCCCCGTCGTCTCCGGCCTGGCGCCGCGCACCAGGCGCAGGATGGCGTCCAGCACGCCTTCGCCCACCGGCAGGCGGCGGATCAGCGCCTGGGCGGCGATCAGCTCCGCCCCGGTCATGGCGGGCATCGCCCGCGCCTCCCGCGCGCCGGTGGTGGCGAGCAGCATGGCCCGTTCGGCATCGAGGTCGGGGTAGCCGACATCGATCTCCAGCAGGAAGCGGTCGAGCTGCGCCTCGGGCAGGGGGTAGGTGCCTTCCTGCTCGATCGGGTTCTGGGTGGCGAGCACGTGGAAGGGGCCGGGCAGGGGGTGGATCTCCCCCGCGATCGCGACCTTGTGCTCCTGCATCGCCTGCAGCAGCGCGGACTGGGTGCGCGGGCTCGCGCGGTTGATCTCGTCGGCCATCAGCAGTTGGCAGAAGACCGGGCCCTTGATGAAGCGGAAGGCGCGCCGCCCGTGCTGGTCCTCCTCCAGCACCTCCGAGCCCAGGATGTCGGAGGGCATGAGGTCCGGCGTGAACTGCACCCGCTTGGCGTCGAGCCCGAGCACGGTGCCGAGCGTCTCGACCAGCTTCGTCTTGCCGAGGCCGGGCACGCCGACGAGCAGCACATGCCCGCCCGAGAGCAGGGTGATGAGCGTGCGCTCCACCACCGTCTCCTGCCCGAAGATGACGCGGCCGACGGATTCGCGGACCCGGGCGAGCTTCGTGGCGAGGGCCTCGGCCTCCGCGACAAGAGATTGCGCCTCGGCGGGATCGGCCACTTCAACCATGCGGGTCAGGCTCCCTATATGCGGCGACGTCCAATATGGTCCGAGTATCCACCCTGCCTATCCCGCGCGCCACAGCGCCGAAGGGACGGGACCCCGGGGCGGCGGGCCGGACGGCACGGATGTGGGAAGGGTAATGAGCGAACGGCATCCGGAGAAAGGGCTGACCGGCCAGGCACCGCATCGCGCGCCGCCGGGACTGCCCCTCCCGCGGGGGAAGCGGGATTGCGGCGACTTCTCCATGCGCATCGCGCGGGACGGCACCTGGTTCTACCGGGGCAGCCCGATCGGGCGGAAGGAACTGGTGTGCCTCTTCGCCTCGGTCCTCAAGCGCGAGCCCGATGGCAGCTACTGGCTCGAGACGCCGGTAGAGCGCGGGCGCATCGACGTGGACGACGCCCCCTTCGTGGCGGTGGAGATGTTCTGGCGCAGCTGCGCCGACCCCTTCGCCCCCGACCCCAAGCCCCGCCAATGCCTGACCTTCCGCACCAACCTCGACGAGATGGTGACGGCCGATGCCGACCATCCGATCCGCGTCGAGATCGACCCGAGGACGCGCGAGCCGCGCCCCTATGTGATGGTCCGCCCGGGGCTGGAGGCGCGGATCAACCGCGCGGTGTTCTACGAACTCGTCGCCCTCGCCCAGCCCGAGACGGTGGATGGCCGCCAGGTGCTCGGCGTCTGGTCCGAGCACGTCTTCTTCCCGATCGACGAGGCGCCGCCCGGCCTCGATGCCCCGCACGGCACGGCGATGGACCGGGCCGCCGAGTGATCCGGACGGCCCGTATCGTCCTGCGCCGGCGCCCGGCACGGGTGGCGGCGGGATCCTGACCGCATGAGCCTGACTGTTCCGCCGGTCCTGCCCTCCCGGACCGAGGTCGAGGCGCGGCTCGCCGACCCCGCGGCGCTGGCGCGGGCCGAGGCGATGCGCGTCGACGACTTCGACCGCGGCGAGACCCCGCAGCTGAAGCCCGCCGCCGTGCTGGTGCCGATCGTCTGGCACGAGGCCGGGCCGGGCATCCTGCTGACGGTGCGCTCCGCCCGGCTCTCCTCCCATGCCGGGCAGGTGGCCTTCCCCGGCGGCCGGCTGGAACCCGGCGAGACGGCGGAGGTCGCGGCCCTGCGCGAGGCGGCGGAGGAGGTGGGGCTCGACCCGCGCCTGCCCACCCTCGTCGGCACGCTGCCGGACCACCGCACCGGCACCGGCTACCGCGTGACGCCGGTGGTCGCCTTCCTCGACCCGCCGCTGGACCTCACGCCCGACCCGGGGGAGGTGCAGGCGATCTTCGAACTGCCGCTGGCCACCGTGCTCGACCCCGCCGCCGCGATCCGCCGGCAGGGGGAATGGCGGGGGCGGCGGCGCGAATACTGGGTCTGGCCGCATGACGAACACCTGGTCTGGGGCGCGACGGCGGCGATCCTGATGAACCTGTCGCGCGTGCTGCGCGGCTGACCGGCCGGGCTGCCGGCGCGGGACGAAGGGACTATATGTTCCGCCATGGCCGCCATCGTCGCCGTCCTCCTCGTCCTCACGCCCTTCGGGCTCTACCTGCTGTGGCGCCGGGTCGGGCCCGGCACGGGGGAGCCATCCTCCGGCGCCGTGATGGCGCTGCTGCTTGGCGTCGGGCTGATGCTGGGGGGCGCGGTCTGGTTCGGCCTGTCGCGCAGCTTCGACCGTGGCGAGGCCTATGTGCCCGCCGTGCTCGGCCCCGATGGTACGGTGCAGCAGGGCCATGCCGGCGCCCCGCCCGCCGCGCGCCCCCCCGCCGGGCCGGGGCGTTGAGCGCCAACCCGCCGCAGGACCGCATCGCCCCGCCCGGCTTCCTCGCCACCGGCGCGCCGGCCGCGGTGCTCGGCGCGCTGCCCGGCGCGCGTGCCGTCGGCGGCTGCGTGCGGGACGCGCTGGCGGGGCGGGCGGTGCATGACATCGACATCGCCGCCCCCCTGCCGCCGGAGGAGATCGCCCGCCGCCTCTCCGCCGCCGGGCTGAAGGTGTTCGAGACCGGGCTCGCCCACGGCACCGTCACCGCCGTGCTGGACCACCAGCCGGTCGAGGTCACGGCGCTGCGGCGCGATGTCGCGACCGATGGCCGCCACGCCGAGGTCGCCTGGACCACCGACTGGCGCGAGGATGCCGAACGGCGGGACTTCACCATCAACGCCATGTCCTGCGACGCGGCGGGGCGGCTGTGGGACTATTTCGGCGGCCGCGCGGACCTGGCGGCGGGGCGGGTGCGCTTCGTCGGCGACCCCGCGACGCGGCTGGCGGAGGATTACCTCCGCGCGCTGCGCTTCTTCCGCTTCTGGGCCCGCTACGGCCGCGGCGC
Source organism: Falsiroseomonas sp. CW058 (assembly GCF_050563535.1). Lineage (NCBI taxonomy): Bacteria > Pseudomonadati > Pseudomonadota > Alphaproteobacteria > Acetobacterales > Roseomonadaceae > Falsiroseomonas > Falsiroseomonas sp. CW058. The sequence goes on from NZ_JBNXUO010000034.1 coordinate 10,087, forward strand.
GCCCGATGCCGCGGCGCTTGCCGCCATCCGCGACGCGGCCGAAGGGCTGCGCGCGCGCATCGCGCCCGAGCGGATCTGGATGGAGCTGAAGCGCCTGCTGGAGACCCCCGACCCGGTGGCGGCGCTGGAGGCGATGGAGACGACCGGCATCCGCGGTGCGGTGCTGCCGGAAGGCGCCGACCCCGCCGCGCTGCGCGCCGGCCTCGCGCTCGGCCTGCCGGCCGACCCGGTGCTGCGCCTCGCCGTGCTGGTGCCGGGCGCCGTGGCGCCGGGTGCCCCGTCCGGCCGCCTGCGCTGGTCGAAGGACGAAGCCGCGCGCTTCGCCGCCGCGCGGGACCTGACGCCGCTGGATGCGGGCACCGATGCCGCCGCGCTGCGCCGCCTGCTGGCCTGCCACCCGCGCGACCGCCTGCTGGACCGCACCTGGGTGGCGCAGTCCCGCGGGCAGGCCGGCGACTGGCCGGGCTGGCGCGCGCGGCTGCTGTCGCTGGAGGTCCCGGTCTTCCCGGTGCAGGGGCGCGACCTGCTGGCGCGCGGCATCCCGCCGGGGCCGGCGCTCGGGCAGTGCCTGGCGGAGCTTCGCGCCTGGTGGATCGCCGGCGGCTGCACCGCGACGCGGGAGGAATGCCTCGCCGAACTGGCCCGCCTCGCCCGGGCCCGCTAGACCCCTGCCATGGCCCGCCCCGCCTTCGATGCCGCCTCCCTCCCGCTGGTCCGCCGGCTCTGGCGCGAGCATATCCGCCACCACCCGCGCCTGCTCGCGCTCGCCGCGCTCTGCACGCTCGGCGTCGCGGGCACCACCGCGCTCTATCCCGTCATCATCCAGCAGGCCTTCAACCGCTTCGCCGAGGGCGATGCGAATGTCGTCTGGCTGCTGCCGCCGGTCATCATCGCCGTCACCTCGGCCAAGGCGGTCACGCAATACGGCCAGGCGGTGGCCACGCAATCCGTCGTGCTGCGCGTGGTCGAGGGGCTGCAGCGGCGCCTGTTCGCGGCCCTGACCCGCGCCGACCTCGCCACCGTCGCGAAGGACGCCCCGGCGCGGCACGCCGCGCGCTTCACCACCGATGCCGGCCTGATCCGGGAGGCGCTGACCAAGGGCATCTCCGGCTTCGCCGACATCCTGACGGTGATCGGCCTGGTCGGATCGATGCTGTGGATGGACTGGAAGATGGCGCTGCTGGCCGCGCTGCTCTACCCCGTCGCGGCCTGGCCGATCCTCACCATCGGCAAGCGCATCCGCCGTGCCTCGGCCGGCATGCAGGACCGCGTGGGGGAGACGGCGGCCCTGCTGAACGAGAGCTTCGGCGCCGCCCGCGTGGTCCGCGCCTATCGCCTGGAAGCGGCCGAGCAGGCGCGCGCCGAGGGCGCCTTCGCCCGCTTGCGGGAGAGCACCTTCGCCATCCAGCGCAACCGCGCGCGGCTCGACCCCGTGCTGGAGGCGCTGGGCGGCCTTGCCGTGGCCGGCGTGCTGGGGTTCGTCGGCTGGCGGGTGGCGAACGGGCTCGGCACCATCGGCGACTTCACGGGCTTCGTCGCCGCGCTGCTGATCGCGGCGCGGCCGGTGCGCGCGCTCGGCAGCCTGAACGCGGCGCTGCAGGAAGGGCTCGCCGGCCTGTCGCGCGTGTTCTCCGTGGTGGACGAGACGCCGCGCATCCTCGACGCCCCCGATGCCCGCCCCCTGCCCGAGGGCCGCGGCCGCGTGGTGTTCGAGGAGGTGGGCTTCACCTATGACGGCGTGCCCGACGCCGCGCTGTCCGGCCTGTCCTTCGTGGCGGAGCCGGGGCGCACGGTGGCGCTGGTCGGTCCCTCCGGTGCGGGGAAGTCCACCGCGCTGGCGCTGGTGCCGCGGCTCTACGAGGTGACGGCGGGGCGCATCACGCTGGACGGCGCCGACCTGCGCGCGGTGACGATGGCGAGCCTGCGCGACGCCATCGCCTATGTCGGGCAGGACGCCGTGCTGTTCGACGACACCGCGCTTGCCAACATCGCCTGCGGCCGCCCCGGCGCGACGCCCGCGGAGGTGGAGGCGGCCGCCCGCGCCGCGGCGGCGCACGACTTCCTCGCCGCCCTGCCGGCCGGCTACGCCACGCCGCTCGGCCCCGGCGGGTCGCGCCTGTCGGGCGGGCAGCGCCAGCGCGTCAGCCTCGCCCGCGCGCTGCTGCGCGACCCGCGCGTGCTGCTGCTGGACGAGGCGACGAGCGCGCTGGACGCGGAGAACGAGGCGCTGGTGCAGGGCGCGCTGGCGCGGCTGCGCGCGGGGCGCACCACGCTGGTCATCGCGCACCGGCTGTCCACCGTGCGGGATGCCGACCTGATCGTGGTGATGGAGGCCGGGCGCGCGGTGGAACAGGGCACCCATGCCGAACTGATGGCGCGCGACGGGCTCTATGCCCGGCTGGTCCGCACCCAGGCCTTCGCCGCATGACGCGCTCGGCGGCGGAAGCGGCGCGGCTGCCCGACCCCGGCGCCATCCTGCCGGTGCCGAACAAGCCGCGCATCGTCTTCCTGAAGCCGCTGTTGGCCACGCTGACCGGCTTCGGCAATGTCGAGGTGGGCGACTTCACCTATTACGACGACCCGCTGCACGGGCAGGACTTCTTCCGCCGCAACATCGGCTACAACTTCCAGGCCAGCGGCGCGCGCCTGACGATCGGGAAGTTCTGCGCCATCGCCACCGCGGCGCGCTTCATGATGCCGGATGCGATGCATGCGATGGCGGGCCCCAGCACCTATCCCTTCGGCATCCTCGGCGGCGCCTTCGCCGGCGCGCTGCCGCTGTCGGATTATCCCTGGCGTGGCGGCGGCGACATCGTGGTGGGGCACGATGTCTGGATCGGGGCGGAGGCGCTGGTGCTGCCCGGCGTCACCATCGGCCATGGCGCGGTGATCGGCACGCGCGCCGTCGTCACCCGCGACGTGCCGGACTATGCCGTGGCCGCCGGCAACCCGGCGCGCGTGGTGCGCCGGCGCCGGACGGAGGAGGAGGCGGCGCGGCTGGTCGCGCTGGCCTGGTGGGACTGGCCGGCGGCGCGCATCGCGAAGGCGGTGCCGCTGCTGGTGAAGGGGCCGGTCGCCGAACTGGAAGCCTTCGCGCGGGGGTGATCCGGGGCCGATGACGCGCCGCGCCGCGTCATCGGCCGGCACGGACCCTATTCGCGCCGCAGCACGCCATCCACCAGCCGGTCGGCCCAGGGGCGGCTCTGGAAGGTCGCGCGCAGCGCCGCCTCGTCATAGTCCTCGCGCAGCCAGTCGAGGAAGGGTTTCGGGCCTGCCGCAGCATGGGCGCGGAAGAAGGCGTCGAGGATGCCGGTGCGGCTGGCCGAGACATGGCCGAAGCGCCAGTGCAGCTGGTCCAGCGCCTCCGCGACCGGGCGGCCCTGCAGCAGCAGCCACACCCCCGCGATCAGCCCGGTGCGGTCGGCGCCGGACTTGCAGTGGATCAGGATCGGCTCCGGCAGGTCCTTCAGGATCTCCACCAGCCGCAGGATGCGGTCCTTGTGGGGGGCGCCTCGGCTTTCGAAGGGCGCGTCCACATGGACAAGGCCGAGCGCGCCCGCCCGCGCGCGGCCCAGCGCATCCGACCCGCAATGGCGCCGGTGGCCGCGCAGGTTGATGACGGAACGCAGCCCGAAGCGGCGCTGCGCCGCCGCCAGCTGCCAGGGCAGCGGGTGGTTGGAGCGGTAGAGCCGCCCCGGCTCCACCACCCCCCAGTTGCGCCAGGGGATGCGCAGCGCCGCATGGTCCACCAGCAGGCTGTTGAGCCAGGCGCGGCGGCGCCCGGCGGATGAGGAGAGGTCCACGCGCCGGGATATGGCGGCAGAACGCGGCCAAGGCCAGACGCTGCAACGAACGCGGCCCCGCGCGGGGCGTTCAGGCCGTTCCACACCAAGGGGCCACCAGCATGTCCAAGGCGCATCTTCCCCCCGTCCCGCCCGCCAACCGCGCCCCCCAGGGCGGCAACGACGCGAAGCAGAAGGCCGACATCGCCGCCGGCAAGGCCGAGGGCGTGGAGGATTCCACCGACCGCAAGCTCGAACAGCAGGGCCGCCAGGGGAACACCTGGCAGAACACCCACCACCAGGGCTACCAGCAGGACCGCTGAGCATGAGCAGCCCCCGCCAGACCGACCACAAGCCCGAGACGGACCGCCACGGCGGTGGCCCCGGCAGCAGCCACCAGGGCGGCAGCCACGGCAACACGACCCGCGCCCGCGACGGCCACGGCCCGGACCCGGACGAGCCGACCAACACGGCCAAGAGCCGTACCTCGGGCGGCGGCGGCGAACGCGACAGCCACCACACCCACGACCCGGAGAGTAAGGGCGACCGCAAGGGCTACTGAGCGGGAAGGGGGCCCGCCGCCGGCGCGGCCCCCCCGCCTGCTAGTCCAGCCGCGCGCCGGAGACGCGGACGACCTCCTGCCACATCGGGCGTTCGCGCGCGACGCGTTCCGTCACCGCCTCGGGCGTGCTGGACACCGCCTTGGCGCCGGCGCGCAGGAAGCGGTCCTGCATCGCGGGGTCGGACGAGATCTCGCGCACCGCCGCGCTCGCCCGCTCCACGATCGGGCGCGGCACGCCGGCGGGGAAGGCCATGGCGCACCAGCTCGTCACCACGAAGTCGGGCACGCCGACCTCGGCCATGATCGGGATGTTCGGCAGCGTCGCCCAGCGTTCGCCCCCCGTCACCACGAAGGCCTTCATGCGCCCTTCCTGGATCACCGGCACGTAGCTCGCGAGGTTGTCGAGCGCGAAGTTCAGGTCGCCCGCCAGCATCGCGGGGATGATCTGCGCCGCGCCGCGGAAGGGCACATGCGTGCCGTCGATGCCGAGCCGGCTGGTGAACATCGCGCCGCTGAGATGCGCCGTCGTGCCCACCCCCGGCGAGCCGAAGGACACGCCGTTGCGCTGCGCCTTCGCCCAGGCCAGGAATTCCTGGAAGTTGTTCGCCGGGTTGTGCTGGGCCGAGACGACCAGGACGTTGGGCAGTTCCCAGTGCATCGAGATCGGCTGGAAGTCGCGCTGCGGGTCGAAGGGCAGGCGCGTGTAGAGGAACTGGTTGATGTGCCAGGCGCCCAGCGTCAGCGGCGCCATCGTGTAGCCGTCGGGCGCGCTCTTCGCCAGCGCGTCGGCGCCGATGTTGCCGCCCGCGCCGGGCCGGTTCTCCAGCACGAAGGACTGGCCGAGCCGCTGCTGCAGCTGCTCGCACAACAGGCGGCACAGCACGTCGGTGGACCCGCCCGGCGGCCAGGGCACGATGACGCGCACGGTCCGGTTCGGCCAGGTCGAGCCCGCGACCCCCTGGGCGATGGCGGGCGCGGCGAGCGGCGCGGCCAGCGCGGTGCCGAGCAGCGTGCGGCGACGGAATTCCATGCGACGTTCTCCCGTGTTTCTGCGCCCAGGATAGTCCGGTCCCGGCGTGGCGCGAAGGGCGGCGCGGTGGGCAGCGGACGCGGCACCGCATCCCCTGTTAACCCGGCGCTCACCCCTCGGCGCGAGGCTGCGGCGGGAGGTCCCGATGCACGCCGAACCGGCAGCCCTGGCCGAGTTGCAGCGCCTGGTCAGCCGCCTGGAGCAATCCGGGCTGGCCGCGCGCCGCGCCGACGTGGCCGCCCTGCTCGACCGGTCGAAGGCGCTGCTCGGCCCCGCGGAGCCCGCGCCGCGCCGGCAGCCGCCGCGGCGCGCCCGCGCCCGTCCCGCGGCGAAGCTGCGCGGCCTCGGGCTGCTGGGGCTGGACCTGCTGGCGGCAGGGGCGGGCCTGGTGATGGCGGCCGGGCTCGTGGCGCCGCCGGGCCATGCCGTCGCGGTGCTGGCGGCCGCCCTCGGCTGGTTGCTGCTGCGCTGGGGCGGCGCGCCGCGCCTGCTGGCCGAAGCCGCGTTCCGCCTGCGCTACGCCGCGCGCTGGACCTGGCTGTGGCTGGCCGAGGCCTTCAGCGAGACCGCCTTCGAAAGGCTGCAACGCCTGCTCGACGCGCGGGAGGTGATGCGCGGCTGGCGGGGCTGGCGCGCGGGGCTGCGCCGCCGCGCCCGCGTGGCGGATGTGGAGGCCTTCCTCGAGGCCGGCTACGGGCCGCAGGCGGCGGCGGCCTTCCGGCGCGCACTCGCGGCGCATGGTCCTGGCCGGGCACCGTTGGTGGAGCCGCCGCTGCGCTGGTCCCTCCTCATCACCCTGTTCGAGGAGATCGCGGCCGGCGATGCGCTCTGGCCCGCGCCGGCCTCGCCGCCCGCCGCGCCGCCGTCCGATCCCGCCCCGGCGCCGCAGGCCGACCCGCCGGAGCGGGTGCGGCAGCGAGCCGGGCTGCAGGACGCCATCCGCCGCAAGCGCGCCGAGATCGAGCGGACGCAGGAATGGAAGCTGAAGACCCCCGCGGAGTTCGAGCAGCGCGACCGCCACGTCGCCCAGCTCCGCGCGGAGCTGGGCGTGCTGGAGGCGGAGCTGCGCGCGCTGGGCTGAGGCGCCCGCCCGGTGCCTTCAGGCCCCGCCCAGGCGCTGCTTCGCGAAGGGCAGGCTGCGGATGCGCCGGCCGGTCAGGGCGGCGACCGCGTTGGTGACGGCGGGCGGCACGCCCGGCGTGCCGGGCTCCCCCACGCCGCCCATCGGCGCGCCGCTCTCGACGATCCGCACATGCACGCGCGGCATCTCGGCCCGCGCAAGGATGCGATAGGCGTCGAAGTTGCGCGGCACCGGGCGGCCATCGTCGAAGGCCACCTCCTCATAGGCGGCGGAGGACAGGCCGATGGCCACCGCGCTTTCCACCTGCGCCGCGATGATGGCGGGGTTGACGATGCTGCCCGGGTCGATCGCCACCCAGACATCGTGCACCACCACCTCGCCCTCGCGGACCGAGACCTCGGCGATGGTCGCGACCTCGGACCCGAAGGGCGACGCCATGGCGATGCCCCGCGCGCGGCGCCCGCCATCGGCCGCCGTGAAGGGCCCGCGCCGCCAGCCGCCCGACAGCTCCTCCACCGCGTCGAGCAGCGCCAGCAGCCGGGCGTTGCCGGCGAGGTGCGCGCGCCGGAAGGCCAGCGGGTCCTGCCCCGCGGCCTCCGCCACCTCGTCCAGGAAGCACTCGTACATCCAGTCGTTCATCGAATGGCCGACCGAGCGCCAGAAGCCGACATTGACCGGATGCGGCACATGCACCCAGTCCACGCGGCGGTGCGGGATGTCGTAGGGCTTGTCGGCGATGCCCTCGGTCGCGCTGGTGTCGACCGGCGGGTTGCCCAGCCGCGCCGTGCCGAAATGCTTCGCCACCGGCCCTTCGCCCGGCACCGTCGCGTGGAAGGCGGCGATGCGGCCCTGCGCGTCGAGCCCGGCGCGCAGCCGCGCGAAGGCCAGCGGGCGGTAGGCGTCGCGGGCGAACTCCTCCTCCCGCGTCCAGGTCACCTTCACCGGCTTCTGCACCGCGCGCGCCAGGCGGATGGCCTGGTTCATCGGGTGGTGCTGGCCATAGGTGAAGTGCCGCCCGAAGAAGCCGCCGAGCAGCGGGGTGTGGATGCGGACCTTCGCGGGCTCCACCCCCGCTTCCCGCGCTGCGATGGCCTGGAACTGCTCCGGCGCCTGGTTCGGCGTCCATACATCGAGCGTGCCGTCCGCGTTGAGGCGCGCCAGGGCCGATGGCGGCTCGAGCTGGGCATGGGCGAGGTAGGGGGCGTCGTAGTCGGCCGTCACCACCCGCGACGCCGCGCGCAGCGCCGCCGGCGCATCGCCGCGCAGGTCGCGCGCGGGGTTGCCCGGCATGTCCGCCTGCGCCCGCAGCAGCGCGAGATGCCCGGCGGAGGAGAAGTCCTCCGCCACCACCACCTGGCCGGACAGCGCGGTCCAGGCGACCTCGGCGGCCGCGGCCGCCTTCCTCGCGCGCCAGAAGCTGTCCGCGACCACCGCGACCGCGCCGGGCAGGCGGTGCACCGAATGCACGCCGGGCATGGCGCGCAGCGCGGGCTCGTTCAGCACCTCGCCCGGCTCGGCGCCGGCGCGCGGGGCGTGGACCACGGCGGCCTGCAGCATGCCGTCCACGCGCTGGTCGATGCCGTAGGACGCCCGCCCCGTGCTCTTCGCGCGGCTGTCGAGCCGCTTCGCGGGCTGGCCGATCAGGCGGAAGGCGCCGCCCGCCTTCGGCTCCGCATCGGCCGGCACGGGAAGCGCCGCCGCGGCCTCGGCGAGGTCGCCATAGGGGATGCGGCGGGCGGAGGCGGCGTGGGTGACGAAGCCCGGCTCCGTCCCGCATTCCGCCGCGGCGACGCCGAGTCGCGCCGCCCCCGCCTGCACCAGCATCGCCCGAGCCGTCGCGCCGAGGACGCGGAAATGCTGGAAGCTGTTGCGGACGGAGAAGCTGCCGCCGGTGACGCGGCGGGTGCCGTTGAACAGCACCTGGTAGTCGGCACCGGCCGGCGCGACCTCGACGTCGAAGCTGGCCAGGTCGGCGTCGAGTTCCTCGGCCACGATCTGCGCCACCGCGGTGTGGATGCCCTGCCCGCCCTCGGCGAAGGGGTTCTGCAGCAGGATGCGGCCATCGGGGCGGATGGTCAGGTAGGCCGCGACCTTGCGGGCATGGGCGAGCCCGCCCATCGCCTGGGCGCGGGCCGGGCGCGGAGGGATGCCGAGCGCGAGCAGCAGCCCGCCGCCGAAGCCCGCGGCCATCGCCGCGCGGCGGGAGAGGTTGACGGCCGCGCCGCCCTCGAAGGCGGCGAGCAGCGTCACGTCGAGCCGGGTCATCGCCGCCTCCCTCACGCCGCGTCCGCCGCCTGGCGGATGCCGGCGGCGATCGCGTTGTAGGTGCCGCAGCGGCACAGGTTGGTCATGGCCTGGCGGATCCGCTCCTCGTCCGGGCGCGGGGTCTCCTTCAGCAGGGCCGTCGCGGCCATGAGCTGGCCGGACTGGCAGTAGCCGCATTGCGGCACGTCGAGCGCGACCCAGGCCTCCACCAGCCGGCGGCCGACGGGATCGGCCTCGATCGCCTCGATGGTGGTGACGGCCCTGCCCGCCACGCCCTCCACCGGAAGCTGGCAGGACCGCGTGGCGACGCCGTCCACCAGCACCGTGCAGGCGCCGCATTGCGCGACGCCGCAGCCGTATTTGGTGCCGGTCAGGCCCAGCGTGTCGCGCAGCACCCAGAGCAGGGGGGTGTCGGCCTCGACATCGGCGCGGCGAAGCTCGCCGTTGACGGTGATCTCGACCATCGGGGGTCTCCTGGACGGGGCCGTTGGCCGGCCGCTGGGCGCGGAGATTGCCGCCCCGGGCGCCCCCGTGTCGATTCCCGTCTGCGTTGCCGAAGGTTACGGCCAGCCGGTCTCGGGCGGGAGCGACATCAGGATGGCCTCGACATTGCCGCCGGTCTTCAGGCCGAAGATGGTGCCGCGGTCGTAGAGCAGGTTGAACTCCACGTAGCGGCCGCGCCGCATCAGCTGGTGGGCGCGCTCCGCCTCGGTCCAGGGCTCGTGCATGCGGCGGCGGACGATGGCGGGGTAGGAGTCGAGGAAGGCGAGGCCGACATCCTTCGTGAAGGCGAAGTCCGCCTCGATGCCCTTGCCGGGGGTCCGGTCGCCGAGCCAGTCGTAGAAGATGCCGCCGAGGCCGCGCGGCTCGTTGCGGTGGGGCAGGAAGAAGTACTCGTCGCACCACTGCCTGAAGCGCGGGTAATAGCCAGGATCGTGGCGCTCGCAGGCGGCGCGGAAGGCGGCGTGGAAGGTGGCTGCGTCCTCCAGGCTGTGGGGGGCGGCGTGGTCCATGGGCGTGATGTCGCCGCCGCCGCCGAACCAGGACCGGCTGGTGACGATGAAGCGCGTGTTCATGTGCGCGGCCGGCACGCGCGGGCTGCGCATGTGCGCGACGAGGCTGACGCCGGTGGCGAGGAAGCGGGGATCGGCCTCCGCCCCCGGGATCTGCTTGCGGAACTCGGGGGAGAATTCGCCGAAGACGGTGGAGACGTTGACCCCCACCTTCTCGAACACCCGTCCCTTCATCACCGACATCACGCCGCCGCCCCCTTCCGGCCGGTCCCAGGCGGTGCGGGCGAAGCGGCCGGGCGGCAGGGCGGCGTGCGGGCCGGAGGCAAGCTCGTCCTCGCAGGACTCGAAGGCGGCGCAGAGCCGGTCGCGGAGCGTCTCGAACCAGGCCCGTGCCTGCGGGACGAAGGGGTGGTCGGCCGGGGCCGGGCTGTCGGGCATGGGTCCTCCGCCGCGGCGCCCCTGCGCGCCGCGCGGGGGCGAGATTGGCAGGCCGCCCGGCCGAAGGCGACCCCTGCGGGGCACGGCGCGGGGGACGCGGCGCGGCGATTTCGGCCCGGGGGCCGGATGGACAGGTTCGGGAACCACCCCTTATATGCGCCGCAGCGCCCCGCGGCGGGCAGCACCGGCATGCGCGCGCCCGATGGGCGTGACGGCGGCCGCGGCTGCATCGGGGTGCGTCTGATCTGCTGGCTGATGCGTGCCGCCCCGGCGGGGCGCGGAAAGGGACGAGGACATGGCCGAGACGATGGCCTCCAATAGTGCGCCGCACGGCGCCGGGGAGGCGCCGGGCGAGACCCGTCGGGACTTCCTGAAGCTGACGACGGGTGCCTTCGCCGCCGTCGGCGTCGGCGTGGTGGCCTGGCCCTTCGTCCACTCCATGAACCCGGCGCGCGACGTTCTTGCGCTTGCCAGCACCGAGGTGGACCTCGGCCCGATCCAGGCCGGCCAGGCGGTGACGGTGGTGTGGCGCGGCAAGCCGGTCTTCGTGCGCCACCGCACGGCGGAGGAGATCCAGCAGGCCCGCGCCACGCCGCTGTCCGAACTGAAGGACCCGGTGCCCGACCAGCGCCGCGTGCAGCGCGACCAGTGGCTGATCGTGCTCGGCGTCTGCACGCATCTCGGCTGCGTGCCGCTCGGCCAGAAGCCGACCGACGCGCGCGGCAACTACGGCGGCTGGTTCTGCCCCTGCCACGGCAGCCACTACGACACGTCGGGGCGCATCCGGCTCGGCCCCGCGCCGACGAACCTTGCGGTTCCCGAATACACCTTCACCTCTCCCACGCAGATCCGCATCGGCTGACGGCGCGAAGGGCGCGGCATCCCCCGCGCCCGCCCCGCGGCCCGACAACCCGAGGAGCCAAGGTCCCCATGGCCATCGGCCTTCACGACAGTCCCTTCAAGAACCCCGTCATCCGCTGGATCGACAGCCGGATGCCGGTGTTCACCATGATCCAGAAGGAATACGGGACGTTCCCGACGCCCCGGAACTTCAACTACTTCTGGAACTTCGGCGCGCTCGCCATGGTCAACCTCGTGATCATGATCGCGACCGGCATCTTCCTGTCGATGCACTACACCGCGCACACCTCCTACGCCTTCGACAGCGTGGAGCGCATCATGCGCGACGTGAATTTCGGCTGGCTGCTGCGCTACGTCCACATGAACGGCGCCAGCATGTTCTTCATCGTCGTCTACATCCACATCTGGCGCGGCCTCTGGTACGGGTCCTACAAGGCCCCGCGCGAGCTGCTGTGGATGCTCGGCGTCGTCATCTTCCTGCTGATGATGGCCACCGCCTTCATGGGCTACGTGCTGCCCTGGGGCCAGATGTCCTTCTGGGGCGCCACCGTCATCACCAACCTGTTCAGCGCCATCCCGCTGGTGGGCGAGAGCATCGTGACCTGGCTGTGGGGCGGCTTCAGCGTCGACAACCCGACGCTCAACCGCTTCTTCAGCCTGCACTACCTGCTGCCCTTCGTGATCGTGGGCGTGGTCTTCCTGCATGTCGCGGCGCTGCACATCACGGGGTCGAACAACCCGCTCGGCATCGACCCGAAGGGGCCGCAGGACACGCTGCCCTTCCACCCGTACTACACGGTGAAGGACAGCGTCGGCCTGGTGGTGTACTTCATCGTCTTCGCCTTCCTGGTGTTTTTCATGCCCAACTACCTGGGCCACCCGGACAACTACATCCCCGCGAACCCGCTGGTGACGCCGGCGCACATCGTGCCGGAATGGTACTTCCTGCCCTTCTACGCCATCCTGCGCGCGGTGCCGGACAAGCTGGGCGGCGTGGTGCTGATGTTCGCCTCCATCGCCATCCTGTTCGTGCTGCCCTGGCTCGACACCTCCCCGGTGCGGTCCATGCGGTTCCGGCCGGTGGCGCGCTGGGCGCTGCTGCTCTGGGGCGTCAGCTTCTTCGTGCTGATGTGGGCGGGCGCCAAGCCGGCCGAGGGCGTCTACGTCGCCATCGCCCGCGTCGCGACCGCCTACTACTTCGCCTATTTCCTGGTGATCCTCCCGCTGCTGGGCCGGCTCGAGCGGCCGCTGACGCTGCCGGAGAGCATCGCCAGGCCGGTGCTGCGCGGAGGCGGGCCGATTCCCGCCGGCGCGGCGGCCAAGCCGATGGAGAAGCCCTGATGCGCCCCCTGATGCGGCACGCCCGCACCCTGCTCGGCGCCCTGGCGCTCGGCGCGACGGTCGCCCTCAACCCGCTGCCCGCCCGCGCGGCGGGCGAGGCGATCGCCCTGCCGCCGGTCAGCTTCTCCTTCGAGAACATGTTCGGCACCTTCGACCGCGGGTCGCTCCAGCGCGGCTTCCAGGTCTACAAGGAGGTCTGCTCCGCCTGCCACGCCATGCGGATGCTGTCCTACCGCAACCTGCTCGAGATCGGCCTGTCCGAGGAGCAGGCGCGCGCCGTGGCCGCCAGCTTCCAGGTGACCGACGGCCCGAACGACCAGGGCGAGATGTTCGAGCGCCCCGGCCGCCTGTCCGACCGCTTCCGCCGGCCCTTCGCGAACGAGCAGGCGGCGCGCGCGGCGAACAACGGCGCCTATCCGCCCGACCTGTCGGTGATGGTGAAGGCCCGCCCGAACGGCGCGGACTACCTGCACGCGCTGCTGACCGGCTACGCCGACCCGCCCGCCGGCTTCACGCTGATGGACGGGATGAACTACAACAAGTACTTCCCCGGCCATCAGATCGCGATGCCGAACGTGCTGAACCCCGGCCAGGTCGAATTCGCCGACCGCACCGAGGCGACGGTGGACCAGATGGCGCGCGACGTGACCACCTTCCTCGCCTGGGCCGCCGAGCCGGAGCTGGAGCAGCGCCGCGCCATGGGCGTGCGCATCATCCTGTTCCTGATCGTGCTCGGCGGGCTGACCTATGCGGTGAAGCGCAAGGTCTGGGCCGACGTGAAGCACTGACCGCACCGGCATTCCCCAGGACCAGGGCCGCCCCGCAGGGGGCGGCCCTTCTTCGTTGCGGGCCGCAGCGCCTTCATGCGGCGCCCGCCCTGCTGTAGAAGCGCGCCGACCCGCAGGGAGAGCCGCGCCGCATGACCGCCACCATCAACCCCGTCATCGGCCTGATCGGCGGCTCCGGCCTCTACGACTTCCCGGGGCTGGAGGAGCGGGAATGGCGCCGCGTCGATTCCCCCTTCGGCGCGGCGTCGGACGAGATCCTGTTTGGCCGCCTCGGCGGCGTGCCCATCCGCTTCCTGCCGCGCCACGGCCGCGGCCACCCGACCCCGCCGTCGGAGCTGAACTACCGCGCCAACATCGACGCCATGAAGCGCGCTGGCTGCACCGAAATCGTCTCGCTCTCCGCCGTGGGGTCGCTGCGGGAGGACCTGCCGCCGGGCCATTTCGTGATCGTCGACCAGTTCATCGACCGCACCTTCGCCCGCCACAAGACCTTCTTCGACAGCGGCTGCGTCGCCCATGTCTCGATGGCGCATCCGGTCTGCCCGCGCCTCGGCGACGCGATCGAGGCCTCGGCCCGCGGGCTCGGCCTGCCGGTGACGCGGGGGGGGACCTATCTCGTGATGGAGGGGCCGCAGTTCTCCACCAAGGCGGAAAGCCTGCTCTACCGGTCCTGGGGCTGCAGCGTGATCGGCATGACCAACATGCCGGAGGCGAAGCTCGCGCGGGAGGCGGAGCTCTGCTACGCCACGGTCGCCATGGTGACGGATTTCGACTGCTGGCACCCCGACCATGACGCGGTGACGGTGGAGCAGGTGGTGAAGGTCCTGTTCTCCAACGCCGACAAGGCGCGCGCGCTGGTCGCGGCGCTGATCCCCGGCCTCGGCGCGCCCCGCGGCGCCTGCCCGGCGGGCTGCGACCGGGCGCTGGACCACGCGCTGATCACCGCGCCGGAGAAGCGGGATCCCGCGGTGCTGGCGAAGCTGGACGCGGTGGCCGGGCGGGTGCTGCGCGCATAGCGGCCCCGGCCGCGCGCCTCAGCGCCGCTGCTGGTTCGCCGCGTCCACCTCGGCGAGGTTCTCCACCGTCACCGCCAGCGCGCCCGGCGCGGCCGCGCCCTCGCGCCGGCGGCGGCGGAGCATCACCGGCACGAGGAAGACGATGACCGCGAGCAGGATCAGCACCGCGAAGGGGTATTGCGGCTGGTCGGCGCGGTTCGACCAGATCGGGATCATCGCCAGGAAGAACAGGCAGATGCCCGAGGTGATGTAGTAGCCCATGGCCGTGTCTCCTGCGGGAAGCCCGCGTCAGCCGAGATGCGTGGCGAGGAAGCCGAGGCTGCGCCGCTGCGCCAGCGCGGCGTCCGGCGCGCTGTAGGTGCCGCGCTCGTCGCAGCCGAAGCCGTGCTGCGCGCCGGGATAGACGAAGACCTCCACCCCCGGCTGCGCGGCTCGGATCAGCTCGACATCGGCCATCGGGATGGAGGCGTCCTTGTCCCCGAAATGCAGCTGGACGGGGCAGTTCGGCACTTCGGTCCGGGTGCCGGCGATGCCGCCGCCATACCAGCCCACCGCCGCGCGGAAGCTGTGGGACCGCGTGGCGCCCCACCAGGCGACGCTGCCGCCCCAGCAGTAGCCGATGATGCCGCGCGCGGCGCCGGCGGGCAGGGCGGCCGCCGCCGCCTCGACATCCGCCAGCGTCCCGGCTTCCGGGACCTTCGCGCGCAGGTCGCGGCCGCGCTGCACGTCGGCCGGCTGGTAGCCGAGCTCGACCTCGCGCTCCACGCGGTCGAACAGGGCGGGGCAGACCACCGCATAGCCCTCGGCAGCGAGCCGGTCGCAGACGGTGCGCATGTGGTGGTTCACGCCGAAGATCTCCTGCACCACCACGAGCCCGCGCTTCGCGTCCGCGGGCCCGGCGGTGTAGGCGGAAAGGCGGTGGCCGTCGCTGGCGGTGAGCTGGATGTGCATCGCGCGTGTCCGTCCCGGTGGCGGCGCCCGGCGGTCCACCGGGTGCCATGGAAGTGTCGGGGCCGTCCGCGCCCATGCGGCGGGGCGGCAATTCCGCTCGCGGCGGCCCTGCTCTACTCTCCCGCCATGGGCGATCCCGTCAACCTGAACAAGGCGCGCAAGGCGCGCGATCGCGCAATGCGGGAGGCCGAGGCCGCCGCGAACCGCGCGAAGCACGGGCGCAGCAAGGCCGAAAAGGCGAATGACCGGCGCGAGGAGGAGCGGCGCCGCGCGCTGCTCGACGGCGCCCGGAAGGAGGAGACGCCGGGCTGAGCGGCCTGCAGGGCCCTCGGAGCCGCGTGCCATGGCCACGGGGAGCAACTCTGCGCGAGCAAGCACCAATCCGGGTCGGCCCCCAGCCGATCCGTATACGATGCAATCGCGAGGTTGAGGACGGCATCCGGCAAGGAGGTACCTTCCGACATGTCACGAAAGCTCGTCGCCGAATTCCTTGGCACGCTCTGGCTCGTTCTCGGCGGTTGCGGCGCCGCCGTGCTTGCGGCCAAGTTCCCCGAGGTCGGCATCGGCCTCGTCGGCGTCAGCCTCGCCTTCGGGCTGACGGTGCTGACCATGGCCTATGCGATCGGCCATGTCTCCGGCTGCCACCTCAACCCGGCGGTCACCATCGGCCTGGTCACCGCCGGGCGGTTCAGCGCGGGCGAGGCGCTGCCCTATATCGGAGCGCAGGTGGTGGGGGCGACGACCGGCGCCTTCCTGCTGTGGTCCATCGCCTCGGGCGCTCCGGGCTTCGACCTGGCGGGCGGGCTGGCGGCGAACGGCTTCGGGGATGCCTCTCCCGGGCGGTACACGCTGGCTGCCGGCCTGGTGACGGAGGTCGCGATGACCTTCTTCTTCCTCCTCATCATCCTCGGCGCCACCTCGGCCCGCGCGCCGGCAGGGTTCGCGCCGATCGCGATCGGGCTCGGCCTGACGCTGATCCACCTGATCTCCATCCCCGTCACCAACACCAGCGTGAATCCGGCGCGCAGCACGGGGCCGGCGATGGTGCTGGGCGGGGTGGCGCTGCAGCAACTGTGGCTGTTCTGGGTGGCACCCATCCTGGGCGCGGCGGCGGCGGGCGTCCTGCATCGCTGGATGTCCACGGAGGAGGTCGCGGACGAGGCGGACCGCCTCGCCGCGCAGCGCGCCGCCGCGGCGAGCCCGCTGGAGGCCCTGGCCCCGGCGACGGCGCGGGAGCCGCGCTGACCCCGCCGGCCCTGCCACGGGCGCGTGGCAGGGCCGGCCTGGCGGCAGTTGCCTCCCACCCGCACGGACAACACGTCGTTAACAGGCTGGTCGTCAATCTCGGCATGGGCCGGACCGCAGGGTTCTCCCCCGTGTTCCAGGCCTGTCGATCATGGCAGAGGATCGCGGCATCCCAGGATGGGAAGATGAGGATCGCAAAGTATCAATAATAAGACTTTCCGCACAAAAAGGCATGTGATAGGACATGGCTCCACGCAGCGCCCCCATGCTCCTCACCCCTATCCCGCCCCGGCACGGCACCCCCTTCCTCTCCCGCCCTTCCGCGGCGGCGGACGCGCATGGCGCGCTGCCCCCCACCCTCCTCGATGCCCTGCGGGAGCCGGTGATCCTGTTCCCCGCCGCCGAATACCAGCTCGCCCGCGACCTGCTCTCGGTCCCCGTCCCCGCCCTCGCCGTGGAATGTGACCCGGAGGGCGGCGTGCTCGTCCATCTCGACGGCCAGCGCGTCCCGCTGCCCGCCTGCCCGCCCATGTGCCTCGCCGCCGTCGCCTTCACCGACGAGGGCGAGGCCGCGATGCAGGACGCGCTCGACACCATGCCGGGCGGCGATGCCGCGCCCGCCGTCGCGCGGATCGAGCCCGGCGACGTCATGGCGCTGGCCTGCACCGTCCTCGGCGCCAGCAGCGGGATGCTGCGTCGGCAGGCCGGGCAGCTCACCTCCACCCTCCGCAGCCTCGCCCAGCTCCGCGCGCAGCATGACGACCAGCAGCGGCGCCTTGCCGCGCTGGAGGCCTTCGTTGCGCGCGACAACCGCCAGGACTTCGACTGCGTCTTCGCCGAGCCCCCGGCCGAGGACGGCGAGCTCGCGCTCCGCCTCGGCGAGGATGCGAATGTGCGCAGCCTCGCCCAGCTCCTTCCCGTTGCCAGCCGCGGCGTCAGCGCCATCGGCCTGCACCTGGCCGAGACGCCGCTGACCCCGGATGCGTTGGTCGCCATCCGGCTCCACAGCCTCGAGGACGGGCGCGAGCGCGCGGCCTGGCGCGTGCCGGCCGCCGATCTGCGCCCGGGCTGGCAGGTCTTCGGGCTCGATGCCGCCATCACCGGCCTGTCGCGCACGCTGCGCCTGTCGGTGGAGGTCTCCTCGGGCACCATCGCCCTCTCCCTCGGCGCCGAGCAGCCGCTGCCGGCCTTCCGCATCCTCGGGCCGGACGGCGTCGCCGTCGCCTCGCGCAGCCTCGCCTTCAAGGTCTGGGCCGGCCTGCCCGGCGTGATGCCGCCGCTGCCGCAGCTCGACCACATCGAGGGCGAGGCCGGCGAGGCGCAGGGCTTCGAGGAGGTGCCCGTCGCCGCCGACCGCATCGACGTGACCCGCGGGCGGGAGGTGGTGACGCTCGGCGCGCTCGCCGACGACACCCTTCCCTGCGACGCGCCGGAAGGCGGGACGGCCTTCGCCCGGCTGCGCGGCGGGCTGCCGCGCGGCGCGATGCTGCTGCGCGCCACCGGCCGCGGGCGGGGCGCGGAATTCGCGCTCGGCGCCGGCGACCTCCAGGAGGTGCGCGCCCGCGCCGAGGCCGGCGCGCCCGCCGCGCCGGGCTGGTCCGGCTGGATCGCCGCCGACGCCGCCGGCCTGGCGGAGCTTCGCCTGTCCTGCGAGCCAGGGCGCGGCGCCGCAGACCTGCACATCCTGACCCGCGGCGCGGATGGCCGCGCCACCCCCGCCCGGATCGGCGGGATCGCCGCGACCGTCGTGCTGGCCGACGCCTTCGGCCAGGGCCGTCCCGCCGCCCCGCCCGAGGCGGCGCCGGCCCCCGAGCCCGCCCTGCCCGAAGTCACGGCCCCCGATTTCCGCGGCACCGGCTTCCATGGGCTGGAAGGCGCCGGGGAACGCCGCTGGCGCTGGCTCGGCCGGCAGGTGAGCCTTGCCATGCAGGGCGTGCCCCGCAGCGCCGCGGCGATCGAGATGTCGATCGTCGCCACCGCCCCCGGCCTCACCGCCGGGTCCATCGCCGCCACGGTGAACGGCATGCCCGCCGCCGTGACCATGGCGGGCAGCCTGCAGGACGGCCTGGTGGCGCGCATCGCCATCCCGCCCGAGGCGCGGCGCGGCGACCGCTCCGTCACGCTCGGTCTCGCCTTCGGCCGCTGCCACCAGCCGCCGGGCGATGGACGCACCCTCTCGGTCGCCTGCACCGGGATCCGTGCTGCGGCCGGGTAGCCGGACCGCGGCTATCATGGCCGGATGACCGCCGCCCCCGCTTCCCCCGCCGTCGCCATCGTCGTCCCCATCTTCAAGCACGCCGCCCTGCTGCCCGAGGCGGTGGAGGCGGCGCTGGCGCAGGACCTCGCGGAAGGCGTCGCGGTGGTGCTGGTCGACGACGGCTGCCCCTTCGAGGAGACGCGCGCCACCGCCTCGGCCTATGCGCTGTCCGACCCGCGCGTGACCTACCTGCGGAAGGCCAATGGCGGGCTGAGCTCGGCGCGCAATTTCGGCATCGACTTCGCGCTGCGCGCCTGGCCGGGGCTGGAGGCGGTCTACTTCCTCGACGCCGACAACCGCCTGACGCCGACCGCCATGCGCAACGCGCTCGACCTGATGCGGTCCAGCGGCGCCGACTGGATCTATCCCAGCATCGACAAGTTCGGCATCGAGTGGTCGGGCAACTACGCCGCGCCCTATTCGCGCCTCGCCCATGTCGCCTTCGACAACATCAGCGAGGCGGGCAGCCTCGTCGCGCGCCGCGTGCTCGATGCCGGCATCCGCTTCGACGAGGCGATGAAGGCCGGCTACGAGGACTGGGAGTTCTGGCTCCAGGCGCTCTCCCACGGGTTCCGCGGCCGCTGCCACCCGCAATTCGGCCTGGAATACCGCCAGCGCGCCGAGAGCATGCTGCGCGAGTCGAGCCGCGTCCGCGCCGGCATCC
Organism: Falsiroseomonas sp. CW058; assembly: GCF_050563535.1. Classification (NCBI taxonomy): domain Bacteria; kingdom Pseudomonadati; phylum Pseudomonadota; class Alphaproteobacteria; order Acetobacterales; family Roseomonadaceae; genus Falsiroseomonas; species Falsiroseomonas sp. CW058. The sequence continues at coordinate 29,381 of NZ_JBNXUO010000034.1, forward strand.
TGACCTATTTGCGTGAGAAGCACCGCGGGCTCTGGCGCGTCGGCAACCTGCTGCGCTGGGAGCATGAGGAAGCGCCGCGCTTCGCCCTGTTCCGCACGCCCGACGGCGAGGTGGAGCTGTTCAGCGACCCCGACCTGCCGCCGCGGCTGGTGCCGCTTGCCGACCATGCCGAGGCCTTCGCCGCCGAGGAGGCGGAGCCCGAGAGCTTCGGCACGCCGCCCCAGCTGGTCTGGCTGCCCGACGCGGCGGTGGGCGCGCTGCGGTCCGCGGGACTCTGGGCCGGCTTGCTGTGGCAACTCGAACGGCTCTCGGCCGGGCATGACGCGGTGGCGATCCACCTGGCGCCGGCCGTGGACGAGGTGGCGCTGGAGGTCGGGGAGGGCGCCGGGACGGCAGTGTCCGGCTGGGCGGCGCGGCAGGCGCTGCTGCGCGAATCCCTGCGCGAGGAGGGCGGCTGGCTCGACAGCCTGCTGGGGGAGGCGCCGCAGCCGCGCCTGCTCCACCTCACGCTCCGCTTCCCGGAGGCGCCCGCGCCGGCCGACGTGCCGGACCCGGTCGCGACCCGCGCCCGGCTGCGGCGCGGCCCGGCGCCGCGGCGCTGGAACTGGCGCGACGGCGCGGCGCTGCCGCAGCGGCGCGACCATGCGGGGCACCTGTCCCAGGCGGTCGGCGCCGACCACGTCCTGCCGCGCGCGCGCCATCCCGGCGGCCGCCTGCAGATCGGCTTCGCGCTGCCGGCGGGCGAGGGCGGGCGCCTGCGGGTGGCCTGCGGCGTGGCGGGCGCGCTGCGCGCGGCCGGGGCCGCGACGCATCTGCACATCCTCGGCGCCCCGCGCCTCCGGCCCGACCCCGCGGTGGCGGCCGCCTTCGACAGCGTCACCTTCCTCGGCCCCGCGGCCGCGGCCGAGGCGCCGCACGACTTCCTCGGCCAGCGCATCGCCCTGGCGGGCGACCTCGGCGGGGTCGACAGGACGCTGGTCGGGATGCTCGGCGGGCTCGACCTGCTGGTGGCGAGCGGCACGCCGGTGCTGTTCCCCGTGCTGGCGGAGCTGCGGAAGCTCGGCCTGCGGACCGTCGGCCATGTCCACGGCGCCGGCCGCAGCCGCACTGGCCGCGGCACCGGCGACCCCTACCAGGCGCTCGCCTTCGAACACGCGCTCGACCTGCTGCTGGCGGCGAGCGGGGAGGTGGCGGACTGGCTGCATGGCGAAGGCGTGCCGGCGGCGAAGCTGCGCGTCCTGCCCGCGGCGCCGTCCCTGGCGGGGGACGCGGCCGTGCGGGGGCCGCGCGGGCCGGGCCCGCTGCGCGCGCTGCTGGTCCTGGAGGATGCCGGGGACCGCGCCGCGCGCGACCGCGCCGCGCAGGCGGTGATGGCCGCCTGCATGGCCGGGCTGCCGGTGGCGTGGCGCGCGCTGGGCGACCTGCCGCCGGCGCTGGCCGCGCTGGGCGTCGCCCGCGCCGATCCCGGCGCGAGGGCCGCGGCCTTCGCGCAAGCGGACCTGCTGGTGCTGCCGGCGGGCGGCGAGGCGACGGGGATCGACCTGCGCGACGCGCAGCGCGCCGGCTGCGTGCCCGTCCTGCCGCATGCCGACCCCGCGGCGGCGCTGGTGGCGGACGGCGTCGACGGGGTGCTGGTGGAGGACGGCGCGCGCGCCGTGGTGGAGGCGCTGCGCGGCCTCGGCCAGGACGCGCCCCGTCTCGCGCGGTTGTCGGAAGGCGCGATGGCGGCGGCGGCGGGGCTCGACTGGAACGCGGCGGCGCAGCCCTTCATCGCCGAGGTCGCCGCCTGGTTCGCCGGCGTCGTGGCGCCGGACGGGGCATAGCGCCCGCCCGGCGACCATCGCCGCATCCGCCCTGCGGGGCGGTGTCAGCCCGGCGGGTAGCCGTCGGGTCCGAGTTGCACGGACAGCCCCTCGCGCCCGAAGGCGCCGAAGCTCTCGGCCACCATCGCGGCGTAGCGGCGGTACTCGATCGCGCCGTTGTAGTGCTGGCCGCGGGCGATCTCGTCCAGGATCTTCCGCCGGAAGCCCTTGTGGTACTTGAAATGGGCGAAGCAGGCGCGCTGCTGCGACACGCGGAGATTCGCCGCGCTGTGGATGCCTTCCGACACGCGCAGCCAGGGGCGGTAGTGGAACATCGCCACCTTCTCCGCCACGAAGCCGTTCGGTTCGCTGTCGGGCAGCAGGCGGTGGCGCAGCGCGCTGACGCGCTGGCTGCGGTTGCTGTAGTAGCAGCCTGCCAGCCGGTAGGCGGGGGCCGGTTCGCGGTCCATCCAGGGGGCCGCCTCGAAGGGGTCGCGCTCGGCGAAGTCGGCCTCGTCGAGGCTGCCGAAGGGATACATGTCCACCATCGCCAGCGGCACCGCCTCGGCCCCCTCGGCTTCCACCGCGGCGACCAGGCTGCCGATCGGCTTCTCCCGCCAGCCCGGATAGATCAGGAACTCGTCCGCATCCGCCACCACCGCCCAGCGGCCGAGGAAGTGGTGGCCGAGCACGGTCTGCTGCCAGGTCACGCCGTAGTGCGAGGTGCGGTACTCCGTCGTCGCGGAGTAGACCACGACATCGGGCTGCGCGAGCAGGTACTCGCGCGACCCGTCGTCCGACGCGTTGTCCACCACGAAGAAGCCGCGCACCCCGATGCGGCGGTAGTGGTCGAGGAAATGCGGCAGCATCGCCATCTCGTTCCGCGCCGCCAGCACGACGCCGACGCGTTCCGCCTGCGCCGCCGCCAGCACCCCCGGGGCGCTCAGCAGCTCCAGCTGGTGCGCGGCCCAGTCGGTGCCCACGGTGGCGAAGCCGGGCCAGAGCTTCTTCGGGCTCAGCTCCTGCCGGTCGCGCAGCGCCAGCGCGCGGGGCTGGTCCTCGGCGAGGTCGAGATGCACGACCTTCGCCGGCCCGATGCGCGACGGGAAGAAGGTGTTCTCGTAGATGCCCACGGGATGCGCGTTGCCGAAGGTGCGGCGGCGCTGGTAGCTCTCGTAGTCGGTGTTGTCGGGGGCGATGCCCTGCATGGCCAGCAGGTCCCCGACCAGCTTGTCCTCCATGAAGGAACAGGCGACGAGCCGCTGGCCCGCGCGGCTCGCCGCCGCCTGCACCAGGCGGTCCATCGCGAAGCGCGACAGGCTGTAGGCGCCGCCGCCGTCGCAGTAGCGCGACGGCTCCGGCGAGCGGTCGATCCCGCGCGCCCGTTCCGAGGTGGACTTGGCGTGGTGCCACACCCGGTCCATCCCGCCGACCGCGCGTTCCAGCACCCGGCCGTGGTAGTGGTGCGCGCGGTATTCCAGCGTGCCGAAGTAGTTGGGCACGCTGAGCTGGCAGTCGTCGTCGATCTTCACGAGGTACTGCGCCGTCGTGTGGCGGAACACCCAGTCCACCATCCGCAGCGTCTTGCGCGGCAGGTCCTCGTAGGCGTCGGAGACGTCGAGCCGCAGCACGTCGCCGTCCAGCCGGTCGTCGCCGTCGCCCACCACCACGATGCAGCGTGCGCCGACCGCGGCGAGGTCGCGCATCCAGGTCGCGCGGATCGCGGCGACGCGGCTGTCGAGGTATTTGTTGCAGGAATAGACGCAGACCAGCACGTCGCCCGCCAGCGCCCCGTCCTCCCCCGCGACGACGGGCGCGGGCGGCGCGGCCAGCGCGCCGTCGTGCAGGGTGCCGAAGCGCGCGCGCACCGCGCCGAGCAGCCCGCGCAGGCTGGCGGCCAGCCACGGGTCGTCGCGCCGGCGGTTCAGCCGTTCCAGCCGCGCGAGCCCGGCCAGCACCGGCGCGGGCAGGTGGGGGTGCCCCTCCTCGGCGAGAAGGGCGGCGAGGTCGGCTTCGAAGCGGCTGACCACCGCATCGGCCAGCCGCCCCGCCCGCCGGGCCGCCAGCATCGCCCGCAGGTCGGCGCCGAGGTGGTTCGACCGCCCGTCCCCCAGCACGTCGGCAAGCTGCATCAGCATGTCCTGCCGCGCGTCGTCGGCCGGCGCGGCGGCGGCCAGCAGGCGGCAGGCCTCGCCCTGCGCGCCATGGGTGGCGCTGCGCGGCTGGGGCCGCATCTCCCGCAGCAGGCTCGTGATGGAGGCGGGCGGCAGGCCGAGCGCGGCGAGCCCGCCCGGCGGCACGCGTCCGGGGAAGGCGGCGATCCGCACGGCGTCCCGCGGCTCACGCGCGACCAGCATCGCCAGCAGGCGGAACACGTCGGCCGCCTGCGCCGTGCCGCCGACGCGAAGCGCATGCGCCGCCAGTTCCCGCATCCACATAACCGCTTCCGGGTTGCGGTGCGCGCGGAAGAAGTCGAGCGCGGCGTGGATGCGCGCGAGTTCGGCATCCGCGCGGGCGGGCTCCGCCGTCGCGGCGGAGAGCAGCGCGAAGTGCCGCTGCGACAGTTCCAGAAGCGGCTCCGGCTCGGCGTCGGCCGGCGCGTGGCGGGACCATTCGGCCCAGAAGGCGGGCGACAGGCCGTAATGGCGCACCGCCGCCTTCACCAGGTCCGCCGCCAGGTAGTCCGCCACCAGCTTCCGCCGGCCCAGCAGCAGCACCATCGCCTCCATCAGGTGCCGGTCGTGCAGGCGGGAGAACCATTCGCCCTTGAAGGCGTCGAGCAGCGCGAGCACGGCGTAGCGGAAGCGTTCCGCCTCGTTGTCCGGCAGTTGCCGCTGCGCCGCCATGCGTTCCACCTGCCGCGCGGCGAAGCCGATGCAGGCGGTGTTGATCCAGCCCTGCGGGCTGGCCGCGAGGCGGTAGAGCGCATCGGTCGCGCGCTTCACCTCGCCCTCGGCGGCCAGCAGCGCCACCGCGGAGCTGAGCGCCCAGGCCTCGTTCGCGCCCTCGTGGCGGAACCAGGTGGACAGCGGCATCACGTCCCGCAGCTTCGCCAGCTCATCCGTCGCGCAGAGGTTGGGGACGATGGCGAACCAGAAATGCGCCGTGCGGTCGCCGGCCAGCGCCCAGTCCCGCGCGACGCCGCGGGCAAGGTCGAAGACCGGCTCGCCGTCGCGCGCGATGCGGCGGTTGAGGTCCCGCAGCGCGCGCCAGACCGCGATGCGGTCGAGCGAGTCGCGGTCCACCGGCGCGGGCCGTGGCGGGGCGGCGGCCTCCTCCGGCCCGCCCTCCCGCAGGACGAAGGGTTCGAGCTTCATGCGGCGGGCGAAGTCGCGCAGCGCCGCCGCCGCCTCGGCGGGAAGGTCGGGCAGGAAGCGGCCGAAGGCCAGATGCTCCACCGCCAGCAGACCGGCCGCCTGCGCCTCCGCCCCCTCGAAGCCGCGCCGCGCGGCGCGGCCGAGCGCGCGGCGCGCCATGGCGCGGGTGAAGACCAGTGCCGAGGGCTCGACCACGGCGCCGTCGGCCGCGATGTCGACCGGCACATCCGCGCCGTCCGGCACCCGGGCCCAGATCGTGCCGGGCAGCTCCACCTCGAAGCCGAAGCGGCGGGGCGCGGCGTCCCCGGCCGCCTCGGGCCAGATGGCGGGCGCCAGTTCCATCGGCCGCCCGTCCACCAGGACCTCCAGGGCGGGCGCCGTGCCGTCCGCGCGGGCGGGCACCACGCCGCGCAGCGCGAAGCCCGCCACCTCCGTCACCGCCGCGTCGCAGGCGGGCTGGTGGCTCAGCGGGAAGCCCGCATGGGTCAGGCGAAGCGGCTCCGCCCCCAGCCGGCCCCGCAGGGTGGGCGGCAGCGGCAGCTCGAAGCCGATGCGCGGATCGGGCGCGCCGATGCGGGCCGCCAGGTCCGGCAGTTCGCTCCAGACGGGTGCGAGGTCCACCGGCTCGCCCCCGGCCTCCAGCAGCACCGGCTGGCCATGCTGCGGCCGCGCCACCCAGCCCAGGATGCGTTCCGCCTCGATCCGGTCCACGGCGCCGAGCGGCACCGCGCCGGGCGCCGGCGCCGGGCCGCGCGGGACGCGGCGGGCGAAACGCTGGTGCCGCCCGCGGATGTCGAGCGCGGCGAGGCCGAGGCGCGCCGCCTCGACCTCGGCGACGGGGTGGTGGTCCACGGCGATGACGCAGCGCCCGGCGCCGATCTCCACATCCACCGGCAGCCGCTCCCACTGGGAAGGCAGCCGGGCGAGCACCCTTTCCCGCCCCCATCGGCCGTCGGCGAAGCTGTTGGCGACCAGCCAGTTCTCCCGCGCGCGGTAGCGCAGGTGCAGCGGGATGCCGCCATCCGGGGCCAGGAGGTCGATGAAGACGTCCTCCGCCGCACCGGGCGGGATGTCGAGGCGCAGCACCTCCACCACGTCGCCCGTGGCGGACGGGGCGAGCGGGATGGCGGGGGCCGCCGGTTCCGCCGGGACCGCGCCCGGGCGGGCCGCCGCGGCGGGGCGGGGCAGGGCGAAGCGCCCGGCCAGCAGTTCCGCCCCTTCCGCCAGCAGCCTCAGGTCGAGCAGGCCGTCGGCATCGGCGGCCCGCCAGGCGGCGGCGGGCAGCACCAGGCGGAAGCGCATCCGCCGCTCCGCCGGGCCATCGCCCTCCTCCTGGTCCAGCGCGGCGAGCCGGGCATCGGCCGGCAGCACCGGGGCATCGCCGAGCGGGACGCGCACCGGCAGGGGGCGCCCGCCGGCCAGCAGCTCGATCCGCGGCTGCGCGCCGCGCGTGGCGACCCAGCCCGAGACGGTGCCGTCCGCCACCTCGTCCACCAGCCCCGGCGGGTTGATCCAGGCCTCGGCCTCGTCGCAGCCGTCGATCCGCAGCGCGATCCGCAGGGCGCGGCGCCGGTCCGCGCGGGCGATGACGATGGCCTGCCGCGCCGCGGCGTCGAGCGCCACGCGGAACCCCTGCACCGGCGGTTCGCCGCCGAGCGCCCCGACCACCTCGCCCGGCACCGGCTCCGCCCGCAGCGCGAAGACCTGGCCGCCGAGTTCGAGCACCGCCGGCCCGCCGCCCCAGCCGGGCGCGACGAGGAAGCCGCGCAGCTCCTCCGCCCCGACGCCGTCCGGGGGCAGCCAGGCGCTGCCGGCGCGGCCGGGCCGCAGCGGCCCGAGCGCGGCGGAGGCCGACCACGCCATCGAGGAACGGACGCGGACCTCCGGGCCCGCCTCGGTCGCTAGCGGCAGGGTGATGAGGATCCGCCCGGCGACGAGGAGCTGCGCCTCGTGCCGGGACAGCACGGTCTTCAGGATGACGGGCTGTTCGCTCGGCGGGACGAAGGGGATGTGGCGTTCCGCGCCCCAGGCGCCGTCGGCCATGTCGTTGACGACGATGCTGCGGAGCGCCGGCCGGATGGAGAGGTGGAACAGGATGTTCCGGTCATCGCGGTCGAGGTTGAAGTTGTCCCACTCGTCGCGCCGGGGATAGTGGACGGCGCGGTAGATCGTCGCCATGCCGGAATGCCTTTTGGTAAGCCGCCGCGAACGTGCCAGCCTCCGCGGGAACCCGGCCGGGGCGGTTCTATGTCCGGCGGCGGGTGCCGTAAAGGCGTGATCACGGGGGCGCGAGGCGAAGCCGGATGCTGCCATGCCGGCCGGGGGCGCGGTCGCTTGCGCGTGCTGCCGCGGTCCGACCATATGGGGCGGTTCCGCCGCGCGAACGGCGCAGGAGGGGGCGTGTGCAAGGCGGTGCGTGGGACATGACCGACAACGACCCTGGCCGGATGGACCTGCCCCTGCTGCGGGACGCACTGGAGGCGGTCCGCTCGGACAGGCCGGAGGCCGCGGCGGAGGCGCTCGGCCGGGCCTTCGACGTGGAGGACGGCGCGGCGCTCCTGCACAGCGAATCCCGCCTCCTCGCGCTGGCGGAGGAACGGCTGTTCGCCTCCGACTGGCCGGCGGCCCATGCGCTGCACGAGATCCTGCACGCGCTGGGCCGCACCGCGCACGAATGGCTCCGCACGCGCCTGGACTGGCGGGTGCGCCACCTGCCCCGCTTCCGCGCGACCTTCGAGGCGCAGCCGGCCCTGGCGCGCCTCGGCACGGTGCTGGCCGCGCGGCTGGGCCGTCCCGTCACCTCGGTCGCCAGCACGCGGCTGCGCCCGGGCTATATCGGGGTCGCGCTGTTCCGCCACGAGGTCGCCTTCGCCGATGGCGGCGCGCCGCTGGTGCTGATCGAGAAGGTGATGAGCGACGAGAGGCGCGACCGGCGCCGGATCGACCACGAACACCTGCTGTTCACCAACGTCCCGCCCGCCCGGCTGCTGGCGCCGGCCTATTTCGGCACCGTCGCGGACGGGCCCTTCGTCTCCGTCCTGTCCGGCTTCGCCGAGGGCGACCCGCTGCCGCTCGATCGGTGGGTGGCGACGCATGGGGAACTGCTGCACCACTACTGGGCCATCGCGCCCGAGGGGGCGCTGCTGCGCGGGCCGAACGTGGCGGAGAACTACCGCGCCCGGCTGCGCGACGTCATCGCCCGGCAGTTGCCGCGGGAGGTCACGGACCGGCTGCGCGGGGTGACGGCGGAGGACGCCTCCATCGCCCTCGCGCGGCGCTTCACCGCGATCAGCGACACGATCGACGCGATGCCCCTGTTCGTGCTGCACGACGACCTGCATTGCGGGAACATCCTGGTGGACGGCCAGGGCGGGATGTCGGTGATCGACTGGGACAACTGGGCGCTCGCGCCGCTCGGCTCCGGCTGGCGGTTCCACACGACGGAGGACGAGGTGCCGGCGCCGGACCTGGCGCGGCTGCACGCCGCGCGTCCGCTGCCGCCGGGCGTCATGCCGCGCGACATCCTGCTGATGGCGGCGCTCTGGGGCCACCACAAGGCGCTGCGCGACGGCAAGCACGAACTCGCCGCGCGCTGGCTGGAGAAGATCCTGCGCTTCGGCTGACGGCCGGCGCGGCGCTACAGCAGTTCGAGCTGGCGCGGCTCCGCCACCGGCGGGCGGAACTGCGTGCAGTCCAGCCGGCCGCCCATGCCGCCGCGGCCGTCGAGCCCGTAGCGCCGCAGCGCCAGCCGGAACCGCTGTCCGATCAGCTCGGCATAGGGGCCGGTGCCGGTCTGCCGCGCGCCGAAGCGGGTGTCGTAGAGCTGGCCTGCCCGCGTCTCCCGCACCAGGGCGAGGACGCGCTGCGCGCGTTCGGGGTGGTGGCGGTGCAGCCATTCCTCGAAGATGCGGCGCAGCTCCAGCGGCAGGCGCAGCAGGACATAGCCCGCCTTCGTCGCGCCCGCCCGCGCCGAGGCTTCGAGGATGCGCTCCACCTCCATGTCGTTGATGCCCGGGATCACCGGCGCCACCAGCACGCCCGTCGGGATGCCGGCGCGCGCCAGTTCCGTCACCGCCGCGAGGCGCTTGAGCGGCGTGGCAGCGCGCGGCTCCATCGCCCGCGCCAGCTTCATGTCGAGCGTGGTGACGGACAGGCAGACATGCACCAGGTTGCGCTCCGCCAGGCGCTTCAGGATGTCGAGGTCGCGCAGCACCCCCGCACCCTTGGTCACGATCGTCACCGGATGGCCGAAGCGTTCCAGCACCTCCAGCACGCGGCGCGTGATGCCGAGCGTGCGCTCCACCGGCTGGTAGGGGTCGGTGTTGGCGCCGAGCGCCACGGGCTTCGCCTCGTAGCCCGGCTTCGAAAGCTCCTTCTCCAGCAGCTCCGGCAGGTTCGGCTTGAACATCAGCCGCGTCTCGAAATCGAGGCCGGGCGACAGGCCGACATAGGCATGGGCTGGGCGCGCATAGCAGTAGATGCAACCGTGCTCGCAGCCGCGATACGGGTTGATGGACCGGTCGAAGCCGATGTCGGGGCTGTCGTTCCAGGACAGGGCCGACCGCGCCTTCTCTGCCGTCAGCTCGGTCGGCAGGGGCGGCAATTCGCCGAATTCGGCCGCCAGCGTGCCCCAGCCATCGTCCCAGGCCTCGGTGCGGGTGGACTCGTAGCGGACCGCCGGGTTGCTGACGGCGCCCCGGCCCTTGCGGGCCAGGGAGGGCATGGCGGAAGCTCCTCCGTCGGGCATGGTCCCTCCTGCGGTTTCCCGGTTTGTTCCATGCCACAGTGGTCACCCCACCACCGGACGTCAAGAACAAAATGCGAATAGAGCCGCCCGTGATCGACGGGCTGACGGTCGTCATCCCCGCGCTGGACGCGGCCGCCGACCTGGGCGGAACGCTCGCCGCGCTGCGCGGCGCGGCGGAGGTTCTGGTGGTGGATGGCGGCAGCACGGATGGGACACCGGGGCTCGCCGCCCGCGCCGGGGCGCGCGTCCTCGCGGCGCCGCGCGGGCGGGGCGGGCAGCTGGCCGCCGGCATCGCCGCCGCGCGCGGCCCCTGGCTGCTGCTGCTCCATGCCGACACGCGGCCGGCGCCGGGGTGGGAGGAGGCGGTGCGGCGCGTGATGGCGGACCCCGCCGGCGCCGGCCGCGCCTGGCATTTCCGCTTCGCGCTGGACGACCCCGCCCCGGCGGCGCGGCGGCTGGAACGCGCCGTCGCCTGGCGGTCGCGCGTGCTCGGCCTGCCCTATGGCGACCAGGGGCTGCTGGTCCGGCGCGACCTGCTCGACGCCGTGGGCGGGATGCGCCCGCTGCCGCTGATGGAGGATGTGGACCTGGTCCGCCGGCTGGGCCGCGTCCGGCTGGGCGCGCTGCCGGTCGCCGCGGTGACCAGTGCCGCGCGCTGGCGGCGGGACGGCTACCTGCGCCGGTCCGCGCGCAACCTCGCCTGCCTCGGGCTCTGGTTCGCGGGCGTCCCGCCGCGCATCATCCTGCGGCTCTATGCCGGGAAGCGGGGATGAGGGGCGACAGGGTGATCGTCTTCGCGCGCGCGCCGCGCCTCGGCGCGGTGAAGCGGCGGCTGGCGCGCGGCATCGGCGCGATGGCGGCGCTGCGCTTCTACCGCCGGCAGCTTGCCGCGACGCTGCGGGAGGCGGCGCGGGACGGCCGCTGGCGCGCCGTGCTGGCGGCGACGCCGGACCGCGCCCGCGCGCGCTGGCCGCGGCGGCTGCCGGTGCTGCCGCAGGGGGGGGGCGACCTCGGGGCGCGCATGGCCCGCGCGCTCGGCCGGCATCGCCGCGCGGTGCTGGTGGGCAGCGACATCCCCGGCCTCTCGCGCGGGGACATCGCGGCGGCGTTCCGCGCGCTCGGCCGCGCCGACGCCGTCTTCGGCCCGGCCGAGGATGGCGGCTACTGGCTGGTCGGCCTCGGCCCGCGCCGGCCCGCGCATCCCTTCCGCGCGGTGCGCTGGTCGAGCGAGCATGCGCTCGGCGACACGCTCGCCAATTTCCAGGGCCGGCGGGTGGCGCTGCTGCGCACCCTGCGGGACGTGGACACCGCCGCCGACCTGCATGCGATCGGGGACATGCGATGACGGGACCGGACTGGAGCCAGACCAGCGCCGACTACGCGCGCCACCGCCAGGGCTTCCCCCCGCGCTTCTACGACCTGATCGCGCGGGAAGGCGTCTTCGCGCCCGGGATGCGGGTGCTCGACCTCGGCACCGGCACCGGCACGGTGGCGCGCGGGCTGGCGGCGCGGGGGGCGGAGGTGCTGGGCCTCGACCCCGCCCGGGGGCAGATCGAGGCGGCGCGCCGCCTGGCGGAAGCGGAAGGCCTGTCCGCCCGCGTCCGCTTCGAGGAGGGGCTGGCCGAGCGCACCGGCCAACCCGACGCCGCCTTCGACCTGGTGGTGGCGGCGCAGTGCTGGCACTGGTTCGACCGCGCCCTGGCGGCGGCCGAGGCACGGCGCGTGCTGCGCCCCGGCGGGGTCCTGCTGATCTGCCACCATGACTGGCTGCCGCTGCCGGGCAGCGTGGCCCATGCCACCGAGTTCCTGATCGAGGCGCACAACCCGCGCTGGCGCATGGGCCGCGGCACCGGCTTCTACCCGGCCTGGGCGACGGACATGGCGGTCGCGGGCTTCAGCGGCCTCGGCTTCGGCGGCTTCGACCATGACGCGGCCTATTCCCGCACCGACTGGCGCGGGCGCATCCGCGCCTCGGCCGGCGTGGGCGGCGCGCTCGACCCCGGGGCCGTCGGGCGGTTCGACGCGGAACTGGCCGCGATGCTCGATGCGCGCTTCCCGGCGGAGCCGCTGGTGGTGCCGCACCGGGTCTTCGCGATCTGGGCGCGGCGCGGGGAGGGCGGCGCTTAACGCCGCGGCAATGCGGCGCGCGCAGGCTGGTCGCGGAGGCGCCCCATGCCCGACAGCGGCCCCGAAGCCGATCCCGTCCTCGCCGCCCGCCGTTCCATCGCGCGGCACATCGAGGACCTGCACCGCGCGCATCTTGCGCTGGCCGCCGATGCGCGGGCGCTGAAGGCGCTGACCGCGGAGGGCAACGCGCAGGCGGAGGTGGAGCTGGCGGCGGAGCTGCTGGAATCCTATGCCACCGCCACCGGCGCCTTCATGGAGAACATGCGCGGCCGCTTCGAAGCGCGCTTGCCCCTGATCCGCCGCAGCGAGCCCCGCGGGCCGGAGGGCGCGGAGGCGCATGGCCGCTTCTGGTACGCCTTCTCCCGCCTCTGCGTCGCGCTGAAGGCGGCGGAGCGGCGCGCGGGCTAGAGCGTGGTCGCCGCAGGCTGGAACGGCCGGAGGCGTGAATCACGCGGCAAAACAAAAGCCTGGCCCATGATCCGCGCTTCGATCAGCGCGGATCATGGGCTAGGAATAGCCCCGCGCCTCGGGCGCGCTCTCGTCGCGGCGCGCTTCCTCCTGCGCGGCCTGATCCACCTTCTGCATCTTCCCCTCGCTGCGCTGGCCGCCGGCGGCACCGGCCTCGGCGGGCATGCGGGCCTCGGCGGATGCCGCCTCGTCGCCCTCGGCAGGCTCGAAGTCGAAGCCGCCGTCCCTGGATTGCCAGGACTGCACCGTCAGCACGCGGGCGCCGCCCCGGCTTTCATGCGGGCCGTGCACCACGCCCGCGGCGTGGGTGAGGAAGGCACCGGGGGGCAGCGCCTTGCCGGCCTCCACCAGGTCTCCGTCGAGGACGTAATGCATCTCCGACCCCGCGCGGTGGCGATGGGCGGGGATGCGGCCGCCGGGGGGGATGTGGACGATCGAGGTCACCACGCCGCGGCCCTGATCCTCGTTCAGCAGCTGGATGCGGAAGGCGCCGCCGGTGGCGCCCGGGATCTCGAAGGGGGTGGCCGGGATCCCGTCCGCGGCCAGGGCCAGTTTCTGCGCGTCCATGCTCGCCTCGTCCTGTGTCCCGGCGCGAACGCGGGCGGGCGCAAGGGGGTTGCTGACGCGGCGCGGCCGGTCCGCTATGCCGCCGCCATGCCGGATTTCCGCATGGAGCAGGCGCATGGCGGCCGCGTCGCCGGGCTGGACGAGGCCGGGCGCGGGCCGCTCGCCGGACCGGTGCTCGCCGCCGCCGTGGTCTTCGCCGCCCCGCCGCCGCCCGCGCTGGCGGCGCTGCTCGACGATTCCAAGAAGCTCTCGGCCGCGCGGCGGGATGCGGCCTTCGCGGCGCTGGTCGCGGCGCGCGGGCAGGGGCTGCTGGATTTCGGCATCGCCGCGGCCAGCGCGGCGGAGATCGGGCAGCTGAACATCCTGCGCGCCACGCAACTGGCGATGGCGCGCGCGCTGGCGCGTCTGGGCGCGGTGCCGGCGCTGGCCCTGGTGGACGGCAACCAGGCACCGCCGCTGCCCTGCCCGGTACGCTGCGTGGTGGGCGGCGACGGGGCCAGCCTGTCGATCGCCGCGGCGTCGATCCTGGCGAAGGTCACGCGGGACCGGGCGATGGCGCGCATCGACCGGCGCTGGCCGGGCTACGGCTTCGCGGGCCACCAGGGCTACCCCACCGCGGCCCACCGGGCGGCGCTGGCGCGGCTCGGTCCCTGTCCGCATCACCGGCGGGGTTTCGGGCCGGTGGACCGCGCGCTGCCTGCGTTCAGTTGACGCCGCGACTCGCCGCGCCGCATCTTGGCCCCCGATTCGCGGAAAGGCGCAGCTGGCGGAACGATGGGGACGGGGCTCGACCTGCCGCTCGACGAGGTGCTGGTCGGCGACTGCATCGAGACGCTGCGGCGCCTGCCGCCGGCATCCGTGCACGCCGTCTTCGCCGACCCGCCGTACAACCTGCAGCTGAAGGGCGAGCTGCGGCGGCCCGACGATTCCCTCGTCGACGGCGTGGACGATGCGTGGGACCGCTTCGACGACCTCGCCGCCTACGACGCCTTCACCCGGGAATGGCTGGCCGAATGCCGGCGCGTGCTGCGCAAGGACGGCACGATCTGGGTCATCGGCAGCTACCACAACGTCTTCCGCCTCGGCACCGCGATCCAGGATCTCGGCTTCTGGATCCTGAACGACGTCATCTGGCGCAAGGCGAACCCGATGCCGAACTTCCGCGGCCGCCGCTTCACCAACGCGCATGAGACGATGATCTGGGCGGCGCGCGGCCCGGAATCCCGCTACCGCTTCAACTACGCCGCCATGAAGGCGATGAACGACGACGTGCAGATGCGGAGCGACTGGTATTTCCCGCTCTGCACGGGCGGTGAACGCCTGCGGGGCGAGGACGGCGCGAAGCTGCACCCGACGCAGAAGCCGGAAGCCCTGCTGCACCGCGTCATCCTGTCCTGCACCCAGCCGGGGGAGGTGGTGCTGGACCCCTTCCTCGGCACCGGCACCACCGCCGCAGTCGCCAAGCGGCTCGGCCGGCGCTTCATCGGGATCGAGCGCGATGCGGGCTACGCCGCCGCCGCGCGCCGCAGGCTCGACATGGTGGAGCCGCTGCCGGAAGGCGCGGCGCTGTCCCTGCCGTCGAAGCGCGAGCAGCCGCGCATCGCCTTCGGCGTGCTGGTGGAACGCGGGCTGGTGCCGCCCGGCGCCACGCTGACCGACCGGCACCGCCGCTGGAAGGCCACCGTCGGCGCCGACGGCACGCTGCGCTGCGGCGCCGCCACGGGGTCCATCCACAAGGTCGGCGCGGAATTGCAGGCGGCGCCGTCCTGCAACGGCTGGACCTTCTGGTTCCTGGAGACGCGGGACGGGCGGCTGCGGCTGATCGACGAGCTGCGCCAGGAGATCGCGGCGCAGGGCGGCTGAGCGGCCGGGACCCGCGGCGGGCGGCGGAGCTTCCGCCGCCCCTGCGGGACGCGCGCCCTACCCCGCCCTGAGCGGCAGCGTCCCGCCGCGCGCGCGCAGCTCCGCCAGCGTCGCGTCGAAGGCGGCCAGGCGTTCGGGGCCCGACGGATGCGTCTCGAACAGGCGCTGCCCCTCGCCCCGGCGGGACGCGCGGGCCATGGTGACGACGAAGTGGCGCGCCAGCGCCGGGTCGTAGCCCGCGCGGTGCAGGACCAGCAGGCCGAGCCGGTCGGCCTCCCTCTCCTGCGCCTGGCTGAAGGCGAGCCGGCCGATGCGCGCGCCGGTGCCGGCGGCGTTCTCGATCATCCGCCGGTTCTCCGCCGCCCCCGTGCGCGCGCCGGAGGCGGCGGCGGCGGCCACCGCCACGGCGGCCAGCAGCCCGCCAACGGCGGCGCCGGCCGAGGTGTCGTCGCGCGCCGATTCGACGTGGTTGGCGGCATGGTGCGCCAGTTCATGCGCCATGACGAAGGCCACCTCGTCATCCGACCTTGCGTATTCGAGGATCCCCCGGTTGATCGCCACCCGCCCGTCCAGCCCCGCGCTCGCGTTGAGCTGGCGGGAGCGGGAAGCGGCGACGTACCAGTCGCAGGCCCCCACGCCGAGATCGCGGCACAGCTCCCAGGCCGGCGGTTCCAGCCGGCGGGAGATGCGGCGCAGCGTGGCCGTGACCTCCCCCTCGGCAAGCTGGCGGCGCAGCGGGGGCGGGGCGTCGCCGATCTCGGCGCGGGCATGGGCGATGGTGTCGCCGGCCACCACCGGCACCGGCGTCGCTGTGCCCCGGCAGCCGCAGAGCGCGAGTGCGCCGAGGCTGAGGCAGAGGAAGCGACGTGTCGTCATGCGGGGCAGCCCTGCGGTGGAGCCGCCAGGATGCTGCGTCTCGTCACGAAGGTGAATCGGGTTCCGCTCTCAGGCCGCCAGCGCGGCCAGCCGGCGCATCGCGGTCGGCAGGGCGGCCAGGGCCGCGTCGCGCTCCATCCAGCCCATGCCCTGCGGTGCCGGGCCGGCGGCCCGGGCGGTCAGCAGGCGCATCCGCAGCTCGAAATGGGTGAAGCCGTGCCGCGCCTCCCCGGGAAGGGCCTGCCAGCCGAGGCCGGGCAGCGGGGCATGGGGCAAGGCCTCGGCCGCCTCCCACCCCTCGTCCCGCCAGGGCGTGCCGGGGATCTCCAGCATCCCGCCGAGCAGGCCGCTGTCGGGGCGGCGGCCCAGCAGCCAGCGGCCTTCCCCGTCCACCGCCAGGAAATGCACGCCGAAGCGGATGGGGCGCGCCTTCTTCGGGGCCTTGCGGGGCAGGTCCTCCTGCATTCCCTGCCGCCGCGCCGCGCAGCCCTCCCGCCAGGGACACAGGGCACAGGCCGGGCGCTTCGGCGTGCAGATGGTGGCGCCGAGGTCGAACAGCGCCTGCGCGAAGTCGCCCGGGCGGGCGCGGGCGGCGTCCTGCTCCATCCAACCCTGCGCCAGCGCATCCAGCCGCCGCTTCGCGCCGGGCAGCGGCGCCGCCTCCGCATGGATGCGCGCCGTCACGCGTTCCACATTGCCGTCGGTCGGCACCACCGGGCGGCCGAAGGCGATGGCGGCGACGGCCGCGGCGGTGTAGGGGCCGATGCCCGGCACCTCCCGCAGCGTCTCGGCCGTGTCGGGGAAGCGGCCGCGCGCGGCCAGCGCCCTGGCCCCCGCATGCAGGTTGCGCGCCCGGGCGTAGTAGCCGAGCCCCGCCCATTCCTCCGCCACCTCCTCCCAGGGCGCATCGGCCAGCGCCCGCAGGTCCGGGAAGCGGGCGAGGAAGCGCGCGTATCGCGGCCCCACCGCCGCAACGGTCGTCTGCTGGAGCATGACCTCGGACAGCCAGACGCGGTAAGGGTCCGGCGTGGCGGATGCGCCGCGCCACGGAAGGTCCCGGCGGTGGCGGTCGTACCAGGCGAGCAGGTCGGCGGCGGGGGGAGGGGTCATCGCAGTGGCGAAGGATGGGGAACGCAGGCGGTTCCCGACAGCCCCCGTGCCGCTCGGCAACCTGCTGCCGTCGCTGACGCGGCCTGCCTTCCGCCGGCGCAACCCGGCGGGCGCGCAGCTGATGGCGGACTGGCCGCAGGTGATCGGGCCGGCGCTCGGCGCCGTCACCTCCCCCGTCCGGCTGTCCGCGGGTACGCTGGTGCTGGCCTGCGCGGGGCCGGTGGCGATGGAACTGCAGCACCTGGCACCGGAGCTGATCTCCCGCATCAACGGCCATCTCGGCCGGGTGGCGGTGGAGCGGCTGAAATTCGTCCAGTCCACGCCCCCCGGCGCGCCCCGCGCCCGGCCGCAGGCCCCGCCCGCGCCGGTTCCCGCACCCGTGCAGGACCGCATCGCCGCCCTGCCGGAGGGCGAATTGCGGGACGCCCTGGAAAAGCTGGCCCGCGGCGTCTATCGGAGGGGCTGACGCCGGGGGCTGGTCCGCCCCACCGGCCCATCCGGAGGCCACCTGCCGATGCCCGACCGCCGTTCGTTCCTCGCCCTCGCCGCCGCGGCGCCCGCCGGGCTGCTGCCGGGTGCCGCCCGCGCCCAGGCCCCCGCCGAGGACCCCCGCATGGCCGAGCGCGTGGTCGGCCGGGCCGAGGCGCCGGTGCAGGTGATCGAGTATTTCTCGCTGACCTGCGGCCATTGCGCCGCCTTCCACCGCGACACCTGGCCGCGCGTGAAGCGCGACCTGGTGGAGACCGGCCGGATGCGGATGGTCCTGCGCGACTTCCCGCTGGACCAGCTGGCGCTGCTGGCCGCGGCCGTGGCGCGCAGCCTGCCGGCGGAACGCTACGAGCCCTTCATCTCCACGCTGTTCGCCACCCAGGACCGCTGGGCCTTCGCGCGCAACGCCAACCCGCAGGAGGAGCTGTTCCGCCTGGCCGCCCTGGCGGGGATGGACCGCGCGACCTTCGATGCGACCATCGCCGACGCCACGCTGCAGCGCGCCATCCTAGAACGGCGGGTGCAGGGCCAGCAGCAGCACAACGTGAACTCCACCCCCACCTTCGTCTTCGGCAGCCGCAGCGTGCCCGGCAACCTGCCCTTCGACCGCTTCGCCGCCCTGGTGGCCGAGACGCGCTGAGGGATGGAGGCGGTCCCCCCCGCGCCGCCCGAGGACGCCGCCCCGCCGGAGGAGACCGGCCGGACCGAGGCGCAGGCCGCCGCCGCGCGGACCGCGAAGCTCACCCGGCTGCGCATCGCCGGCTTCAAGTCCTTCGCCGAGCCGACGCTGGTCGAGGTCCTGCCGGGCCTCACCGGCATCGTCGGCCCGAATGGCTGCGGCAAGTCCAACGTGGTCGAGGCGCTGCGCTGGGCGATGGGGGAGAGCAATGCGCGGACGATGCGCGGCGGCGAGATGGAGGATGTCATCTTCGCCGGCACCGCGACCCGCCCGGGCCGCAACCTGGCCGAGGTGACGCTGGTGCTGGAGGAGGCCGCCGGCCTCGCCCCCCCGCCCAACGCCGATGCGCCGGAGCTCGAGATCATCCGCCGCATCGCGCGCGGCGAGGGCAGTTCCTTCCGCGTCAACGGCCGTGAACTGCGGGCGCGCGACGTGCAGACGATGTTCGCCGATATCGGCTCCGGCGCGCGGTCCTCGGCGATGGTCAGCCAGGGGCGCGTCGCGGCGCTGATCCAGGCACGGCCCGAGGACCGCCGCGCCGTGCTGGAGGAGGCCGCCGGCATCGCGGGCCTGCGCGCCCGCCGGCACGAAGCCGAGCTGAAGCTGCGCCAGGCCGAGAACAACCTGGCCCGCGCCGAGGACCTGATCGGCCAGATGGAGGAGGGCCGGCAGGGCCTGCAGCGCCAGGCCCGCCAGGCCGCGCGCTACCGCAACATCTCCGGCCTGGTGCGGGGCGCGGAGGTGGAGTGGCTGGCCATCCTCCGCGCCCGTGCGCAGGCCGCGCTGGCGGCGGCGAAGGACGCCTTCGCGCTGGCCCGCCGCGCCACCGGCGATGCCGAGTTCGAGGCGGAAGGCGCCGCGAAGCGCCTGTTCGCGGCCGAGCACGACCTGCCCGCCCCGCGCGAGGCCGAGGCCTCGGCCCGCACCGCGCTGGAACGCCGCCGCGTCGAGGCCGAGACGCTCGGCGCCGAGGAAAGCCGCGCGCGGGAGGCGCTGGACGCCGCCGAGGCGCGCCGCGCCGCGCTGGTGCGGGACCTCGACCATGCCGGGCGGATGGCGGCGGATGCCGAGGCCGCGGAAGCGCGCCTCGCCGCCGAGGCCGCGGCGCTCGCGGAGGCCGACGCCGCCCTGCCCTGCGTGAGGAAGCGGCGCGCCGTCTCCACCGCGACAGCGGCGTCGCGGCAATAGGCGTCGG
>NZ_JBNXUO010000035.1:0-46313 GCF_050563535.1 Falsiroseomonas sp. CW058
ATAGGGTGTAAAACCCTATCGTGGGTTCGAATCCCATCCCCTCCGCCAGTTCCCATACGAGGCGTGCTCTCTGCCCGACCGAGCCCCGCCCTGGGTGGCAGGTCTCCCGGGGTTTTTGGGGCAGACCTGTTGACCGGGGCAGACGCGGAGAACGCGTGAAATCGCTCTCCGGGGGCCAGTTCTCTCCGGACCTTCTGACTCGGCCGATTTAGTACACCCGAAAAAAGCTACGAAAAATCAATGCTTTCTGGTCGGGGGGTGGGACTTACGGTTCGAATGCCGCTTGGGCTCCGGTGGGCCTCCTCACAACCTTTCTCTCCCGACCAGGGCACCGCGCTAGCGGGGCAACACCACGCGCCCTCGAGACGCAAGCAGCCTCGCTGCAAGGGCTCACTGGGCCTCAAGCCAGGTGTCTGTCGCCACCTATGGTCCCCCCTCGAGTTTCCGAAGCGCAAGGCCTCCAGACCCTGGCGGGGGCCTTCGCGGCGGCAGAGAAACGGGGCCTCTAGCCGCCAGCTGCCAGCTTCGCGCCCTTCTTGAGGTTGCACCCCCTGCAGAGCAGCTCGACGTTGGCCGGCGAGCCAGAGCCGCCGAGAGCGACAGGGACGATGTGGTCGAAGTGCAAATCCTCATCGGCGCCACATCGGACGCAAGCGCCGCCGTCGCGTTCCCAGACGACCCTCCGGGTGTAGGACGAGATCCGCCCAAACGTCCCCCGTCCCCCAGCGGCGTCCCGAAGCGGTGCGGCGGGTGCGCGCCCGCCGAACCGCAGCTTGACCTGCGAGCGGCTGATGAACAGCCGCCGGCTCACACCTTCACCCCGGCCATAGTGGCGAGATCCTCGATCGCGCGCGAGAGGTTCCGTAGCAGGATGATCTTCTGCGGGTCTCCTGCCTTCAGGTCCTGGACGTCGCTCATCGGCGTGTTCTTCAACGCCTCGGTGGCCTTCTTGACCTGGAAGAACACGTCGCTCCCCAACGTGGGGTCCTTGCCCGCGAGCACCTGGGCGGCAGCATCGTAACCGGACTCGTCGAGCGCCTTCACTGCGTCGGGATCCTTCATGATCTGCTCCAGGGTGCGCACCTGGCGGGGATCGTGGATCTTGCCGCCGGCTACCCAGCCGAAGTAGCGGGCGCGGAAGCCATCGGCGTCGCTATCGTAGAGCTCCTTCAGCCCCTTCTTGCGGACCATCTCGTGGAACAGTGTGAAGCGAGAAACGTACTTCGGGTCACTGTGGACCTGCAGGAATGCGGTCATGGCATCGTAGGCCGCCAGCTGCTCGGCCACCTTGGACTTGCTCATCCGCAGGTGGTTGGTGAGCCAGTCGTACGGCTTGCCGTGCACGCGGTGCAGCTCATGTGTGGTCTTAGCCTGGGTGTAGGCATCCCAGGAGATCTTCTTCGCCACATGGACGTCGGCGATCATGATCGCGACGTCTTCCTCCGTAAGCTGCTGGTCGAAGATGTGCGCCGGGATGGTGTCGAAGCGGTTGTCGCCGGGATGCGACAGGCGGAGCTTCCTGCTGCTCGCGGTGCGGCAGTTGCCCTCGCGCACGGTGTAGCCGCCGTTCTTGTCGCGCTGGACGATGATATGCTCGCGCACCCCGCCGTTTGCGAGGATGGACTGGGAGAGTGCCTTCACCTGGTCCTTCTCCCAAAGCGCATCAACAATGTCGTCCTGGGAGGCGCTGCCGCTGAACCGATGCCCGAGCAGGTACTCGATGCGCGGGTTCTTAGGGTCGAGCCTCACAGCGTCGACCGGAATCCGGGCAATTTCGTAGGGGACCTGCTTGCCCTGCAGGATGACGTAGTCCTTAACCGCCATGGGGCGGGACCTCCTGTGCTGCTGACAGGATCGTTGGTACCACTTAGTACCATCATGATAAAGAGTACCGCTTACATTTTTCGGTACTGTGATCGCGCTCACGTCTCGGCCTCGTTAGGTGCCGCGCGGGTGGCCATGCCCGCGTCGGGTATACTCCTCGGCCCGGGAGGCTGACGGTGCTGTCGAGCCACATAATGCCTACGAACTTGTCGCTGGCTCACCACTCAGGACAGGCGCCGGCCGTCCGCGATCAGCTTGCAGGTGTGTGCCTTTTTCTCGGTGTTCAGCAGCTCGATTCGCGGCAGCCTGATCCCCGCCGCCCTCTAGCCGGCGCAGCTCAGCATATAGCGGCCTGAGACGTGGCAGGCGCCCAACGTGCGCCCACTCCGCGAGCGGCAGAAACCTTTTTAGCATTGACCTAGACCTCCTGCCGCAGCTGCTCGCGTTGCAGCTTAGTCCCGCTTCACAAAATCAGCTCATGATGTAGAATAAGCCGCGAGGGTCGGCTTCGGATCAGCAACCGTTACGCAAGCGGGGCGGCGCAGCTGGACATGAAGAGAAAGATGGCGCTGCGACTCGCTCAGCACACCGATAAGCTTGCAGGCAGCTTTGCCGCCAGACCGGCCGCTGATCTGGCGATCGGTGGTGTGCTGCTTGACCTTTGTAGGTCTTCGGCAGACCTGCCCCTGCGGGCGATCACAAGGACCACCAAGAGGGGGATCTAAGAAAGGCCATGCCAGACATAAATCAGCCTGACGAAATGCGAAAGAATGCTGAAGAGCTTGCCATCAAGTCAGTAGATATCGTCAAACGTCTCGCCCACGAGTCTGTGAACGCCGAGACCAAGCGCAGGGCACAAATCCGCAAGGCCGTAGACGACGTCGCCGGAGTGTTGATCAATGAAGCTCAAGCGAATTAAGCTCTCGCACTTCCGGCAGTTCTACGGCGAGCAGGAAGTCGAGATTGCTGATGATATCGACAAAAATGTCACACTCATTCACGCCCAGAATGGTGTCGGGAAAACGACCATACTGAACTCAGTTTTATGGACATTCTATGCAAAGACGACAGCGAAGTTCTTAGAGCCTGAGAAAATCATCAATCGCACGGCTCGTCAGCAAGGCGTCAAGAAGGCTTCCGTTTCTATCGAATTTACACACGACGGCCGAGATTATTTAGCTCAACGCTACTATACTGAGGGTGCCGGCCAAGATTTCAAAATTCACGTAATCGAGAGTGGGAACTACACGCGGCACTTGACTCCGGACGAGTTCGTCGAGTCGGTGATGCCCAAGGCCATGGCGCCGTATTTTTACTTTGACGGCGAGCACGCGGAGACCTTCAGCGCGGCTCACCACCACAAGCAGGTTGCCAAGGCCATTCGCAACATCCTGGGCTGCAACATCGCGGAGATCGCGATCGGAGACTTGGAGGCTTGCGCGAAGGGCCTGCGCCGCGAGATCTCGTCCATACCCGACGCAACCGATCTCAAGGACGCTGAAAGGGATCTGGAGCGCCTTGAGCTGCTGTCGCAGCAGCTAGAGACGAAAATCCAAGTCCTCGAGGACAGGCACACCACCATTCAGGAGACCGTCGACGAGATTGGGCGGCAGCTCCAAGGCCTGACCATCGTAGCGACCAAGCAGAAGTTACGCGAGGAAAAGGAGCGCTCGCTCAAGGGCGTCTGCGCAGACATCGCTGAGTGCCAGAAGGCCGTCATCGCCTGGGCGGGACGCCCAGAAACCATCCGCCTCGTGGCCAAGAAGCTGACGGACTCGTCACTGGACTTCATCGATGAGGAGACGCTGCGCGGGAAGATCCCCAGTCCATATAATGAGACCTTTGTGAAAGGCTTGCTCCAGGCCCATATCTGCGTTTGTGGGCGCCCACTGGAAGAGCACACGAAGGAATACCAAGCCATCTTCAAGCTGCTTGAGTCGGCGGGCAACTCGCAAATTCTAAATCGCGTGGTCAAGGCGAAAGCCAAGTGCCAGGAGTTAGCGAAGGATCGCGACGCTGCCATCCGTGTGCTGCGCAAACACGAGGAGCGGCTAGGTCAGCTCCGCCAGCGCGAGCAAGAGCTGGAGCAGGAAATCGTTGCTGTCGGCAAAGAGATTGCCGGCATTGACATCTCAGAAGTCCAGGACAAGGAAAACGCCCGCCGTAAGGCGCAGACCGAGCTTCGCTCCATCGACACGGAAATCGGTGCGGCCCGCCATCAAAAGCGCCAGGTGGACGCTGATCTGCAGCAGGCGAAGCGAAAATACCAGCAGCTCTCCGGCGAAAATAACCGGGCCAAGCCGCTTAAGCTGCGTCATACACTCGCTGAAGCGGCAACTCAGTACCTAAAGGCAGAACTCAAGGAGCACGAGAATTCGGCCCGCAAGCTGATCCAGTCTGACGTTCGGAAGATCATCAAGGCGACCGCTCGCAAGGACTACAACTTCAAGCTCTACGATGACTACCGAATGGAGCTGCTCTTCGAGGACGGGACCATGGTCCCCCGCAGCACCGGCGAAAGTCAGCTGCTGAGCCTAGCCTTCATTGCTGCGCTCGTCCGTTTTTCGAAGCTCCGCAGCAATGCCAAGGGCGGCAGGATCCTCATACCGGGCATCGTCGCGCCGCTGGTCCTCGATTCGCCGTTCGGGCAGTTGGACGATATATATCGTGCGGCCACGGCGGCGTTCGTCCCTCAGCTCGCCGAGCAAGTGGTCGTGCTCGTGTCTCGTTCACAGGGCGACGACTCAGTCCTTAACGCGCTACGCCCGCGCATTGGTGCCGAGTACGTCCTCACAGCCGAAACCACCGGTGAACGCGGTGACCGCAAGGAAGAATACATCCAGATAAACGGCAGGATTTATCCGCTTAGCCGCTACGAGTGCGAACGCGAGATGACGCGGATCCAGCAGGTGCAGCGATGAGGAACATCCGCCGCAGTAGGAAGCACGACGACCTTGTTTCCCGACTGGCCGAACGGCCGGTCTCAGAGCAGCTGAACCAGAAGATCTTCCCCACATACAAGGCGCTGATGTGCTTTGCCGCCTGCCTTGGCTTCGATCGCGGCGCCGAGGAGGACGTCACCGACCCCGTGGATTTTGTCGACTCACGTGTGATCGAACGCGATGCCGACTGCATGGACCTCATTTACCTGATAGGGCTCGCCAAGGCCCGAGACGGCGGGATCCTGAAGGACGGTCCAGAGACCGAGGCGCAGCTCGCCAACGTGTTCGAACGGTTCTCCGAGGGCGGTCTCGGCGTCCTGCAGCAGTGGATGCGCGAAACACCTTCCGACGCATATGGCCACGCTGCGATTATCAGTGCCTTGCATAAGCATGGGTACATCGCCGCGCCCTCCACCCAAGGCACCGGGGAGGAGCCCGACTTTTGAGCCTCTCCTCGCTACCGCTGAAGCCAGTATACCGCTCGGCCCGCGACGACCTGGTCAAGGACTTCTACATCCCCTGCATGAAGTCCACTGTCCGGTACGATCGGGCTGTCGGCTTCTTTTCAGCGTCAATGCTGTCCCTGGCTGCCCAGGGGCTGACGGCTTTGGTTGAGCGCCAAGGACAGATGCGTCTCATCGTTGGCGGTGCGCTGACAGAGGAAGAGGCCGAGGCTGTCTTGCGCGGTTATGCAGAAAGGGCGAAGGCGGCAGCCGAGGAAAGGCTGCAAGTCGAGATGAAGGCCATTCTCGAGAGCATATCCGACAGCCTACTCGAGTGCCGCCTGCACGCCCTCTCTAACCTCGTTGCGGCAGGTAGGCTCGACATAAAGGTGGCCCTGACACGGAAGGGCATGTACCACGAGAAGATCGGCGTCTTTTACGACGCCGAGGGCAACTCAGTGGTGTTCGCCGGTTCGGCGAACGAATCTCAACACGCCTTGTCCCCGGACTTCAACTTCGAGTCCATCTCAGTTTACCCGTCCTGGAACGCTCACGTCAGGTCCTATCACGACGAGTACGCGAGCGGCTTCGAGTCGCTCTGGGCGAACACCGAGGAGCGCGCCATCGTCCTCGACTTTCCAAGGGCCGCTCAGGAGGAGCTGATCAAGTTCGCCTCGGCCCGGGCGGGCATGGTCACGCCTGACCTGGAGCTGGCCGTTTGGGACGAGTTGCGGAGGAAGTACGTGGAGGAGGGCACGGCGACCGGCGATGGACCGCCGCGGCCCACCCTGCCGCGCACCTACAAAGGCGCTGAGTTCTCTGTGCGCAGCCACCAGCGTGAGGCGCTGCGGAAGTGGAAAGCAAACGACTTCCTCGGCATCCTCGAGCTTGCCACTGGCGCGGGCAAGACGGTCACCGCCATCTACGCCGCGACGCAGACGCTGCTGGCTCGCGGACGCCTAGCCCTCATCGTTGCGGTTCCCTACCAGAGCCTTGCCGAGCAATGGGTCGAGGAAATGGCCCTGTTTGGGTGGCGGGCGGTACCCTGCTTCGGCGGCTGGCAGTTGTGGCAGGAGAGGGCCAATGAGCTGGCCATGGCGTTCCGCGGCGGTGGCATTTCGTGCCTCGCCTTCGTCGTCGTGAACGCCACACTCGGCTCCGAGAAGTTTCAGGAGTTGCTGGCGCAGATCTCGCCCGAGGAGATGATGTGGGTCGGTGACGAGTGTCACCACCACGGCAGCGAGCGGCTAGCGCGCAGCGTGCCCGCGAAGGCCAAATACACGCTCGGCCTATCCGCCACGCCCTTCGACGAGTTCTCCGATGTGCGCAACGACCGTATCCACCAATGCTACGGGCAGGTGGTGAGCGCATACGGCCTGCGCGAGGCGTTACAGGACGGCGTGCTCACGCCCTACGACTACCACGTCCACACTGTCGAGCTAACCGACCGAGAGACCCTCGAGTATATCGAGCTCTCCAACAAGATCCGCAGCCTTATGCAGGCCGGCGCAGACGCTGAGGAAAACGCAGCGCTCACCGCCGTGCTGATGCAACGTGCGCGCCTACTGGGCGCGGCCGCCAACAAGCTCGTGCTGCTCGACGAGCTTCTGGATGGCAAGAAGGTCGACCCGATGACGCTGTTCTACTGTGGTGACGGCTCGGCCGAGGGCGACGATGACAGCGCAGCCGTCCGGCAAATCGATGCGGTCTCTATGCTTGTGCACCGGCACGGCTGGCGCACCAGCCACTTCACGGCCCGCGAGAGTCGTAAGGAGCGGCAGGCCATCCTCGACGACTTCCGCCTGAACAACATCGACGGCTTAGTGGCTATCCGTTGCTTGGATGAGGGCGTTGACGTCCCTGCCTGTCGGGCCGCCTACATCCTCGCCAGCTCGCGCAACCCCCGACAGTTCATTCAGCGGCGGGGCCGCATCCTGCGCCGGTCCCCCGGGAAGGACCACGCCACTATTCACGATTTCCTAGTGCGTGTCCCTCCAACCGGCGACACCAATCGTTCTGTCGAGCGCAGCCTTGTTAGAGCCGAGCTGAAGCGCGTCGCTGAATTCACGGGCTGCGCGAGAAACTTCTCAGAGGTCTTTTCGGCAGTTCGCCCTCTTCTCGACGAGTACGATCTGCTGCACGACCTAGTGGCAGGCTCGCTGCCGCAGCACGCGGATGCGAGCGATAATCCAAGCCAGGCTACGTAAGGGTCGACGACGCGACAAGACCGGCATCTCCGGTCAAAGTTCCTTCCGACTTGCTCGGCATCGCCTGCGCCAAGAAGGAGGCCAAGTCGCGCTGCGTCCTGTCGCCGGACAGTTGGGCGATTCCTCGATGGAGGTGGAGACGGAATTGGGTTGCGAGCGTCTCATCGTCTGTTCCGAGACCGTCGCGCAAGCACCGCTCCTTCAGCAACGCGAGATAGATGCGCTCATATCGCCCCCCAAAAACTGACCAAGTCAGCTCTACGTTGCTGTCGCCTGGGATCTTCGCCGGTGGGGGCGGATCTTGGTCGGCCAGCGACCGACAGAAGCCCCAGCGGCAGAGTGTGTTCCAGTGTTCGACGCCTGTGTACCGTTTCAACCGACTTAGCTGCTCTCTCGCCTGCTGAGAGAGCTTGATCCGCTCAATTGGCGACACCGGCCATCTCCTCATTCAGGTATCCGTCGTACACGACCGTTCGACCGATCGTTTCGTCGAACTGAAGGCGATAGCTTCGCCCGACCGCCGGGCGCAGCGCGTCCAAATACTTCCCGGTGATTTCCTCGTCGGTCGACAGCAGCACCACCTGATGGCTCGCCCGTGGAAAGTACTCAGTAACCAGGTGAGATCGATGCTCTGAGTCGAGACGTCCGAGCGGCGTGTCGATTACGGTCGGCAGGGGACGCCCAGACGCCTTGGCAAGTCCCCACAAGATTGCGACAGCGAGCAGCTGACGTTCGCCCGCAGACAGCCGCTCCGCGTTTGCCGGTAATCCGTCCCCGCCCCGAAGTGAGAGGTCGAACGTCACAGGATCTATCTTGATCTCAGTGACAAGCGACCTCTTACGGGCAAGCTGCTGAAAGCTCGCCAGGATCAGCTTCTCGATTCGAGCAACGTGGCGCTCCACGACACGACCCTTGAAGCGCGTGAGTGTCTCCCGCACGCGAGCGGAGTGCGTGAGCAGGCGCTGGACATCAGCGCGCTCAATACCTGCGAGCGCTTCCTCCTCCATGATCCGAGCTTCGCGCTCTCGCAGCTCGCTGAGTGTCCGATCGAGCTTCGCCACCCCGGCATCGCTGCGGCTGCGTTCCGCATCCAATGTGGCAATGGTGACGCGCAAGCGTTCGCGCGCCGCGGCAAGCTCGGCCACTGCGTCTTCATTCGGCGCGGCCGTGGCAGTGATCTTCGCTTCCTCCAGCGCCTCAGAGGCGATCCTCTCCGCTCCTAGAGCCCTGCTAAGTCGCTCCTCCGTCGTTGGAAGCTCCTCCTGAAGCAGGCCACCGAGCAAGAGGACGCCCTGCGGTCCGAGATCAAGATGTGTTTCAATCCGCGCTTCCGCCGACCGCTCGTCGAGCCAGCGGCTCATCGCCTTCCGCAGGTTCGAGACATCACGGGGCGGCAGCTTCTGGATCTCTGGCGTATTAAGCAACGCGCGCTGTGCCTCGGCAGCGAGTTCCAGCGCATCTCGGGTCCGCCGAGCGCGGTCCTCAGAAGCAGCACGCTCCGCTGCAGCGGCCAGTAGATCCTTCACGAGCAACAGCGGAGCCGCGCCGGCGGCGATGTCCAACAGCTCGCGTCGGGCTTGCTCTGCCTGCGCGCTCGCGACCGCGAGGGCTGCTTCAAGCTCGGCCCGCCGGTCAAAGAGCGCCCCACCCTCGCGCCTGTAACGCTCCTCAATGCCCCGCAACTCCGCCTGCCGGCGATCGATCAAATTCGCAGTGGCCGCTCTCTCAGCTATGAGCTTGGCGCGTTCTTCCCCCAACTGCGCGATCCGCGTGCGCAGGTCCTCGGCTCGGCGGCGGTCCACTGCCGGTCCAGCTTCCGCCCGCTTTCGACGCTCCAGCACCTGCAAGTCGGCCGCCAGGCGCTCTACAATGTCCAGCCCCAGGAGGTTCTGGACGGCAGTTGCGATGAGCGCCGGCGCACCAGCTAGATCGGCGTACGCCTCGATCTTCTCGCCATCAAATAGGAAGAGCGGAGCAATCCGCAGCGGGATGAAATCCTCGACGTGCTCCGCCCAATGCTCAGTGGCGAGACGATCAATGCGTCCATTCCGGACAACCTCGAAGCGCTCACGACGGGTCGCGCCGACCCTGCTCCAAGATCGGTGGAGGCGGAACGTCTGCTCCTCGCCCTCAACGGTGTGCCGGAACGCCACCTCAATTGCAGCCGTGTCGTCCGCGCTGCGGTGATGCACGCTACGACGGAGATACTCGTCGTAGGATAGCTCGCCCCGGCCAGCACACCGGGCTACCGGCCCATAGAGGCAGAGTTGCAGCGCGTCGAGGAAGGTCGTCTTTCCGGCCCCGTTGAGCGCGCCGACCAGAACGATCGGACGATCCGAGCTCGGTGGGGTCAGCGTGACGACTTGCCGCCCGCCGTAGACTCCGAAATTGTGGAGGACGAGTTCGTCGAAGGTCATGCTGCGTCCCCCGCCTCTGTCTGTGGTTCAGCGAGAGGAGAAAGCAGCGGAAGGTCGGCGTCGCGCTGCGTACTCCTGACCTTTTCGACGGCTTCACGCTTCGCGACGGCCTGCCGCCGAGCGTCATCCGCGTTCTCGTAGAACCCCTTTTGCAGAGCGCGCTCGAGTTCCTTGAAGAGCCCAGCGCGTCTGGCCATGCTGCGGTGGCGCCGCTCGATGTCTAGGAGCTCGCGCGTTGTCTCGAAGTGGAGGCGGTCCCCACCACAAACATCGCGCAGCAGCCTCACCTCCTCGCTCCCAATAACTAGGTTATCGTCCACCGGTGGTCCGGGATAGCGCTCTCCGGTGGCCGCCTCGTAAATCGAAGGCAAGCTGTCTTCGATTTCGTGCTTCTCCAACACCCAGATCCTGCGGATCTCCTGCAGCTCCGGCATCGTGATGAGCTCGAGCGAGCGCACCTGCTCCGGCCCGCGGACTCGGACCTGCTGCTGAGCCTCGAGTAGGCGCTGCAGCCAGCGTTCGCGGACGTCCTGCAGGTAGGGGCCCGGGATCAGAGCGAGCTCGCTGCGCTTCTTGTCCAAGGCATCGCGCTTCTCGTACAGCTGCAGGGACCCATTCATCCGCCGGAAGTCGCGGAGATGGCTGTCGTCCTTTATGTCAAGCTCGTTCCGCAGCTCTAGGAGGGGGAGCATCCACTCCTTCTCCTGGTCGTTGCTAATCATCGCCTGCATCGACTTGTCCTTCTCGACGAGCGTGCAGACCCAGCAGCCAAAGCGGCTGTCGCCGCAGCTCGGCGTGGATGCGTCGATGACGAGTGGACATTCACCGTCGGACGACGCGCCCTGGTACATCGTCAGGAGGTCCTTGTTGTCGAACCCCCAGGGGTTCGCCACCTGCATGAGAAACACCCAGACGTCGTCGTTGGACCAGTCCTCGATCGGCGTATAGACGTACGAGTTGGGAAGCTTGCCGTTGGGGCTGAGCCGCTCCCGGACCCGACGCCCCTCCAGGCGCTCCATGGAGCGGGCCCTCGCCTGGCTTTCGGCTTTGCGGGTGCCGAGCACGACAATGGCCTCGCCGTTCGCGCGCACCACGTCCGAGATGAAGCGGTTTGACGGGTCGATCTTCAGCCGTTCGGTGCACCATCTGAACTTTGGCCTGGGAGCGGGATAGCCCCGGCCGATTAGGTTCACCCAGAAGCTGTCCGTGGGCTCCGGAGTTAGCCGGTGCGCCTTGAGCGGAAGGCCGACTTTCGCCGCCTGCTCGCCCATCCGCTCGAGGGACCGCGCCACCCAGGCTGATACGATTGGATTCTCGACCAGCGTGTCCGTGCTGATCACGTGGACAGGCTTGCGAAGTTCATCGGTGGAGAGGCGGCTGAGCGCTAGCCAGACAAGCTGAAGGGTTGCAGTGGAGTCCTTGCCGCCACTGTACCCGATGACCCATGGGATCCCGTCGGCCTTGTAGAGGTCAATCACCTCCTCGATCAGACGTCCAATAGTCCGTTTGAAGCCGAGCGGGCGGAAGGCCGACGGCCTCTGCGCGGCTGCAATCTCAGGCAGCATGATCGCCTCTGGCATATGCGTCTTCCAACCTCTGTTCCTCCGGCGTCAGTGGGATGCGGAGATGCACCTTGATGGCATTACTGGTCAGTACAACGTTCTGAAGCGACTTCGAGACGCGCCCGCCGAGCGTGGCGCGCCCTTCCCAAGCCGGGTTCGTCCGCCGCCAGTCCATCTGCTTCAGCGCCGCGAACCGGCGCGACCAGTCGACTTCCGCATGCTCCCGGAGCAAGGCGTTGCCGACCCGCCCCAGGGCGTGCAGGACCACGCCGTGGGAGTGGATAAAGTCCTCTCGCACCTCGCCGGCCGTCAGCCGTCCGGTGCGAACGGAGTCCCACTCGGGCATCCGCGCTGCGATCGCCGACCAGAACTCGCACGCGCTGTCGATAGCGCGGTCCCGGTCCTCAGGCTCACACCCCGCGAAAAGCGCCGTGGTAGCCGTGTAGATCGCACTGAGCGTAAAGAGCCGCCGGGATCTGCGCGAGAGAGTCGATCTCTCCATTTCAACCAGGTCCCTGAACGCACGGAGCCGGGTCACCACGGATCTAGCCAGCGAGGCTTTGTCGTCCCGGTGATCGTACAAGACGCTGAGCGACCTGGCCGGGCGGATGGCGTATCGATTCAAGTCCGCAAACATCTGCTGGCTGCGCTCGAGCCCTCGGTCGTGGAACAGCACCACCGCTATGCTTTCATCGGCGAGCTCGGGGGCGGACCGCAGCGCCTCTTCGATTGCGGCCCTGCGGTGCTGTCCGTCGTTGATAATGAATCGGGCCGCCATCGGCACGTGGAGGCGACCGCAGAGCTTCTGATCGGAGTCTCTTGAAGCGATAAATCGCAAGTCCGCATCAACAGATGCAGTAATTGCCGAGAAAACGTAAGTTTCTCGATTTTCCAGTATGTACCGCGCCATCTCGGGAATTCTGGTACGATTCAATTGTCTCTGCGCGCGACTCTCCGGAATGCGATCGTCTTCCTCAAATTGGAAAAGCCGAGGCAGGAGCTTGAGGGGGCACATGGATACGTAGTACTCGCGCCCAGCCTGGATGCCTCGAATTGCCGGAAAGACATACTCGAAGGGCGACTCCACAAGCGACTCCCGTATCTATTGTGCGCGGAACGTGCTTGCGGGCCGCCAGTTTGTCAACTACGAAAACAAACCGGCAGGCTGTGGAGACAAACCGATGGCGCGAGTTCCATATCTCGATTGTGCCGCAACGACACAGGTTGACCCGCGAGTTGCCGAGCTGGTCATGCGCTTCATGGTCGAGGAGTTCGGCAACGCCGGAAGCCGCACTCACACCTATGGCGCAGCTGCGCAGCGTGAGGTGAACAGCGCCCGAGAGAGGATTGCTGCCACTCTCGCTGCATCACCCGAGGAGATCATCTTCACCAGCGGCGCGACCGAGAGCGACAACCTGGCCATACTTGGGCTGGCGGAAGCGGGGCTCGAGTCCGGACGCCGCCACATCGTCACAACCGCCATCGAACATAAGGCGGTTCTAGAGCCAGTCGAACACCTTAAGACGCGAGGGTTCGACGCCACGTTGGTCTGTCCAGATAGACTGGGGCATGTCGCCGCGGGGGAGGTGCTCGGCGCGGTGCGCCCGGACACGCTGCTCGTATCGGTGATGCACGCCAACAACGAGACCGGTGCCCTCCAGCCGGTCGACGCGATCGCGGAGGGGCTTGCGAACTTAGGTGATGGCGACGGTCCGTATTTCCACGTCGACGCGGCCCAGAGCTACGGCAAGGAGACCGGAGAGCTCCGGAACACGCGCATCGACCTCATCTCGATCAGCGGACACAAGGTGTTCGCTCCAAAGGGCGTGGGAGCACTCCTCGCGCGACGGCGGCGTGGCCGACGTCCGCCCCTGAGACCGCTGATGCACGGAGGCGGACAGGAGCGCGGCTTGCGTCCCGGGACCCTACCGGTACCCTTGATCGCTGGGCTTGGGCTTGCGGCCGAGCTAGCAGAGGCCGAGCGCGCCGAGCGCGCGCGGGCGTGCCGCCGGATCCGCGCGGCGGCGCTCGAGGCGTTCGCCCCCCTGGCTCCTGTCGTCCACGCGGACCCGTCCAGGGTCCTCCCGAACATTCTCAGCATCGCCTTCCCTGGCCTGGATGCGGAGGCGCTGATGGTCGCACTGAAGGATATGGCCGCCGTCTCCAACGGCTCGGCGTGCACCTCCGAGCGCTACTCGCTCAGCCATGTGCTCGAGGCGATGGGTCTCCCAAGCGAGATAGTCTCGGGCACGGTCCGGATGTCCTGGTCGCACGCGACGCCCGCGGTGCCTTGGGAGCGTATCGCGGACGCGATCGGGCTCATGGCATGAGTGCTCGGCCTGCCTGGCTGCGCGCCCGGACCTTTCTACCGCGGAGTTATCGCGCCCCGAGACTTAGCCCTACGCTGCGGAGGACGTCTTCGTGAGTGTCCGGGGCGAAGTTGGCGTCTAGCAGAACCTGCGCCGCCTGCTCGATCAGAGCAGGCACGTCGTTCAACAGGCTCAATATCTCACGATTGAAACCCGCCGCGGGGTTTTGCCGAGCGAGAGCTCCGGGGCGTGCGTTCCCCCCTCTGTCGAACAGCTTCTCACGCTCGGCTGCGTGAATCTCCCAGACGCCGTCCGTAACGAGGCGCGCGAATGGATCGGCAACTCGAGCTCGAGTGCCGGGTGATCCGTACTTCAGAAGTAGGCTCACCAGTTGCTCTTCCGCCTCAGCGTATCGGATTCGCTCAGATCGAGCATGCTTCAATCGACCGAGAGTGTAGAGAAGCAAAAGAGGCTTATGTGGAGTGCGCCTGCCCGCATGGCTGCGTTGTCGGAGCCTGCGTAGCTGCCGCAGAAACATGGCTGCTTGTGTCTCATGATCACGGTCCGACCTTTCCATCGCCTTTGCTCCCTCCCCGCATTAGCACTCAGTTATCTTCGGAGTCGGTATCGTCGGCGACCTCTGAGTCAGACTGACCGACACAGCTGGTCTCACTGATTGTAATTGTGCGGACGGAATTATTTTCATCGACGAAATCTGCAGGAAGGCTGATTATGCCATTATCAAAGCAGCACGGCAGCGACCATCGTCGAGCTGCGAAATCGAGCAACTCAAACTCTCGCTGTAAGACTTGCTGTGACAACCAGGAAGTTCCATCGGTGAATAGACGAACCCGCTTCTCGGAATTTGTCGCATTGATGGCATTGAAATAATGTGCCCCTGGGCCGTTTAGTTTTTCCATAATCGGCTTGCGCCCAAGTGCGTTGTTATCGGCGGTCAGTACTAGATTTCCGAGGCGATATTTGAATCGATCGGCGTTCGCCTCGTCTGGCCAGTGTGCCTGCCACCAACCGCCATCGCGGTGAGCCTGCGGCAATATGTGCTCCTGGCTATTAATCTTCTGCTCTGCTGAGGTGGCCCAAGGCAGCGGCGCGACGCCCGCCGGAGAATGTCCTACCTCGTACTCATATAAGAAATAGTAGCATTACTGCCAGCCTATAGAACGGGCGCGTGATCGTCGGGAGATCCATGTTGTCAAGCCGATCGAGCCAGTTTCCGGCCTCCCGAGTGCAGATGGCCGTTCCATAGTGCACGCGGCGCGCTCTCGACGCCACGAACCCGAACGAATTTGCATACGGCTCCCAGAAGCTGATAAATGTTCGAAAATCGGCCTCCTTCAGAGGGTTTGCAGATCGAAGGAGATCTCCGTAACGCGCGACGAACTCATCATGAACCTCGGCGTGACTCAGTGATGAGTTGTGGAATGAATTATACATTTCAGCGACATAAGATGCTTCATCTCCTCGAGCGTGCAAACCGAAAAATTTGAGGTGCGAAATGGCCTTCTAACAAGCGACTTCTGGTTGCAGGCTCAAGTTTCGAATTTTGTCAATAAGAATACGGAAATTCTTTATCTTGTCGAATTCTGTGAGAGCGAGGCCTCGGGAGTTGATCGCGTCGAATACCAAATACCGACTTATATTTTCGCTTGCGAGATCAACGAGTATGAATTTAGCCTGATTCTGGATTTTTGCCTTCCAGGTCAGAAGTTCGTTGCGCGACTTGTCGGCCACGAAATCCTGAGCCTGATTCTGGACCGCGTCCAATGCGCGCATCGGAGGGGTCCGCTCCGCCGGAGGGGCAGGCGCTCCGGTCAAAACAAAAGAGAGATACTGGTCGAGGCTCGGATTCCTATTCTGTATGCGTCGCCTGAGTTCGCCCTTTCGGAAGAAAATAAGTCTTTCAAGCTCTTGCGAGTCAATGGATGCTCCGCCGTCCAAGATCTCTAACCGTTTGCGGATTGAGTTCGCCAAGATTATCAACGATGTTAGCCGCAGCTGCCCGTCCTCGAGCGTGTATTCAATCGTTGCTTCGTGGTTATCGTCGTTAAAGTCTGGGGTAGGCGTTCTGGATACAATGAGCGGCCCATATAGTGGGAGTGGCCCTCTGTTGGGGTTAGATCATTGAGTAGATCTTTAAGTTCACGCGCCCCCCAACTGAATTCTCTCTGGTTCTCTGGTATGATGTAATAGCGGCTCTGGCAAACCGTACGAAACGACAGCATTTTCGCTCCCCCTGAGAACGCGACAGCTCACAATCAGATTAGTGAGCATGAGGGAGCGCGACTAGGTGTCGCGTGCTTCGAGCTGGCTTTCGCCCTGTAGCCAAGGCGACCACTCAACCGGCACACTGGTCGCGGCGGATCAGTGTTCTAGCCAGGTCGCACTTCTGAGCGCCGGGACGCGGCGTCCACTCGGGCCAGGGAGCATGGCTATCACGGCTCTCTTCTCCTCGGGCCCGATGCTAACGTGCAAAGGGCAGTCTCGCCCATAGAAGTAGATCCGATCAAATGGAAGGCGCTGCGCTATCCAGGCAGCGACGCGTCCGGAGCTGATGCCTTTGATCCAGAAGTCCACCGCTTGCCCCAGACGCGGGCAGATCGGGGCGCCGTTGGCATTCAGCTCGTGGCCAGCGTGCTGATCGCGCGCGGGGTCGATGCAGCCTGGGATAAGCCGGGTCAGCGCAGGTGACGCGAAGCCGTAAGTGATCTCGATAGGTCCGAACTCAGCGACCACCGGGTCTAAGATTTCCCGTACAAGACGTCGGATTGAATCCACCGTCGCCGCTTGCCGCGGTACGTTTGGCACGCGCGTTCGCGACCAGGTTTCTCCGGCCTCGACCAGGTCACGCAAGACAAAGTTGACTCCGCACGGCTCATCAAGATCGACGAGGATCACCTCTCACCCTCCCGCGCATCCACTGGCTGTGTACTACGGAGGGTGATGCCTGCCTCAACCAGCCGCTGCGCAAGGGCGCGCGCATTCGGCCCGAGCCCCGTCTGAACGAAAACGCCCCGCCGCCGCAACGCGGCGTCGAAGCGCTCCTGCCGGTCACGACCAAGGGCGTCGGGCAGCATCAAATGCGCCTTGCCGAGCAACACGCGGCGCTCCGCCGCAGTTTCGGCGGTTATGTCGTCGCATCGGCGACGACGGAGATCGATTACCAGGCGCCGAGTGAGCGTCGGGATGGGGCGTCCGTCAAAATCGTCGAACTGCAGATAGCTGACGCGCGCCTCTGAGCCGTGGACCTTCAGCAAGTCGACGCCTGCCGGCACCGGCTCGATGCGCTCGGCGCAGCCGAGAAGTATGCGGAGCGCGGCCGGCTGCTGCTGCAGAAGCGACGCATGGAACGTGTAGTCTCCGTCCTTCGCGGCTAGCACGCCGAGCCCCTCAGACGCTGCCTGCGCAGAGGCAGTGGCAATGTGGTCTGGCGAGCCGCTCTCGAAAAGCGCGCTTCTCGCGCGATCGGCCGCGGTCTTCCGCCCCCCCAAGAAGCTCATGATGTCACGTTGCACCGACGGCGGCAGGGTTACCGCGGACCGTCGGCGCTCAAAGAGATTTAGCGCGAGATAAACGAGCAAGTCATCCGCGCGCCGCGCGGCGACCTTCGCTAGCTCCGTCTCCTTGCCAGGGAACGGCAGCGCCGTGAAGGCGCGGCGTCCATTGCGGAATGCGTTGGTGATCTCGGCCGACCTCTCGAACTCCTCCTGCTCCGGCAGGCGTCCTAGCTCGAGTGTCGCGCACCAGAAGGCGTCGAGAAGCTCCTGGTGCCGTTCATAGGCGGAGAGGCGCGGCGTGCGCCTCTGCTCTCGCGGTTCGGGCGCCGGTTCGCTCGCGTCCACGGATCGTACCGTGCTTCGCTGGCGCCGCGCTAGGAAGAGCTGCTCGTCCTCATCCTCCCGGAAAACAAAAACCAATCCGGGGCCCACGGTTACCGGCTCCCGGCCTAACACACCAGACACATACTCGCGCAACTCCGATTGTTCGAAGTACCGCTGGAAGGTGCCCTGGCGGGTGAGAACGCCATCGGCGAAGCCGCGCCCGCGAGTGTCACGTCCATCACCCGGCTGCATGACCGCTACTGACAGGACCCGACGTGCCAGCGCGAACGCGCGGCGCAGCGCCTCGGTCCGCTCGTGAGGGTCCTCGATGACATTGAGGACGAAGCCGAGGTTCACGACGTCGGCAGGCTGCAGAGGGGAGTCCGGGGCAAAATGTGGGTCCCAGCCCGCCGCCTGAACCCCTGCCACAGTCAGCGTGCGTACGTCGTCGCCGCGCCCGCATCCGTAGTCCAGCACAGTCTCCGCGTCGCCGATGAACCCCCAACGGAGAAGCGCTTGCACAGGCGCGGACAGCCGGCTTCGGGAGATCGCTGTCCTGTGTCGTGCGACCTGCCCAATAGCGAGACGGCGGGCGGAGTCATGCGCCTCGGGGTCCGCGAGTACAGCACTGTGGGCATCAACGTAAATGCCGAGCGCTTCCAGCGCTCGTTGCCAGTAAAGTCGCCGACCAATCATGTTCGGCGGGTGGTCAAACGCACCGTAGTCCTCCAGCGCTGCCGTGAGGGCGGCGAAAGTGGCCCGCGCCGGGTGATCCACCGGCAGCATCAACTCCTTACGGTGGAGGATCAGCGGGTTGTCCTGATTCGGAAAGTCGCGTCTGGAAACCCTCCTATCGGCGAGGCCTACGAGCCAAGACGTATGCAGAGCCGGGAACGGATCATCGAAGAAGCTCGGATAGTTGAGCAGCGCCAGCTCGGGGCGGTCGCGCGAGATACGCACGATGTTATAGTCGTGCACTGATAACCCGGCTGCGCAGGCGGACGCCTCAATGAGGCGTCGGACAGAGGAGTCCTGGGCCTCAACGAGCGCAAGGTGCATGTAGGTTTCGTCACCCACCCGCTTGCCGCCATCAAGCTGACCAAGTGCTGCTCGGTACAGCGTCAGCAGCCCATGGGCCGGTTCGCCCTCCGCCCTATCTTGCATCGCGCTCCCTCCGTCCGCTTCCCAGCTTACGGCCGGGGCGGCGATCGTTCGCATGGTCTAGAGGATACTACAGCTAGGCGCCCGCAGGGCGAGGCATCGCGGCAGGGCGGAGCTCTCGTGGGCGACCTGGTAACAGCGGGCGCCCGGAGCTCGCGGCCAACGAAGTTGTGTTTGCTCGCGCCCTACCAGCGGCGCTCTACGTGACCCCCTAGCTGCAGAAGACGGCACGCTGCTCTGCCCAGCAGATTGGGAAGGGTGCGAGTAGCGGCTGCAGGCTCATCTCGCCTGGCTGCCGCCCATCCAGGATCGCCTCGATGATGTCCGGCGCGAGCAGCGTCAGCCGCAGCACGCGCGAGACGTAGGACGAGTTGATCTTCTCCGCCGCTGCCAGTTCGTCGATGGTGGCGAAGCGTCCGGACTCCAGCATTCGCCGCCAGCGAAAGGCCCGCACCACCGCCTTGATCAGCGTAATGTCCTGCCGGCGCTCCAGCGCCAGCACGCCTGGCGTCACCATCGCCTTCCGCCCGCCCCGCGGCTTCACCCGAAGCGGGATGACCACGGTCAGGGTCTGCGCCGACTTGCTCATGCTGCCGCCCTCCCAGCCTCAGGCTCCTGGGCAGCCAGATCCCGCACCAGGCTGCCGAGGCCGTCCAGCCGTAGCCGTACCGCGGCGCCCTCGGCCCGAACGTCGACTCGGTCCACCAGCAGCCGGACGATGCGCGCCCGCTCGGCGGGGAAGAGCTCGTCCCAGAGTGGCTCGATCCGCTCCAGCGCCAGCAGCACCTCCTGCTCGGTCATGCCGGACGCTGTCGCTCGTGCCGCCCGCCAGGTGCCGACCACCACCTCCGGCTGCCGCAGCAGCTCGCGAATCTGAGCAACCACCGCCGCCTCGATCTCCCCAGCCGGGAGGCGTGTGATCGGCGGCCGCTCCGTCGCGCCGCCCTTCAGCACTGCCTGGCTGACATAGTAGCGGTACATCTGCCCGCCCCTGCCGCGGCTGTGGCTCGGCGACATGGCGCGGCCGTCGCTGTCGAAGATCAGCCCGCGCAGCAGCGGCGCAGTGGTGTTCCGCGTCCGGTTGATGCGGACCCGCGGGCTGACCTGCAGGATGGCGTGCACCGCGTCCCACTGCGACTGGCTGACGATGGCGGCGTGCTCGCCGGGATAGGCGGTGCCCTTGTGCACCGCCTCGCCGAGATAAACGCGGTTCCTGAGGATGCGGTAGACGTCGCTCTTCGTGAGCGGGCGGCCCCGCTTCGTCGTGGCGCCCTCCGCGCGCAGCACCTGCACCAGCTTGGTGCAAGACTCCGTCTCGACGAAGCCCTGGTAGATCCGTCGCACCAGCGTGGCCTCGGCATCGTTCACCACCAGCTTCCGGTCGCGCACGTCGTAGCCGAGCGGCACGTAGCCTCCCATCCACATGCCGCGCTTGCGCGAGGCCGCAACCTTGTCGCGGATGCGCTCGCCAATGACCTCTCTTTCGAATTGAGCAAAGCTGAGCAGGATGTTTAGCGTCAGCCGCCCCATGCTGGTGGTGGTGTTGAAGCTCTGAGTCACGGACACGAACGTCACGTTGTTCGCGTCGAACACCTCCACCAGCTTGGTGAAGTCGACCAGCGAGCGGGAAAGGCGGTCGATCTTGTAGACCACCACCACATCCACCAGTCCGTTCTGGATGTCGGCGACGAGGCGCTTCAACGCGGGGCGTTCCAGGGTGCCACCCGAGATGCCGCCGTCGTCGTAGCGGTCACGCACCAGCACCCAACCCTCCGCGCGCTGGCTGGCGATGAAGGCCTCGCAGGCCTCGCGCTGGGCGTCGAGGGAGTTGAACTCCATGTCGAGGCCTTCCTCGCTCGACTTACGGGTGTAGACCGCGCAGCGCAGCTTCCGCACGGTCGCCGGCATCGCACCAGCCGGCTTCGCGTCGCGCTTCATACCGCACTCCGGCTCGGACGCAGCCCGAAGAACATGCGCCCAGCGTGGCGCGCGTCATGGGCGATGACCGTGCGGCGCTGTTGTTCACCTGCCCGCCCTATGGGAACCAGCGGGACTACACGACCGGCGGCGTCACGGATTGGGACGCGCTGATGCAGGGCGTGTTCCAGCATCTCGACGCAGCCATGCGACCGGACGGCCAGGTGCTGGTGAACCTCGGCCTGATCCATCGCGACAATGAATGGCAGCCCTATTGGGCCGGCTGGCTCGACTGGATGCGCGCCCGCAGCTGGCGGCGCTTTGGGCTCTACACCTGGGACCAGGGACCCGGCCTGCCCGGCGACTGGAACGGGCGGCTGTCGCCCGCCTTCGAGTTGCTCTTCCACTTCAATCGCGAGGCTCGCCGCCCGAACAAGATCATCCCCTGCCGCTGGGCGGGGCACGTCAATTCCGAGAAGGGCGGGCTGCGAGCGAAGGACGGCACCGTCGGCGAGTGGCAGCATGCCGGCCAGGGTGTGCAGGAGACCAGGATCCCGGACAACGTGCTGCGCATCACGCGGCACAAGGCCCGCGGCATCGAGACGGAGCACCCGGCGGTGTTCCCCGTCGCGCTGCCTGACTTTCTGATGCGCGCCTATGCCGACGAGGGCGACGTGGTGTTCGAACCCTTCGCTGGCGCCGGCACGACCGTCATCGCCGGCCAGCGCACGGACCGCCGGGTACGCGCGATCGAGCTGGCACCGGCCTATGTCGACCTGGCGGTGGCGCGCTGGCGGATGCTTCACCCCGACCTGCCGGTGACGCTGGCCTATGGCGGGCGCGATTACGACGCCGTCGCCGCGGCGCGGGTGGAGGTCACCTCGGATGCAGCCTGACCTCGTCGTCTCCGCGCTGCCCTGGGCGCGGACCGGCCTCACGCCCGGGCAGACCCGCTGGTACTGGCTCCGGGCCGTCTCCGCCGAGGGCAACGTGTCCGCCCTGGCGGGACCGGTCTTGGCCACCGCCCTGTAGGAGGCGCCATGGCCGCCCGCATCGACGACCTCCTCGTCCTCGGCCAGCACATCTCGAAGACGGATCTGGCCAAGTACCTGCGCGACCGCGAGGCGGTGATGCCCTCCGACTTCGGCGGTCTCGGGGACGGTGCCGCCAACGATCGCGCCGCCATCCAGGCCTGCTTTGACCGGGCCGCAGCGGGCGGCAAGTTCGCCTTCATCCCAGCGGGTACCTGGAACGTCTCCGGAGGGGTGACGCTGGGCGGCGCCGCCCGCGGCCTGATCATGCAGGGGGTGATCCGCTACACCGGTGCCACCAACGCCCACACGACCGTGCTCACCCTCGGCGATGGGGGTACGACCCGCAACGGGGAGCGGCTCTATCTCGGGCTGCAGGTCGCCCGGCAGATCCAGTCCGACTGGAGCAGCGAGGCGGATATCGGCATCGTCGCGCGCAACCTCGACTCCTCGCTGCTCGAAGTCCGCCTGGTGTCGGGCTTCACCATCGGGCTCCGCACCCTCGGTGACGGGCGCGGCTTCGAGGACAGCACGCTCATGCTCGGGCGCATCCTGAACAACCGCTACGGGCTCGACGTGCGCGCCGCCACGGCCACCGCCTGGAACACCTCGATCCGCTACTACGGCGGTCACTTCGCGCTCGCCTCCAGCATCCACCCTGGCACGGACCGCTATGGGGTGCGCTTTTCGCGCGGTGCCCCGGACGCCTACAACAACCACAACCGTCATGTGTTCGACGCGCCGAACTTCGAACTGCGGCAGCAGGGCTCGATCCTGGCCATCCCCTTCCTGAACGAGACCAATGGGACCGCCATCATCGGCCGCGGTCTTCGGATAGAGGGCTGCTCGCCCGTCGTCGCCCACCACACCGGGGCCGCGACCGACTGCGAGTTCGAGGTGGCCTGGTGCAACACCTACAATGTGGGCATCAGCTACGGGCCGACGGCGAACCGGGCCGGCAACGCCGTCATCAACCGTCACCGCGCGCCGGCCTCACGGCTCACCCGGCTACTGGCCAACCTCCCGAACCTCCGGGCGGCTGCGTTCCGGGATAGCGCGACCTACATCGGGGTCGAGGGGGCCGTCGTGGTCGCGACCTCGACCACCTCGGCCACCATCATGTCCGCCCTGTCGTGGAATGCCCTGGACGGCATCGCGGCGACCGCGCGGGGGCTGCTGCTGAACGCCAACCGTGGTATCGCCTTCGTGGTTCAGACCAGCCACGCCAAGGAGTTCACGCTGGCGCACTGGCTCGTCGACGGCGCGGACGGCGGCAGGCTGTTCGTCCGAGTGTTCGATGCCGCGGGGAACGTACGGGAGAACCAGCCGCAGGACGTGCTCGCGTCGGGCACGACGATGCTCTGGAACGCGCCGGCCAAGGGCTGGAACGCCGGCGCCACCATGGAGGATAGCGGGCTGAACCGGCGGCAGACGATCCGGCTCGGGCCCGATGTGGCCTTCGCGCAGATCGGCGTCATCGGCTTCGACGGCCAGATCGAGCTCGAGGCGCTGCGGCTCTATGGCCTGCCCGAGGACGCGCCGGCGATCCTCTACGGCTGCCCCGCCGTACCGGCTGGAACACGCCACATCGCCGTCGAGCAGACGTGGGACCTTGCCAGCCTGGGACCGGGCGCGGTCGGGCTGTTCGACGTGACGGTGCCGGGCGCCCGGCAGGGGGACCTCGTCTCGGCATCGCTGCTGTCGTCGACGCGCTTCATCGACATCACCGCGGCGGTCTGGTCCAACAATGTCGTCCGGGTCGCCGCACGCAACATCTCGGGGGCGACCTTCGACCTCGCGCCGGCCCTGCTCTCCATCCAGATCACCAAGCGGCGGATCCCGTGAGCCAGGTAGCTTCTGCTGACCTCTGATTACGATGCTCTGTCAGCGCGATGCGGCTCTACGGCCTGCCAGAGGACGTGCAGGCGGTCCTCTACGGCCGCCTGCCGGGACGCGGACGCTGGTGCTGGAGACGAGTTGCAACCTGCCGGGCCTCGGCCCCGGCGCGACGGCCAACGTCGACGTCATGGTACCGGGTGCGCGGCGGGGCGACTTCGCAGACGCGTCGCTCGACACCAGCAGCATCGCCTTCGTGGTGGACTGCCACGTCTGGTCGAATGACAAGGTGCGCGTGACAGCGCGTCGACGGTTGACCTCGCGGCCGCACCGCTATCAGGCCAAGTTATAAAGCGACAAAACGCATAAGTTGATGCCAACCCCGCCTCGCCTG
This sequence comes from Falsiroseomonas sp. CW058, assembly GCF_050563535.1. Lineage (NCBI taxonomy): Bacteria > Pseudomonadati > Pseudomonadota > Alphaproteobacteria > Acetobacterales > Roseomonadaceae > Falsiroseomonas > Falsiroseomonas sp. CW058. The sequence goes on from NZ_JBNXUO010000035.1 coordinate 23,883, forward strand.
ACTATGGGCTGGCACTCCACTCCGGCTGTGTCAACTTATCCGCCGCGCGACGCGGTGTATGCCGGTGCGGGCAAGTTCCTCGATCAACGCATCACGGACTTCCCGAAAACGATCCGACGATACTGCGCTCTCGGTGGCTGCAGGCTCGCTTCTCTCTCCAGCAGACTGGACCGAAGAGGGCGGTGACGGTGACCCTCGGCCAGCTACTGGGAGCAGCAACGACGTCTGAGACCAGAGCCGCGTGCGCTTTGCCACCTTTAACCTCCCACCTGAGCCAAACGCTGCGAGCCTCTCTGCTCGCTCGTTCTCACCTTGTCGAGGATCAGCTTCTCGCGTGTGCTGAAGCCATCGAGAGGTGCTGGGAAAACAGGTATCGCAGTCGTTTGGTTGCATACGACTGCCCGACCATCCGCTTTCCGCTCGTGTCCATGTTTAAAAAGACGAATCATGTTCTTGGGCGCGACCCCCTCATATTGTAGAAAAACCAGCTTCTTTCCCAAATCCGCCTCAGACACGGATACAGAATCGCCATGTAAATCCGTCGCCAAACTCTTTGCGTACGGCTCAATATAAACAACTCGGATAATCCCGCTTGCCACGGCATGGCGTGCGCAGCTGTGACATGGAAACGTGGTCGAATAAAGGATGGATCCTACTAAGCCGGATTTCCCAGCTCTTGCGACCGAAAGAATGGCTTCCATTTCAGCGTGAACCGCTCTTGAATACTCAATGAGGTTCTTGACGTCAGTCTTCTTAAGAGCTTTCGTAATATTTTCTTCGTCGGCCGCGGCGGTCAGGAGGCCGGATTTCCGAAGTTCTTGATGAATTGCGCGATACAAAGATTGTTTTCTCTGGTCATTGTGACAAACGACGTCGCGCCACTTGAAGCAGCGGTGGTCATGCTCGTCATCTTCAGTACAATATAGCCCGCCCTTCGCTTTAGGAACGTCATTCGCACCAATACCAATCAGCTCTCCAGCTTCGCTGTAAATTGCAGCGCCAACCTGACGTGACATACAGGCAGAATTAGATGCTTGGGCAGTGGCTTTATCCATCGCCGTTTCGTCACGAGTTGGGGTATTCATTCCAACATTAAAGAGTATTTTCAGGAATCTTCCGAGGGTTTTTCGTAGCCCTACATCATTTTCGCTGTCATTTCTAACAAAAAAATCGGCCTGATGCGCAGTGTCTCTTACTTTTTGCCCGTGAGGCAGGCCATCCGACTCATCATCTTCGATAGTCTTGCTCAGCTCCGCAGCTGCGTGGCCCAACCCCTTTAAGCGCGAGACCCGAACAGACTCTGGTGCAAAAACCCCAATAAGCCAGAATGTATCGCCATAAACGTCGCGAAGAAGATCGACTTCGCTCGGGTGCTTAAGTGAGTCAATGATGTGCACCCGCCGCCTACCGACTGGAATTGGATCTGACCCCACCCCCACGTCGACGTATCCAGCATTGATCTTCCGATCGACTGCTATTTTCTCAACGCACTTTTCTGCCAAATATGATCTCGAAAGAGAATTTCTGAGTATATTTCCAACCTTTTGTAATCCCCTGATGCGCTCGTGTAGGGTGACGTCCTTGGGCGGCACAGAAATGCCAACCGAGGGAGCGGCTTCACGAATTATCTCGCTAACGCGGATTGAGTGAACGGTATACCCATACTCGGTCCCCATAATTTCGGCCATAAGTCCGGCCGATTTCGAAACGCCCGAACCTACTGCGCCGACGAGTCCGATTACCAACTCTTCGGTGCGCCGATCACTCAGCTGGACAAGCGGGCGTTCGCTTTGCGCGCCCTCTAAAGCGGCCGGTAGGGCGGAAGCGGACATGCGGCAGCAGAACCCCCGAATCGGTTGCGCGCCAGAATGACACGGTTGCGCGGAGCGGATTGAGCGCTCAGGTGTCGGCCTGCGAAGCAAGTGCGTCACTTGCCTGACGAGCGGGAGCAATTCCGCTCCCCCCCTGCCGCGCCGAGGTAGAACGATCGATTAGCTTCCAGGGATAATGTCGCGGGAGCGGCTTGAAGGAATGTGTTGACAGCGGCTGACGCTCGTCCCGTCCTTGAGGGCTGTTCCCCGCCCCCCCTCAGGCCCCCAATGACGGAATCTCTAGCTCAACACGCCGGCGTGCGTTTCCTTGCTTCTACGACCGAGGACCTTGTCGCGGCATTGAAGGCTTGTCAGGCCAGGGTTGCCGAGATCGTCGAGGAGCGTAGGCCGCCTCACGCAACAGGTCGGCTCTCTGAGTTCGTCGATGGCATTTGGTCGCCAACTACCATCAGGGCTGTCCGCCGCCTAAAAGTTGTCGGCCTCCAGTTGAATACCCTCTGGGCCTCCCTGCCGCAGGGCTGGGTGTGCCCCTGCTGCCGGCGCTCGAAAGACGCAACGATCTTCACTGCACCAATCGAAAAACACGTGCCCCAGAAGGGGCGGGTCGCCATCGCGCATGCGGTGGAGCACCACGACCATTTCGTGTCCTACGTGAACCATGCCTTCCATGCTGCCCTGGGACCGAACTGGGCACGGGACTTCCCCGCCGCCGCTGAGGTGCAGCGGCGACTAACCTTCGGCGTCACATCCTTTGACCCGACTATTGTCTGCGAGGCCTGCAACTTCGCAGAGGGCCCAGCCAAGATGGTGCTTTGGCGGCGCGTGAAGCTCGATAGGGAGTTCCGCGATTACTTCAGCTTCGCATTGGACGAGATCAGAACCTTCATTCGCGCGGTGCCCAACGCGCACCACCAGATTAGCGAGGCAGCGGTGATGGAAGTCTTCGAGCGTCGCCGGAAGCTTGAAGTTATGGCGTTTCGCAAGGGGGAGGTCGACACGCAGGTCCGCCTGGTGAAGGAGGGGATCCATTGGCAAAGCGCTGAGCCTCCGGCGCCTGACGCCAACGCAGTCAACGAGAGCTATCAAATGACGCTGCTCGAATTCGGCCTCGAGCATGGGCCAAATTTCTCCTTGGACCAACTATCCGCGACGAGCCAGGGTCAGACTGTCGACCCTGACGCTTGGATCGAGAAGCGAGCGAAGCGGACAGGCTTTGTGATGGACAAAGAGGCAGAGGAATTCCTCGCTAACGACTACATGTCCAAGGAGCTTGGTCGGAACTGGTCCTGCCCCTGCTGTTCGCGCAGCATCCGCGCAGCAATCCGTCGCAACAACAAGCGCACGCTGACCCTGCAGCCACGCGTAGTTCGGCCGGGTGGCGCCGAGCCGCAGACAGTCTGCATCGACTGCTGCACCTCAATGCAGCGCATCGCCAGATCCGCTGAAGCGGCCCGGGACGACGTCACTTTCGAGGACGTGCGAGAGGTATTCGCCTTCGCAAGCAACGAGCCACACCGAACACGGTCTGCAGCCCTCGCGCGCATGGTGATTGAGCGCGTCGGCCGGCGTGCGGCCGCCGCTCGCGCTACGATGGAAGCCGAATTCAGCCAGATTGCAGCGCAACGCCTGGCGACCGATCGCCCCGTTCGCGCTGGAACCTCTTCTGCCCGGATCCGGCGCCCCACGGGAGCTGGGGGGCTCTACTAGTGGGGTTAGAGGCAGCCGACATGGCCCAGATACACGTCCCGCGTGCCATCGTCTTACAGAGATGCGCCAGATGCGCCGCCCTCGTTCAACCAACAAGGAATGCGCCGGCGACTCTGTTCACCCCGTCATCAAGCATATCTCTGCCCCGCTTAGTAACAGCCCTGCGGATCATCGGGCTCGCCCAGGGGGTCATGTAGTTCGTCGGGTTCCGGAAAAGCTTGTTCGCATCGAGCGCAGCACTGATCTGGCCGGGGTCGAGGCGCTGGCGGAGCGTTTCCAACCTATCCGTAGCCCAGCCAACTAGGCGGGCGTGTGATCCCGCCAGCTCGGACGTCGGCCCTGTCCGCGCGAGCCAGGCCTCCAGTGCATCTACCTCCCTTTGCAGCTCCATGAGCTGTTCGAGAAAGGCTTCGCGCTTCTTCTCGCGCTCCGCTCGCTCGCGCGCCAAGGCATGGCGCCTTGCCCGTTCCTGGTAGCGCCGCTCACGTTCCTCTCGCTCCTCCCGCTGGAGCCGACGCGCAGCCAGGATCGCCTCGAGGCCGGTGGCCACATCTTCGACCATTCGGTCGAGGCGCTGGGTTCGGCCGTCTGCCCATGTCCGTCGGACACCATCACCCCAGCCCTGGATCTGCACGACCAGCTCGCCGGTCCGGATGGTATCGACCGCCGGGTAGGCCTGCGCGTAGAGATCCGAAGGCGCTGGCGCATCCCACGTCCGACGCGTCGCGTAGTATCGCTCCAATCGCTTCTTGCGCCGCTCCTCCGCGGCCAACTCCTCGGGGGTCGGAACGTGCTTCTCACGCCGGATACGCTCAGACATCGCGATCGTCGCCGAGTCTTTGCCGCGTTCAACGCGCATCCCGTCACCAGCCATGGTCGGCGGAAGGCCGCGCTCCATGAGAGAGCGGACCAGCGCGTTGAGAATGTAGATCGCACGCTCGACGGCGTCCCTGCCAACGACCACGCCGGCCATGCCCTCGCCGGTCGCCTCGATCGCTCCATCTGCGTTCGGCTTACCCTTCCGCAGCGCTTGCGCGGTGCGACGAAGGAGCGGGTGGACATCCGCGACCGGCCACAGCGGCGCGGGTACGACGTCCGGCTCTGGGGGTTTCTCAGGTGGCGCGGGCGGTGGACGCTGGCGCTCCGCCTGGCGCGCCTTCGCGTGCTGGATGACTTCTCGCACCTCATCGGGGAGACGCCATGCTCCTGCGTGGATCACCAGTGTCTGCTGTCTCGGATCTTCCACCTCGATGAAGGGCTCCTGCTTCACCTTCTTCCCGTGCTGGAGCTTCGCCCAGTAGCCGCGCGGCGGGGTAGGGATGGCGTACCGCTCACAGATCTTGGCCAAGCCCGTGCCGGTCACACCGAACTGGGTCGCGACGTGCATCATCGGCCTCGCCCATACGAGGTCGTAGAGTTCGCGCCGCGTCAGAGGCGCGTCCCCATTCATCGCTTTCGGCGGGTCATCGAGCACGGCCGGCCTCGTCGGGCAGGTCATCCGGATCGTAGGCTGCCTGGAAGCTAAAGCGGCGAATCATCGCGTGACCGCGGAAGAGCGGCTCGCCATCCAGCGTCACATAGCGCAGATGCCCTGCCGCCAGAGCGGTCAGGAGGGAAGCCAACACGTCGTGCGGCATCGACAGCAGACCCTGGAACGCACCCGCGCGGACATGAGCGCTGCCAACCGCTTTCGGCTCTGCAGATGCAGGGAGGTCCGCCGCGGCTGCAAGGTCCAAATCCAACCGGGGTAAAAAGGTGAGACCAGCCATCTCGGCCTTCGGTCGAAGGAGCCGGCCGTGGACCTCAAGATGGCGATAGTCGGAGTATGGCTCAGGGAAATGCTTGCAGCTCGGATTCACGCCGAAGCTGAAGCCCCAATCCCAGCGTTCGATATGGACGACATAGAACTCAGTCGTTGGTCGGACCTGCGGCTTCGATCTTGCAGGACGCCGCTTCGCCTGCGGCCGATCAGTTGCGCGGTCCGGCATTGGTCGGTTGCCCTACGCCTGCGCCTCGTCGAAAGGGTTCAACGTCCGCACTCCGAGCCCACCGACATCGGCCGTGTTGCGGGTAACGAGAACGAGGTCGTGTACCTGCGCTGTCGCGGCCAGCAAGGCGTCGATGACCGGGACGGATCGCGCGACCGACATCCGCCCCCACGCTTCGGCCACTGCCAGATCCACACCGATGATGCGCGCCCCGAAGGCCTTGGAAACCTCGCGGAGCCAGCGTTCCAGAGTGGCTGCCTTCGCCGGATCCCGATGTCGGATTCCCTCGATCCCTCGGCGGACCTCACCCAGCGTCAAGACGCTGAGGAACAGGTCCCGATCCTCGACCGATACCCACCAAGCGGCGACGCCAGGATGGCAGCGCGGGCCCTTCCGGACCTCGGAGATGATGTTGGTGTCGACGAGCCAAGTCACAGGTCGACTGCACGCCCGGTATCGCGGGACCGCGTGAGGTCGACGTCGTCGAGCGGCGCCGAGGCGAGCAGGTCCTTGAGGCTACGCGCCGGCTCAGGTCCAAAGCGACGCCGGAGCAGCGCGCGGGCCTCGCTGGCCTGGTCGGGGTCGGTCAGCGCCGCGGCCACCGCCCGGACGAGGGGTGCGTCCTCGCCCCGTACCTGCACCTCAACGCGCTGCAGGCCGCGGCTGCGCAGGCGACGCCGGTGCTCGGCGACGGCAGAAGGGGGCTTGGGCGTGGGCTTCGAGGGCATGGAGCATTCTTGCCAGTTTCCGGAAATCTATCCGGAAATACCGGCGATGCTCAAGGGAACAGGGGAGCAGCCGCGGCGCCATCGGAGTCGACGCCTCTCTCCAAGGCAACAGGTCGGCGCGGGTTCGAATCCGGTTGCACTCCCTCCGCCACCTTCTCCCCCTCGTGCCGACACCCGCCGCCGGCAGCGGCCCGGGCGTGCTGCCTGTCGGGTCCTCGCCCCTGACCAGGCCGGCTCTGCGCCCATGTGGGGCGCCGGCCTATTCCGCCCTGATGTTCCCGGCCTGCACCACCTGGCGCCAGCGGGCGATCTCGGCTGCCTGGAAGGCGGCGAAGTCCTCCGGGCTGCTGGCGACCACGTCGAAGCCGAGCTCCGTCAGGCGCGGGGCGACGGCAGGGCTGCGGAGCGCGGCCACCGCGGCCTCGTGCACCGCGGCGAGCAGCGCGGGCGCCATTCCGGCCGGGCCGCCGAGGCCCTGCCAGGAATACACGACGAAGTCGCGCAGCCCCGCCTCGACCGCCGTCGGCACGTCCGGCAGCACCGGGGACCGCGCCTCGGAGGTGATAAGGATTGGGCGCAGCCGCCCGTCGCGGATCAGCGGGATCACGGCGCCGAGATTCTGGAAGGAGATCTGCGTGTTGCCCGCGACGATGCTCGTCATCGCCGGGCCGCCGCCGGAATAGGGAATGTGGGCCATGTCGGTGCCGGTGGCGAGCTTGAACATCTCTCCCGTCAGGTGGTCGGAGGAGCCGACGCCGGAGGAAGGGTAGCTCGCCGTCCCCGCGTTGCGCCGCATCCACTCCACCAGGCCCGCGAGGTCGCCCGCCGGCACGATCTGCGGGTTCACCACCAGCACGTTCGGCGTGCGCACGGTCTGGGTGATGCGGGTCAGCTCCCGCACCGGGTCGTAGCCGAGGTTCGGGCGGAGCGCGACGTTGATCGCCCAGGTGCTGATCGGCGCGTGCATCAGCGTGTGGCCATCGGGCGCAGAGCGGATGACCTGCCTCGCGCCGATCTCGCCGGTGGCGCCGGGGCGGTTCTCCACCGTGAAGGGCCGCCCGAGCGTCGCCTGCATCTGCTGCGCCATGGCACGCGCGATGATGTCGGAGGAACTGCCGGGCGCGAAGGGCACGACGACCGCCACCGGCCGCGCGGGCCAGGGCGCCTGCGCGCGCGCGGTGGCGGGCAGGGCGAGCGCGGCGCCGGCGCCGAGCAGGGTCCTTCTTCTCATCGGACGTCTCCTTTCCCCTGGATGGCTCAGCGGCCGTGCCGCTTCCGCCAGGCCGCGAACTCCTCGAGGCTGGCCGGGTCCGTCGCGGGATAGAGCCCGACCAGGCTGCGGCCTTCCGCCACCTTCTCCGCGGCGAAATCCTCGTAGGCGGTCATCTCCGCCGCCTCGGCCGCGATCTCGTCGGCCAGGTGGGCGGGGATGACGATGACGCCGTCGGCGTCGCCGAGGATGACGTCGCCGGGGAAGACCGGCGCGTCGCCGCAGGCGATCGGCACGTCGATGTCGATCGCGTGGTTCAGCGTCAGGTTGGTCGGCGCCGAGGGCCGCTGGTGGTAGGCGGGGATGCCGAGGGCCGCGATCTCGGCGCTGTCGCGGAAGCCGCCATCGGTCACCACGCCGGCGACGCCGCGCGCCTTCAGCCGCCCGACCAGGATCGCGCCGGCCGAGGCCGCGCGAGCGTCCTTGCGGCTGTCGAAGACCAGCACCTTGCCGGGCGGGCAATGCTCGATCGCCTTGCGCTGCGGATGCCCGGGGTCGCGGAAGACATCGAGCGTGTTGAGATCCTCGCGCGCCGGGATGTAGCGCACGGTCACGGCCTCGCCGACCATGCTCGAGGTGGCGTTGTGCAGCGGCTGCGCACCCTGGATCATCTGGCCCCGCAGGCCGCGCTTGAACAGGCAGGTGGCCACGGTGGCGGTGCTGATCCTGGTCAGCGCCGCGCGCGTCGCGTCGGAAAGCGGCATCGGAAACCTCAGTAGATGACGGGTTCGGGGACCGGCGCGCCGAATTCGGTGCGCAGGAAGTCGAAGTCGCAGCCCTGGTCGGCCTGCTGGATGTGCTTCGTGAAGGCGAAGCCGTAGCCGCGTTCGAAGCGCGGCGGCGGCGGGGTCCATGCGGCGCGGCGGCGCGCCAGCTCCTCCTCCGGGACGCGCATGGAGATGCTGCGCGCGGGCACGTCCACCTCCACGACGTCGCCGGTGCGCAGCAGCGCGAGCGGACCGCCGATGTAGCTTTCCGGCGCCACATGCAGCACGCAGGCGCCGTAGCTGGTGCCGGACATGCGGGCATCCGAAAGGCGGAGCATGTCGCGGTGGCCCTGCTTCAGCAGCGCCTTCGGCATCGGCAGCATGCCCCATTCGGGCATGCCGGGCCCGCCCTGCGGGCCGGCGTTGCGCAGCACCATCACGGTGTCGGGCGTGAAGGGGAAGCCCTCGTCGTCCACCGCCTTCTTCATCGACGGGTAGTCGTCGAAGACCACCGCGGGGCCGGCATGCTTCAGGAACTTCTGGTCCATCGCGGCCGGCTTGATGACGCAGCCGTCGGGCGCGAGGTTGCCCTTCAGCACGGCAAGCGATCCCTCGCCGTAGATCGGGTCCGAGAGGCCGCGGATGACGTCGTCGTTGAAGACCCGTGCGCCCTCGATGTTCTCGCCGAGCGTGCGGCCGGTGACCGTCAGGCAGTCGAGGTGCAGGTGCTCCCTCATCTGCGCCATCAGGGCGCGGATGCCGCCGGCGTAGAAGAAGTCCTCCATCAGGTAGGTGCTGCCGGAAGGGCGCACATTGGCGATCACCGGCACCCGCCGGCTGTAGCGTTCGAAGTCGTCGAGGCCGATGTCGTGCCCCGCGCGGCGCGCCATGGCGATCAGGTGGATGATGGCGTTGGTGGAACAGCCCATCGCCATCGCCACCGCGATCGCGTTCTCGAACGCCTGGTGGGTCTGGATGCGCGACGGCCGCAGGTCCTCCCACACCATCTCGACGATGCGGCGCCCGCTTTCCGAGCAGAGCCGGACATGCCCGGCATCGGGCGCGGGAATGGAGGAGCCGCCGGGCAGCACCATGCCGACCGATTCCGCGATCGCGGTCATGGTGCTGGCGGTGCCCATGGTCATGCAGGTGCCGTGGCTGCGGGCGATGCCGCCTTCCACGCCCAGCCAGTCCTTCTCGGTGATCTTCCCGGCGCGCAGCTCGTCCCAGTATTTCCAGGAATCGCTGCCCGAGCCGAGCACCTTCCCCTGCCAGTTGCCCCGCAGCATCGGGCCGGCGGGGACGTAGATGCAGGGGATGTCCATGCTGGTCGCGCCCAGCATCAGGCCGGGCGTCGTCTTGTCGCAGCCGCCCATCAGCACGGCGCCGTCGACGGGGTGGCTCCGCAGCAGCTCCTCCGTCTCCATCGCCAGCATGTTGCGGTACAGCATGGTGGTCGGCTTGACGAAGCTCTCCGACAGCGACAGCGCGGGCAGCTCCACCGGGAAGCCGCCGGCCATCAGGATGCCGCGCTTCACGTCCTCAACCCGCGTCTTGAAGTGGACATGGCAGGGCTGCAGGTCGGACCAGGTGTTGACGATGGCGATGACCGGGCGGCCCTGCCACTCCTCCGGCGCGTAGCCCATCTGCATGGCGCGGGATCGGTGGCCGAAGCTGCGGAGGTCGGCGGGCCCGAACCAGCGGCGGCTGCGCAGATCCTCGGGCGCCTTCCGGCGGGGTGTGTCGGACATGGGGGCTCTCATGCGGGAAGGAGGAGCGGCCGGCCTTCCGGCGCGGCCACGGTCGGCCGGGCGCGCGGTGATCCGCGGCCGGCGTCGCCGGGCCGGCGCCGGCCGCGCCGGCGGGCCCGGGGCAGGCTGGGCGAAGGCGCGGCGGGGCGCAACCCCGGCCTTCGTCAGTCGAGGCGGATCCCGGCGCGGCGGGCAACCTCGCCCCAGCGCTGCGTCTCGGCCGCGACGAAGCCGCGGAATTCCTCGGGCCGGCTGCCGACCGGGGTGATGCCGAGTTCCCGGAAGCGCGTCGCGACCGCGGGGGTGGCAAGCGCCGCCGCGGCTTCCCGCTGCAGCCGCTCCACGATCTCGGCCGGGACGCGCGCGGGCGCGAACAGGCCGTGCCAGGAGAGGCTCTCGAAGCCCGGCACCGTTTCCGCCACCGTCGGGACCTCCGGCGCCGCGGGCGAACGCGCGAGCGAGGTCACGCCGAGGATGCGGAGCTTGCCGTCGCGCGCGAAGGGCAGGACGGAGGACAGGTTGTCGAAGGCCACCGGCAACTCGCCGCTCAGCAGGGCGGTGATGATCTGCGCGCTGCCGCGGTAGGGAACGTGCTCCAGCTCGGTCCCCGTCATCTGGCCGAACAGCGTGCCGGCGAGATGGACCGAGGTGCCGACGCCCGAGGTCGCGAAGGGGATGTCGCGCGCGGGGCGGGACCGCAGCAGCGCGATGAATTCGGCGACCGTGGCCGCGGGCACGTTGTTCGCCACCGCCAGCGCGTTCGGCTGCGCGGCAAGCTGCGTGATCGGCAGGAAGTCCCGGCCGACATCGTAGGGCAGCCGCGGATAGATCGCCGGGTTGATGGCGTGGCTGCTGATGGTGCCGAGGCAGATCGTGTAGCCGTCGGGCGTCGCGCGGGCGCAGGCCTCGCTGCCGAGGTTCCCGCCCGCTCCCGGGCGGTTCTCGACCACGAAGGGCTGGCCGAGCACCTTGCTCATCTCGCCCGTCACCAGCCGCGCGACGGTGTCGGAGGTGCCGGCGGCGAAGGGCACGATCACGCGGACCGGCTGCGTGGGCCAGGCCCGGGGCTGCGCGAAGGCGGGCAGCGCCGCGGCCGAGAGCAGTGCGGCGAGGGCGAGGCGGCGGACGATGTGGCGCAAGGGCTTTCCTCCATCCGGCGGCAGCAGGCCGCCTTGTGCTTCTCGATCGAGCAACTGATATATCAGATAGTGGGCGTCAACATAAATTTCCGTCCACATGATCCACCCTCGCAGGAGCACGGGGCCATGCCGCCGCAAGCCACCTCCGCCTCCACGCCGGAGCGTGCCGGGGACAGGCCCGACCTCGATGCAGTCCCGCCGGTCGAACGCCGCCGGTCGGTGGCCGAACTCGCCTATGAGCGGCTGCGGGATGCGCTCGTCTCCCTGGCGATCGCGCCCGGCACGGTGCTGGCGCGCGGGGCGCTCGCCGCCCGGCTGGGGGTGAGCCAGACCCCGGTTCGGGAAGCCATCCTTCGCCTGCAGGCGGAGGGGCTGGTGGAGGTGGTGCCCCATTCGGCCACGCGCGCGTCGCTGATCGACCTGGCACAGGCATGGGAAGCGCAGTTCCTGCGGCTTTCGATCGAGGTCGAGATCGTCCGGCGGCTCGCCCGGGCGCCGTCCGCCGCGCTGGCGGCGGAACTGCGCGCCGGGCTCGCCCGGATGCGCGCGCTGCTCGCCGCCGGCGACCAGGCCGGCTTCGCGGTCGAGGACGAGGCGTTCCACGGCGCGCTCTACGCCGCCGCCTGCGTGCCGGGGCTGCGCGAGCTGGTGCGGGTGCGGAGCGGCCATCTCGACAGGCTGCGCCGCCTGCACCTGCCCGCGCCCGGCAAAGCCGAATCCGTGATGCGCGACCACGAGGCGCTTGCCGGCGCGATCCTGGCCGGCGATGCGGCAGGGGCGGAGGCGCTGCTGCGCGCCCATCTGTCCGGCACCTTCGCCGAGGCCGAGCGGCTGCGGGCGGCGTCGCCGCAGATGTTCGCGCCGGCGGCAGGGCCGCGCTGAGGCTTCTGCCCCGATCCGTGCGCCGACTCTGAAATGTCGCCTGGCGGCGTGACAAATCGTATACAGAATGCTACCTCACGATCCTGCGAGGTCAATGGGCGAGGTCCGCGTGCTGCTGCCACGAGACGAGGAACGGGGCGGCGACGATGGGCCCGGCCCGCGGGGGGCCGCCGACGTGGCCCCGGGCAGCCGCCTCCTGGCCGCCCTGCCGGAGGGCATGCGCGCCGCTCTCGGCATCGAGGAGGTCTCGCTCGTGCGGGACCAGGTCCTGTTCGAGCCCGGCGCCGTGCCGTCCCATGTCCATTTCCCGCATCCGGGCACCCTCGTCTCCCTCGTCATCCCAGAAGACGGCGAAGGGGGCGGAATCGACACCGTCGCGGTCGGCTCGGATGGCGCGGTCGGGGCCGCGGCGGACGGGACGGAGGCGCGTCTGGAAGCCCTGGCACGCGCCGTCGTGCGCATCCCGGGCCGCGCGGCGCGGGTCGCCGCCGGGCGCCTCGCCGCCGTTGCCGAGGCATCGCCGCCGCTCCGCCGCCTGCTCGCCCGCAATGCGGAGGCGCTGCTGTCGAGCGCGCTCGTCGCCCTGGCCTGCAACGAGCGGCACGAGGTGCTGCCGCGGCTCGCGGCCCGGATCACCGTCCTGCTCGACCGTCTCGGCCCGGTGGAGCCCGGCAGGCCGCCGGCGCTGTCGCTGACGCAGGACATGCTCGCCCGCATGCTCGGCGTGCGCCGGACGACGACGGCCGAGGCGCTGGCCACCCTCGCCGCCGCGGGCCTGGTCCGCCCGCGGCGCGGCGCGGTCGAGGTGCTGGACCGCGAAGGGCTCGAAGGCGCGTCCTGCGGCTGCCAGGCGATCCTGCGCCGGCGCCTCACGCGCCTGCTGGATGGCGGCACGGGCGAGGGGGGCGCGCCATGACCGCATCCCCGGTGCCCCCGCTGCCGCGGCTGCGCCTGTCCGTCGTGCTGCTGCTCCTCGTGCTCGCGGTGCTGCTGCCCGCGCTCGGGGTGGGTGGCCTTGCGGTATGGCAGGCGGTCGGGACGGAGCAGGCGGCGGCGGAAGCGCGGCTGCGCGACACGGCAGGGGCCCTGGCGCTCGCCGTGGACCGCGAGATCGCGGCGCAGGTCGCGGCGCTCACGGGCCTCGCCACCTCGCCCGCCTTCGGGCCCGATCCGGCCCGGCCGGACCTGCCCGCGCTCGATTCCCATGCGCGGCGCGTGGCGGCGGCGCTCGGCACGCACCTGTCCGTGCTCCGGCGCGACGGGACGCGAGTCCAGTCCACCGCGCTGCCGCCCGGCGCGCCCCTGCCGCCCTCCACCGTCCCGGAGGCGATCGAGCGCGCCTTCGCCACCGGCCGCCCGGTCGTGACGGACCTCGTGACCGGCGCCATCGCCCGCGTGCCGGTCTTCTCCGTCACCCTGCCGGTGCGCGACGCCGAAGGGGGGGTGGCGATGGCGGTCATGGCCGCCTTCCGGACGGAGCGGCTGCGCGACCTGCTGGCCGCGCAGGGCCTGCCCGCGGGCGCCTTCGCCTCGATCGCCGATGCGCGCGCGATGGTGGTCGCGCGGTCCGACGCGCTGCACGACGCCGCCGTCGGCCGCCCCCTGCCGGCCGGGATCGCCGCAGCCATCGCGGAGGGCAGGGGCGGCCTGTTCCGCGGCCCCGACGGCGACGGCGCGCCACGGGTCCACGCCTTCCGCCGGCTGGACACCGCGCCGGGATGGACCCTCGTCGTCGCGCAGCCGGCCCTTGCTCTCGATGCCCGCTGGCAGGGGCCGCTGTCCGCCCTGGTGGCGGGTGGCGGGCTCACGCTGCTGCTCGGCGGCGCGCTTGCCCTGCTGGCCGGCGGCAGCATCCTGCGCCCGATGGGGCGGCTCGGCGCGCATGCCGCCGCGGTCGCGACCGGCAGGGCCGATGCCCATGTCCGCGCGATCCCGCCCGCCGCCATCCGCGAGGTCGAGGCGCTGCGCCGCGGCTTCGTCGAGGCGGAAGCCGCCATCGCCGCGCGCGGGGCCGCGCTGGCCGAAAGCGAGGCGCGCTTCCGCGCCATGGCCGACAGCGCGCCGGCCATGGTCTGGGCCACCGACGCGGCCGGCCGCTGCACCTATGTCAGCCGGCCCTGGCGCGACTTCACCGGGCAGTCGGAGGAGGAGGGCCTCGGCCTCGGCTGGCTCGACGCCGTGCATCCGGAGGACCGGGATAAGGTGCGCGAGGCCTTCCTTGCCGCGACCGCCCGCGCCGAGCCCTATCGGGTCGAGCTCCGGCTACGCCGCGCCGCCGACGGCGGCTGGGCCACGGTCATCGACGCCGCGATGCCGCGGCTCGGGCCCGGGGGCGAGTTCCTCGGCTTCATCGGCTCCGCGGTGGACATCAGCGACCGCGTCGCCGCCGAGGCGGCGCTGTGCGCGAGCGAGGCGCGGCTGCGCCTGGCGACGGGGGGCACCGGCATCGGCACCTGGGAGCTGGACCTGCGGACGGGGCAGGGCTTCAACTCGCCCGAGGCCGCGGCGCTGTTCGGCATCGACATCCTGGCGGTCACGGCGGAGAGCTGGGTCGAGGCGATCCACCCCGCCGACCGGGCGGGCGCCGCCGCGGGCTGGCGCCGCGCGGTGGAGGAGGGCGCGCCGTACGAGGCGATCTTCCGCGCCGCCCTGCCGGCGCCGGATGGCGGCGAGAGGTGGCTGGCCTCCCGCGCATGGATCGAGCGCGACGGCGCGGGGCGGCCGCTGCGCGCGCTCGGCGTGCTGATCGACGTCACCACCCAGAAGAGGGCCGAGGAGCGCCTGCGGCTGAGCGAGGAGAGGTTCCGCGCTGCCGTGCGCGCCGTCTCCGGCATCCTCTGGACCAACACGGCCGAGGGGCGGATGGCGGGCGAGCAGCCGGGCTGGGCGGCGCTGACCGGCCAGTCCTTCGCGGAATACCAGGGCTATGGCTGGGCGCGGGCGGTCCATCCGGAGGATGCGCAGCCGACGGTGGAGGCGTGGAACCGCGCCGTCGCCGAACGACGGCCCTTCGTGTTCGAGCACCGCGTCCGCACCCGCGACGGGGCCTGGCGCCGCTTCGCCATCCATGCCGTCCCGGTGCTGCGCGGGGATGGCGAGGTGGCCGAATGGGTCGGCGTCCACACCGACGTCACCCGCCAGCGCGAGGCGGAGGCAGTGCTGGCGCGATCGCGCGAGGAGCTGGAGCGGCTGGTCGCCGAGCGGACGGCGGCGCTGGCCGGGATCGAGGCGCGGCTGGCGCAGGCCGCCAAGATGGAGGCGCTGGGGCGGCTGGCCGGCGGCATCGCGCATGACTTCAACAACGTGCTGCAGGCCGTGGCGGGCGGCATCTCCCTGGCGGGCAGCCGGCTCGGCCGCGACCCGGCGGCGGCCGCGCGCTATCTCGACCTCGCCGCGGAAGCGGCGGGCCGCGGCGTGGCGGTGACGGGCCGGCTGCTCGCCTTCGCGCGGCGGGGCGAGCTGGTGGCGGCGCCGGTCGCGCCGGCGCCGCTGCTGGCGGGCCTCGCGACGATGCTCCGCCACGGGCTCGGCCCTTCTGTCGTGCTGCGGGTCGAGGCGCGGCCGGACCTGCCGGCGGTCCTGGCCGATGCGGGGCAGCTCGAGGCGGTGCTGGTCAACCTGGCGAACAACGCGCGCGACGCGCTGCCGGATGGCGTGGGCACCATCGAGCTGGCCGCCGAGGAGCCCGCGGAGGAGCGGGAAGTGGAGCCTCCGCCCGGCCTGGCGCCGGGCGCGTATGTCTGCATCTCCGTCACCGACGACGGCAGCGGCATGACGCCCGAGGTGCTGGCCCGCGTCACCGAGCCCTTCTTCACCACCAAGCCGAACGGCAAGGGCACGGGCCTCGGCCTCGCCATGGCGCGCGGCTTCGCCGAGCAGTCGGGCGGCGCGCTGACGGTGGAGAGCACCGCCGGCCGCAGCCGGGGCCGCGCCGCGCACCGTGCCGTTGCCGGACGGCGCCCGCGCGGCGGTGCTGGTGGTGGACGACGAGCCGGCGGTGCGCGCGGTGCTCGCGGGCGGGCTCGCGCTCCACGGCCACCAGGTGACGGAAGCGGGCGGCGCGGGTGAGGCGCTGGCGCTGCTGGAAGCGGGCGAGCGGCCGGAGGTGCTGGTCACCGACCTCGCCATGCCGGGGGAGATGGACGGGCTCGCCCTGATCCGCGCGGTGCGGGACCGGCTGCCCGGACTGCCGGCGATCCTCATCACCGGCCATGCGGGCGACGCGGCGCAGGGGGCCCTTGCGGCGGTGGCGGGCGAGGGGCCCTTCGCGGTGCTGCGCAAGCCCGTGGGCATCGACATGGTGGCCGGCCAGCTGGCCAGCCTGCTGGGGCGGACGGGGGCGGCGGAAACACAGATCCCATCCAGGTGACGGACATCTAACAAATGTGAGTGCGGTACTCGGAATGCCCGTTACGTTCCGTATCGGCTCGCGGCCTCAGGGGCCACCTCCTCCGCCGAGCAGGAAGGTCCATGTTCGTTCGTCCTCGTCACTGGCTGTCCCGGTGGTGCTGTCGCCCTCACCGGCCGAGCCGCGCGCCCGGCTCTCCTCGTCTCGGATTCCGTGCATCCCTTCACAGACGGGCACGGCCGCTGATATCTGCCGCGCGGCGTGGAGCCTGCGCAGCGGCGGGGATGTCATGCCGGGAGAAGTCGAAGTCGTACCGGGTCCCTGGTGCGAGGCGTGCCCGATGAGGCGCGCCGTCGGGTTCCAGGACTTCAGCGATGCCGAGTTCGGCTTCATGTCGGAGCTGAAGGCGGAACACCGCCGCGTTCCGGCCGGCGCCGACCTGTTCCAGCAGGACGACGCGCCCACCCATGTCTTCACAGCCTTCAGCGGCTGGGCCTACCGCTACCGGCTGTTCGGCGATGGCCGCCGGCAGATCCTCGGCGTGGTGCTGCCGGGGGAACTGGTGGGCGTCCCCGGCGCCGCCTTCGGCCGGCACGCCTATGCCGTCCGGGCCGCGACGGAGGCGGAGTTCTGCGCCCTCTCGCTCGCCCGCCTGCCGGCCCTGCTGCGCGAGCAGGAGGGGCTGTCGATGCGGCTTCTCTGGCTGAGCAGCCACGAGCAGCGGATGGTGGAGCGCCTGGCCATCTCGCTCGGCCGCTGCACGGCGGAGGAGACGCTGGCCGCCTTCTCGGTGGACCTTCGGGAGAGGCTGCTGCGGCGCGGCATGACGGAGGAAGGCGGCCTGTCCTTCGCCTTCCCCCTTGGCCAGGCGGAGGTCGCCGACCACCTCGGCATGACGATCGTCCACCTGAACCGCGTGCTGCGCAAGCTTGAGCAGCAGAAGATCCTCGTCGTGCGGCGGGGCCGCATGGAGATCCTCGACCTCGACCGGCTGCGGAAGCTGAGCTGCCTGCATGAGCCGGCCGACATGGTGCCGCAGCCGCTTCTGTGACTACGATCTCATCCATCCCGCAGGATTCGGGTTGGATCGTAACCGAAACTGACAAATGTGAGTGCGCCCGGTCCGACGGCCTGTAGGGTGCCGCGCAGGCAGCGGCAGGTGATCCGCCCTGTTGCCGTCCTCGAATTTCGTCTGGACCGGGGGGAGTGGTCGGTGGTGCAGGTTCCGCGTCGTCGGCCCCATGCCGGACAACGACGCCCCGGGCGTTAGGAACGGATGCCTTTGCTGCGCCATTCCCCGCCTGTCCCGCCATGCTGATCGGCAAGGCATCCCCGTCGGGGCACGGCGGACCGCCGCCCGGACCCGCACCGAACCTTCCGCCTGTACCGGATGGCCGCGCGGCTGGGCGCCCGGTGGCGCGCCGCCGCTTCCGCGCCATGCTGGCCGCCACCTTCGCGGCGTTCGCACTGGCCACCGGCGGGGCGGCGGCGCTGCTGACGGAACGCAGCGTGACCGCCTCGGTGCGGACCGAGGCCGGCGCCGACCTGGCCGAGGCCGCGCGCGTGGTGGCCGACCTGCTCGACCGCGGTATGTTCGAGCGTTGGCGCGACATCCGGGTGCTGGCGGAGCAGGAGGCCCTGCGCGAGGGGGAGGTGCCGGCGGAGACGCGGCGCGCCCTGCTCGGCCGGATGCAGGCTGCGCTGCCGGACTACGCCATCATCCTGTTCGCCGGGCCGGACGGCGTGATCCAGGCCACCAGCTCGGGCCTCATCGAGGGTGCGGCGGTGTCCGGGCGGGACTGGTTCGTCGCCGGCAGCCGGGCGCCCCATGTCGGCGACCTGCACGAGGCGGCGCTGCTGGCCGGGGCGCTGGCCCGGCCGGGCGCCGAGCCGCCGCGCTTCGTGGACCTGTCCGCGCCGGTGCGCGGGGCGGATGGCAGGCTCCTCGGCGTGGTCGCGGCGCACCTGTCCTGGGAATGGGCGGAGGAGATCGAGCGGAGCGTGCTGGTGCCGCTGCGGCTGCGGATGCCGGGTGCGGAAGGCTTCATCCTGTCGGCGGACGGGACGGTGCTGCTGGGACCGGCTGGCTGGCGCGGCCGGAGCCTGGCGCAGGAGGCCGGATTCGCCGCGGCGCGGGCGGGGCAGGGCTGGCACGGCCCGGGCACGCCGGACCCGACCGGCGGGGAGGCGGCGCGGCAGGCCATCACCGGCTGGGCGCCGACGCGCGGCCACCGCGACTATCCCGGCCTGGGCTGGACCGTCGCCGTGCGGCAGGACGCGGCCGTCGCTCATGCCCGCGCGGCCGGGCTGCGCGACCGCATCCTGGCGCTCGGCGCCGCGGTGGCGGCGGTCGCCGCGCTGCTCGGCTGGCTGATCGCCGCGCGCCTTGCGCGTCCGATCGAGGCGCTGGCGGCGCGCGCCACGACGACCCTCCGCGCGGCGAGCGAGGTCGTGGCCGCGGCGCGGCCCGGGGCAATGCCCGCGGCGCGGCCCGGCTCGGGGCTGGCTCCGGTGACGAGCGAGGAGGCGGTGCTGTCCGACGCGCTGTCGCGGCTGACCGCCGACGTCGCCGGCATGGAGGAACGCCTGGCGGCGCGCGAGGCCGAGTTCCGCGCGATGCTCGCCGCCTGCCCGGTGGGTGTCGTGCGGGCCGACACCGGCGGGCGGGTCCATGAGGCGAACGACGCCTTCCTCGCCCTGCTCGGCCTGACGCGGGAGGAACTGGCGGCAGGGCGCATCCGCTGGGACGAGCTGACGCCGCCCGGATGGCTGCCGCGCGACGAGGCGGCGATCGCCGAGGCGGTCGCCCTCGGCCGTTGCGAACCCTACGAGAAGGAGTTCCGCCGCACGGACGGCAGCCGCGTGCAGGCGCTGGTCGCCTTCTCGCTGTTCGACCGCGCCACCGGGCACGCGGCCGGCTACGTCCTCGACCTGACCGAGCGGGCGCGCGCGGAGGAGGCGCTGAACCAGGGGCTCGACCGGCTGCGCATGGCGCAGGCCGCCTCCGGAATCGGCATCCACGACTACGACATCGAGCGGAACGTCATCCACTGGGATGCGCGGCTGCGCGAGATCTGGGGCGTGCCGGAGGACGTGCCCGTCACCTACGAGGTCTTCGCCGCGGGCCTGCACCCCGACGACCTGCCGGAGGTGGAAGCGGCGGTGGCAGGCGCGCTCGACCCCGCCGGCACCGGCAGCTACGAGGCCGAGTTCCGCGTGGTGAACCGCCGCAACGGCGAGGTCCGCCGCGTCGCCGCCACGGGCCGGGTGACCTTCCGCGCCGGCCGTCCGGTCCGCCTCGTCGGCACGGCGCGCGACGTCACGGCGCAGCGGCGGGACCAGGTGGCGCTGGCCGAGGGCGCGGCGCGGCTACGCCTCGCGCTGACCGCGGGCGGCATGGGGGCGTGGGACTGGGACCCGGCGACCGGGCTCGTCCGCTGGGACGGCGCGATGGAAAGCCTGACGGGGCTGCCCGCTCCGACAGGGCCCGGCGGGGTGGAGCTTTTCCTGCGACGGGTCCACCCCGATGACCGGGCGGCCCTGGATGCGGCCGTCGGCGCCGCCTTCGCGAAGGGGGACGGCGGCGTCTACGAGGCCGAGTTCCGCTTCCGGCGCGGCGACGGCGCCTGGCGCTGGTTCGGCGCCCGCGGGCAGGTGGTGGCCGCGGCGGCAGGCGCGCCGGCCCGGCTGATCGGCATCAACTGGGACATCACCGCCCAGAAGGAGGCGGCCGAGTCCCTGGCGCGCGGGCGGGAGGAGCTGGAGCGCGCGGTGGAGGAGCGCACCCGCGCGCTGACCGAGGCCGCCGCCGAGCTGCGCGCCGAGATGCGGCGGCGGGAGGAGGCGCAGGCCGCCCTGCTGCAGGCGCAGAAGCTGGAGGCGCTGGGCCAGCTCACCGGCAGCGTCGCGCATGACTTCAACAACGTCCTCGCCGCGATCAGCGGCAGCTACCGCCTGATCGGGCGCCGCACGGACGACCCGAAGCTGCTGGACTTCGTCGCCCATGGCGAACGCGCGGCCGCGCGCGCGGCGGGGCTGGTGCGCCAGCTCCTCGCCTTCGCGCGGCGGGAGGAGCTGCGGCCGGAAGTGCTGGACCCCGGCGCGCTGCTGGAAGGCGCGCGCGACATGCTGCGCCACAGCCTCGGCGCGAAGGTCGCGCTGGCGGTGGAGCCGGAACCCGGTCTCTGGCCGGTGCTGGCCGACCCGCACCAGCTGGAGGTCGCGGTGCTGAACCTCGCGGTGAATGCGCGGGACGCCATGCCGGCCGGGGGGCGGCTTTCGATCACCGCGCGCAACCTGCGGGCGGGGGAAAGGCCGACCCGGCTGCGGCCGGGCGACTACGTCTCCATCACCGTGCGCGACGAGGGCGAGGGCATGTCGGCCGAGGTGCTCGCCCAGGCGACGGAGCCCTTCTTCACGACGAAGCCGAAGGGCAGGGGCACCGGGCTCGGGCTGGCGATGGTGAAGGGCTTCGCCGAGGGGTCGGGCGGCTGCCTGCGGATCGAGAGCCGCCCGCAGGCCGGCACGGTGATCGAGATCGTGCTGCCGCGCGCGGCGCTGACCGACCTGCGCGCGGCCGGGCCGGCGGCGCCGGAAGACGCGCTCGCGCCCTCGCTGCATGGCGGCGCGCAGATCCTGCTGGCCGAGGATGACGACCAGGTGCGGCCGCTGACCGCGGCCTTCCTGCGCGACCTGGGCTACGAGGTGACGGTGGCGCCGACGGCCGAGGCGGCGATGGCGCTGGCCTACGACATGCCGGCGCTCGACCTGCTGGTGACCGACATCGAGATGCCGGGCGCGGATGGCGCCGCGCTGGCGGCGCGGCTGCGGGTGGGATGGCCGGCCCTGCCGGTCCTTTTCGTCACCGGCCGCCCGCCCGGCCCGGCCCTGGCCGGGGAAGCCGTGCTGCGCAAGCCGGTGACCGGCCCCGACCTTGCCAGGGCGGTGCTGGAAGGCCTGGGGCGGCATCCGTCGCGACACCCGCCCTCGCCGGCGGCGCGGCTGGTGGCGCGGCTGCGCGAGCCGGCGCTGCGCGAGGCCTACCTTGCCTGGCACGCGGCCCGGATGCCGGGGGAGGCGCTGCCGCGCCGCATCAGATTCGACCCGGCCACCCTGGGGCTGGCGGCGAACGCCGTGCTGGCGGCGGTCGAAGGGGCCCCGGATGCGCCCGCCTTCCGCCTGCTTTCGGTCGGCACCGCGCTGGAGGCGCGCTTCGGTGCCGCCCTGCCGGGCGGAACCTTCGGGCATGGAGACGAGGAGGAGGAGATGCTCGGCACCCAGGCCAGCGCCTATCGCCGCTGCGTCCGCACGGCGGCGCCGGTCTACCAGTCGGCGCGCTTCGACCTCGGCGAAGGCAGCGCCACCCGGTTCGAGCGGCTGCTGCTGCCGCTGGCCGAGGATGGAGAGGCGGTGACGCATGTGGCGGGGCTGGTCCTGTTCGAGGAGCCACCGGCCGGGCAAGCGGATGCGGAGGCGGGGGACGGTCCGCGCCCCCGCGCGGCGGAGTCGCGGCGATGACCGACCCGGCGGGGATCGACATCGAGGCCGCCGGGATCGCCGCGACGATCGAGTCGCTGGCGGCCGAGGAGGTGGACCGGCTGCCCTTCGGGGTCATCCGCCTCGACCCCGCCGGCGTGGTGACGCAGTACAGCCGGCTGGAGAGGCACCTTTCGGGATACCGCAGGGAGGCGGTCGGCCGGGACTTCTTCGCCGAGATCGCGCCCTGCATGGACAACGCGGCCTTCCGTGGCCGGATCGAACGCGCCCGCACGGCAGGGCGGCTCGACATCGTCTTCGACTATGTCAGCGACATGCCGAACGGCGCGCGCGACGTGGAACTGCGCGTGCGGGTGGTGTCCGCCCTGGATGGCGGGTGCTGGATCCTGATGCAGCGCGACGCCTGACGCGCGGGCGGGATGGCCGGCGCCAGCCATGCCGCGGGCCGGCGCCGTGGAGCCCGGACCGCGGATGCCCGGAAAATGACCTTCAGCTACTCTGGATAACGCCGTTTTGACGGCGGTTCGGCTGCATCCTGTTCCTGGAGCAGGATTGTCACTTCCAAAACATATTATTCCTCCGT
>NZ_JBNXUO010000036.1:0-46110 GCF_050563535.1 Falsiroseomonas sp. CW058
CGCCCTGGGCCTTCGTGGCGGCGCCGGAACACGCGGCCTCGGCCACCGCCATCCGGGCGGGGATCGCGCCCGCGAAGCCGCCGCCGCGGGCGGAGTTTCCGCGGGTGCTGCGCGCATGGCGGATGCAGCCGGACGCGCTGGCTGCTAGTTGACGTCGAATCGAACGAGAGAGGAGGCGGCCATAGCCCGCGCCCCGAAGGCAGACGACGAAACCCCGAAGCCGCGGCGCACCGCGGCGAAGCCCGCCGCGAAGCCGAAATCCGGCGCCGCCGGCACCCGGCCGGCCGCGAAGGCGGCCACGAAGCCGAAGGCAAGCGCGCCGAAGGCCGCGGCCGGGAAGGCGGCGACCAAACCGAAGGCGGCAGCGCCGAAGGCCGCCGCGAAGACGAAGGCCGCCGCGCCGAAGGCCGCGCCCAGCAAGGCCGCGGCGAAACCCGAGGCCCCGGCCGGGGCGAAGCCGAAGGCGGCGGCCGCGAAGCCGAAGGCCGCCGCGGCCCGGAAGGCGGCCGCCGGAACGTCGAAGGCCGCCGCGCCCCGGAAGGCGGCCGCGAAGCCCGGGGCAGCCGCGAAGGCGGCCGCCCGCAAGCCGGCCAGCCCGCCAGCCCCGCCCCGCCCCGCCCGCGCGAAGCGCGCGCCGCGCCAGAAGGTCGAGCCCGCGCTGCTCGACCGCCTGGTCGTCGCCGCGACGCGGAGCCTGGAGGACGACAAGGCCGAGAATGTCCTCGTGCTCGACGTCACCGGCCGCGCCGACTACGCCGACCGCCTGGTGATCGCCACCGGCCTCGCCGACCGGCAGATCCAGGCCATGGCGACGCATCTGGAGGACGCCTTCGAGAAGGAGGGCATGAAGCTGAAGCGCGATGCCATCCAGGGCTCGCCGGATTGGGTGCTGATCGACTGCGGCGACCTGGTGGTCCACCTGTTCAAGCCGGAGGCCCGCGCGCTCTACGCACTGGAACGGATGTGGGGGCCCGACAGCCCCTCCGCGCAGGACCGGACGCCGCTGCCGGATGACGGCGCGGGCGGGTCGACCGCGGGGGAGGAGGACGAGGAATAGCGGCGCCGATGCCGGCCGCGCCCCGCCCCGGCGCGCCCGCGCGGGGCGGGCCGGGGTTGGCGGCGTGACCGCGCGCGCCGTCACGCTTCTCGCGGTCGGGCGGATGAAGCCCGGCCCGGAACGCGCGCTCTACGAGCATTATGCCGAACGGCTCCGCCCCGCCCCCGTGGTGGTGGAGATCCCGGAAGCCCGCGGCAGCGCCGCGGAGATCCGCCGGCGCGAGGGCGCGGCGCTGCTCGCCGCGCTGCCCGCGGGGGCGGTCGCCGTCGCGCTCGACCTCGGCGGGGAGGCGCCGGGCAGCGAGGGCTTCGCCGCCCTGCTCGACCGCTGGGCGGGCACCGGCAAGCCGCTCGCCTTCCTGGTCGGCGGGGCGGAGGGGCTGGACCCCGGGGTGCTGGCGCGGGCCGACCACCGCATCGCGCTCGGCCCCATGACATGGCCTCATTTCCTGGTGCGGGGGCTGCTGGCCGAACAGCTCTACCGCGCGCAGGCGATCCGGCGGAACCACCCTTACCACCGCGCCTGGCGGCCCGGGTGACGGGGCGGCACGCGGCGGCTGTTGCGGGGAAGGGGCATGGTGGGGGCATCATGCGCGGCACCCCGAATCGGACCCGCGCCCCATGACCGCCCTGATCCTCGCCGCCCTGCTCTGGGTCTTCATCCATGTCGGCATCTCCGGCACGCGGCTGCGCGATGCCGTGGTGGCGCGGCTGGGGGAGCGGCGGTTCACCCTGGTCTTCTCCGTCGCCTCCGCCGTCGCGATCCTGCTGCTCGTGATGGCCTGGCGGGGGGCGGAGACCACCTTCCTCTGGGCCGCGCCGGCGTGGCTGCGCTGGATCCTCGCGGCGCTGATGCTGCCGGCCTTCGTGCTGTTCATGGCCAGCCACCGGCGAAACCCCACCGCGGTCGGCGCGAAGGGCCTGGGGGAGGAGCCGCGCGGCATCCAGCGCATCACCCGCCACCCGATGCTGTGGTCCTTCGCCATCTGGGGCTTCGTGCATGTCGTTGGCAACGGCGACAGCGCCAGCCTGGTGTTCTTCGGCACCTTCCTCGTCACCGCCCTGGCCGGGATGCCCTCGATCGACGCGAAGCTGGCACGGCGCCACGGCGTGGCGTGGGACGGCTTCGCGGCGAGGACATCCGTGGTCCCCTTCGCGGCCATCGCCGCCGGGCGGAACCGGCTGGCGCTGGGGGAGATCGGGTGGATGCCGCCGGTGGCGGGCCTGGTGCTGTGGGCGGCGCTGCTGCATTTCCACCGCGGCATCTTCGGCGTGCCGGCGCTGATCCTGGGCTGAGCCGCGGGCGGCCCTTGAAGCCGGGGCGCGGCCGGGCCATTCCCTGCCGCGCCGCATCAAGGGGGCCGGGGTCGGATGCAGGAAGTTCTCATCGCGGCGGATGCCGCCGACACGCCGCGCGCGCGCGTCGCGCGGCTCGTCGCCTCCGCGCCGTTCCAGCGGACGGTGATCGGGCTGATCCTGTTCAACGCCCTCACCCTCGGGCTCGAGACCTCGGATGCGGTGATGGAGGAGTGGGGCGGGCTGCTGCATGCGGTCGACCGCGCGCTGCTGGTGCTGTTCAGCGTGGAGCTCGCGCTGCGCGCCTATGCCTTCCGCGCCCGCTTCCTGCGCGACCCCTGGGGCATCTTCGACCTGGTGGTGGTCGCCGTCTCCTGGGCGCCGGACAGCGGGCCATTGGCGGTGCTGCGCGCATTGCGCGTGCTGCGCGTGCTGCGGCTGGCGAGCGTGGTGCCGAGCCTGCGGACGGTGGTGGAGGCGATGCTGGCCGCGCTGCCGGGGATGGGCAGCATCGTGCTGCTGATGCTGCTGATCTTCTACGTCTTCGCGGTGATGGCGGTGAAGCTGTTCGGCGGCGCGATGGAGGAGCAGTTCGGCGACCTCGGCACCGCGCTGTTCACGCTGTTCCAGCTGATGGCGATGGACGACTTCGGGAATGTCGTGCGCCAGGCGATGGGCCACCACCCCTGGGCCTGGCTGTTCTTCATCCCCTTTTCCATCATCGCCACCTTCGTGGTGCTGAACCTGTTCATCGGCGTCATCGTCGAGAGCATCCAGACGCTGCGCGAACAGCGCGAGAGCGCGGATGCGCGCGCCGCGCAGGTCGCCACCGACGCGGCGCGGAGCGAGGCGCACCTGGACGCGCAGGCGCTGCTGGCCGAGATCCGCGCGCTGCGGGCGGAGGTCGCGGCGCTGCGGCAGGAGAGGGCCGGTTGACCGCCCGCGCGACGCGGCGCTAGGTCCGCCGAAGCCCCGCCGGAGAACGCCCGATGCCCGCCCCCCGCCCCGTGATGCTCGTGATCCTCGATGGCTGGGGCTGGCGTGAGGAGGCGGCGGACAATGCCGTGCGGCAGGCCGACACGCCCTGCTTCGACGCGCTCTGGGCGAAGGGGCCGCGCGCCTTCCTCCGCACCTCGGGCCGCGATGTCGGCCTGCCCGACGGGCAGATGGGCAATTCGGAGGTCGGGCACCTCAACATCGGCGCGGGGCGCGTGGTGATGCAGGACCTGGTGCGCATCGACGCCGCCTGCGAGGACGGGTCCATCGCCGCCATGCCGCCGCTGGCGGAGCTGTTCGGCCGGGTGAAGGCCGCGGGCGGCGTGCTGCACCTGATGGGCCTGCTCTCCCCGGGCGGCGTGCACAGCCACCAGGACCACGCCGTCGCGCTGGCGCGCGCCGCAACCGGGCAGGGCCTGCGCGTGCTGGTCCATGCCTGGACCGACGGGCGCGACACGCCGCCGCAATCCGCGCCCGGCTACCTCGCCCGGTTCGAGGCGGCGCTGCCCGCGGGCGCGAAGGTCGCGACCCTGTCCGGCCGCTACTTCGCGATGGACCGCGACAACCGCTGGGAACGCGTGCGCCTGGCGCATGACGCGATGGCCGCCGCCCGCGCGCCGCGCTTCGCCACCGCGCAGGCCGCGGTCGCCGCCGCCCATGCCGCCGGCACGACGGACGAGTTCATCCCCCCCGCAGCCATCGGCGACTTCGCGGGGATGCGCGACGGCGACGGGCTGCTCTGCTTCAACTTCCGCGCCGACCGGGTGCGGCAGACACTGGCCGCCTTCCTCGATCCCGGCTTCGGCGGCTTCCCCGTCTCCCCCGCCATCCGCTTCGCCGGCGCGCTGGGGATGACGGAGTACAGCGCCGCGCTGAACCCCTTCATCGCGACCCTGTTCCCGCCGCAGTCCATGGCCAACATCCTGGGCCAGGTGGTCGCCGCGGCGGGGCGCACGCAGCTGCACATGGCGGAGACGGAGAAATACCCGCACGTCACCTACTTCCTGAACGGCGGCGAGGAGGCGCCCTATCCCGGCGAGGACCGCATCATGGTCCCCTCCCCCAAGGTCGCGACCTACGACCTCCAGCCCGAGATGTCGGCGGCCGAGCTCGGCGCGAAGGCGGAAGCCGCGATCCGCAGCGGCAGGTACGACCTGATCGTGCTGAACTTCGCCAACCCCGACATGGTGGGCCACACCGGCAGCCTGCCCGCCGCCATCCGCGCCTGCGAGGCGGTGGACCACGAGCTGGCGCGCATCGCCGAGGCGGTGGAGGCGATGGGCGGCTGCCTGCTGGTCACCGCCGACCACGGCAATGCGGAGCTGATGCGCGACCCCGCCACCGGCGGCCCCCACACCGCGCACACGACCAACCCCGTGCCGGTGCTGCTGCACATGCCGCCCCGCGCGGCGTCGCAGGGCGGCCCCGCCGTGGTGCTGCATGACGGGCGGCTGGCCGACATCGCGCCGACGCTGCTGGCGCTGATGGACCTGCCGCAGCCGCCGGAGATGACCGGGCGGTCCCTGCTGGGGTAGCGGCCCGCCCCGTCAGCCCAGCAGGCGGCGATACGCCCCGGCCTCCACGCAGGCGGCCTGGGCCGCGACGCCCGCCTCGATCGCGTCGCGGAAGCCGCCCTCGGACCGGGACCGGATGTAGTCCTTGCTGGCCCGGAAGGCGTCCGGGTCGGCGGCGGCCATCGCCTGCGCGGCGGCGACAGCGCGCGCGGGCAGCACGGCCGCCGGCACCACCGCATCCACCAGCCCCGCGGCCCGCGCGGCCTCCGCATCCAGGCCCTCGCAGGCGAGCGCCATGCGGCGGACCACGCCCTCGCCCGCATGCAGCCCGATCAGGAAGGGGCCCATCACGCTGGCCAGGCCGGCGCGGATCTCGGGCTGGAGCAGCCGCGCCGCCGGCGACGCCAGGCGCAGGTCGCAGCACAGCGCCATCTGCAGCCCCGCGCCCGCCGCCGCGCCGCCGACCGCGGCGACCATCGGCTTCGGGAAGCGCCGGATGGCGTCGTACAGCGCGCCGAGCCCGCGCACCCAGCCCTCCACATTGGCGGCATCCAGCGCCCGCAGCACCGCCCGGTCCTGCCCGGCGCAGAAGCCCTCGTCGGTGCCGCCGAGCACGACGGCCCGCACCGCGGGGTCGGCCGCCGCCCCGTCCAGCGCGGCGATGAGGGAGAGGCGCATCGCCTCGGTCAGCGCGTTGCGCCGGCCCGGATGGAACAAGGTGAGGAGGAGGATGCCCTCCTCCGGCGTGGTGGACAGGACGGCGTCGTTCGGCATCCGCCCCGCATAGCGCGCCCCTAGTTCAGCAGGAACTGCCCGTCGGCATAGGTCAGCTCCGCCGGCCGCATCAGGGCGGAGGAGGCGACGCGGACGGAATGCAGCGGCGCCTCGATCTCGCGCTTCCAGAAGTCGAGGAAGCGGCCGAGTTCGGGGAAGCGGGGCGCCATGTCGTGCTTCTGCCAGATGAAGGTCTGGAGCAGGCCCGGATGGTCCGGCAGGTGATAGAGGATCTCGGCGGTGGTCAGCCGCCAGTCCGGCAGCGTTTTGAAGCGGGCGAGGTGCTGGAGGTGGCTGAGATCCATCTTGCTCCCCATGCGGCCCCGCGATGCGGGGCGGTTGCCGGTTGCGCCGCCGCGCGGCGTTCCTTTCCTGTTCCGGCGCCGGTTGCGGATGCGGTGGCGCCGGAGGGAAAGGATGCCACGAGGTCAGGGCGGGAACGCAAGAAAAAGCTTTTGGTTTCAATGCATTAGCACTCGCACTCCGAGAGTGCTGCCGATGCTTGACGCAGCCGCGTGCTTCCCCTAGATCGTTGGCACTCCTCTGGGGGGAGTGCCAACGGGTGCCGCAACGGGCCCGGCGGCCGACATGATCTCCGGAAGAGCTTGCCACTCAATTGGAAGCGACAGGAGAGGATCCTATGAAGTTCCGACCCCTGCATGACCGCGTTCTCGTTCGTCGCGTGACGGCCGAGGAGAAGACCGCGGGCGGCATCATCATCCCCGACACCGCCAAGGAAAAGCCGCAGGAGGGCGAGGTCATCGCCGTCGGCTCCGGCACGCTGAACGACAAGGGCGAGCTGCGCGCGCTCGACGTCAAGGCGGGCGACCGCATCCTGTTCGGCAAGTGGTCGGGCACCGAGGTGAAGCTCAATGGTGAGGAGCTCCTCATCATGAAGGAGAGCGACATCATGGGCATCCTCGACAACCCTTCCGTGGCGAAGGCCGCCTGACGACGCAAGGGGGCGGGCGCGCGGATCGCGACAGCCCCCTGAGGTCGGCCTCCAGGCCGCATCTTCGCATCGTCTCCTCAACGGACCAGATCAGGGATTAACCACACATGGCTGCCAAGGACGTGAAGTTCGGCGCCGGCGCGCGCGAGCGGATGCTGCGCGGCGTCGACATCCTCGCCGATGCGGTGAAGGTGACGCTCGGCCCCAAGGGCCGCAACGTCGTGATCGACAAGAGCTTCGGCGCGCCGCGGATCACCAAGGACGGCGTGACCGTCGCCAAGGAGATCGAGCTGGCCGACAAGTTCGAGAACATGGGCGCGCAGATGGTGCGCGAAGTGGCCTCGAAGACCAACGACATCGCGGGCGACGGCACCACCACCGCCACCGTGCTGGCCCAGGCGATCGTGCGCGAGGGCGCCAAGTCGGTCGCCGCCGGCATGAACCCGATGGACCTGAAGCGCGGCGTCGACAAGGCGGTGGCCGAGGTCGTCAAGTACCTCGAGTCCAACACCAAGAAGATCACGACCTCCGCCGAGGTCGCCCAGGTCGGCACGCTGTCGGCCAACGGCGAGGCCGAGATCGGCGAGATGATCGCCAAGGCGATGGAGAAGGTCGGCAACGAGGGCGTCATCACGGTCGAGGAAGCCAAGAGCATCCAGACCGAGCTCGACGTCGTCGAGGGCATGCAGTTCGACCGCGGCTACGTCTCCCCGTATTTCATCACGAATGCGGAGAAGATGATCGCCGAGATGGACAACCCCTACATCCTGATCTTCGAGAAGAAGCTGTCGGGCCTGCAGCCCATGCTTCCCCTGCTCGAGTCGGTGGTGCAGTCGGGCCGTCCGCTGGTGATCGTGGCCGAGGACGTCGAGGGCGAGGCCCTCGCCACGCTCGTCGTCAACAAGCTGCGCGGCGGCCTGAAGGTCGCGGCCGTCAAGGCGCCGGGCTTCGGTGATCGCCGCAAGGCGATGCTCGAGGACATCGCGATCCTGACCGGCGGCCAGGTGATCTCCGAGGATCTCGGCATCAAGCTCGAGAACGTCACCCTCAACATGCTGGGCAAGGCCAAGACCGTCCGCATCGAGAAGGAGAACACCACGATCGTCGACGGCGCCGGCTCCAAGGAGGAGATCAACGGCCGCTGCGAGCAGATCAAGGCGCAGATCGAGGAGACCACCTCGGACTACGACCGCGAGAAGCTGCAGGAGCGGCTGGCGAAGCTCGCCGGCGGCGTCGCCGTGATCCGCGTGGGCGGCTCCACCGAGGTCGAGGTGAAGGAGCGCAAGGACCGCGTCGACGACGCGCTGCACGCGACCCGCGCCGCGGTCGAGGAAGGCATCGTGCCGGGCGGCGGCGTCGCCCTGCTGCGCGCCTCAACCAAGCTCGGCCACCTCAAGGGCCTGAACAACGACGAGCAGGTCGGCATCGAGATCGTCCGCCGCGCCATCCAGGCGCCGCTGAAGCAGATCGCCGAGAACGCCGGCAAGGACGGCGCGGTCGTGGCGGGCGAGACGCTCCGCAACGACAGCCCGACCTTCGGCTACGACGCCCAGAAGGACGAGTACAAGGACCTCGTGGCCGCCGGCATCATCGACCCGACCAAGGTCGTGCGCACGGCGCTGCAGGATGCGGCTTCCGTCGCGTCGCTGCTGATCACCACCGAGGCGATGATCGCCGAGCGTCCGGAGAAGAAGGCCGCGGCCCCGGCCGGCGGCCCCGGCATGGGCGGCGACATGGACTTCTGATCCGCTCCGCGGATCGGGGACTTCTGATCCGCTCCGCGGATCGGGGACTTCCAATCCGCCACGCGGATCGGATGCGAAGGGGGGCGGGCCGCAAGGCCCGCCCCTTTTTTCATTCCTGCCCGCACCGCCGCCGTTGCATTGACAAGCGCGTGACCGACCCGCCCCGTCGTTGATTCACGCGCGCGGCACCGCGCATCCTCGGCCCGTCATCGCGTGTGGTTCGCCTTGCCGTGCCTCCCGGGCCGTCGCCCGGGCCGCCTCCAGGTTCCGCCGTCGCATGGCGCCCCGTCCGGGCGATCGGCGCCCGGACACAGGTCTTGAGGAGCGCGGATCGCATGGCGACCGGCACCGTGAAGTGGTTCAACGCGACCAAGGGCTTCGGCTTCATCGTCCCGCAGGATGGCGGGAAGGACGTGTTCGTCCACATCACCGCCGTGCAGAAGGCAGGGCTCCAGGGCCTGAACGAGGGCCAGAAGGTGACGTACGAGATCGCGATGGAACGCGGCAAGGCCGCCGCCATCAACCTCCGCCCCGCCTGATTCGGCCGGCAGGGGGCGACCGGTCACCCCACGTGACCGGTCCCGCCTGACGCCGCCACCGGGCCGGCGGGGCCGGCCCCCGGCGTCACCCCGCGCGCGTCTCCTGCACGAAGACGCGGCGCGCCCCGGCTTCCCGCAGCAGCTGCTCCACCCGCGCGCGCGTCTCGGCATCCGGCGCCTGCAGGCCGATCACCGGGCCATCCGCCACCGGCGGGTCCATCGCGCGGCCGCTGTCGGTCGCCGGCGCCGCGGCGTTGCCGATCGCCTCCCCCACCGCGCCGGAGGCGACCCCGGCCGCCGCCGCGGCCGCCACCGCCGGCAGCGCCGCCCCGCCGGTGGCGATGACGATGCCGGCCGCCGCCATGGCGCTGCCCGCCATTGCGATGCCGACCGCGTTCTGGCGCAGGTTCCGGCGGTCCGCCTGCTCGGGATTTTCGTCGGGCGGGCCGACCTGGCCCTCATTCGCGGCGATGCCGGCCGGCGCGACGCCGGCCGGCGCGGCTTCCAGCCCGGGGTCGCGCGCGCCGGCGGCGCGCAGCCGCGCCATGGCGTTGTCGCGCGCCGCCTCGTCGGCGAATTCGCCCCAGACGACGGGGATCGCAAGCGGCGTCTCGTCCCGCTCGCCCGTCCACTGGCTGCTGTCGACCACGATGGCCATGGCTGCACCCTCCGCTATGCTTGGCTGTCGCCGCGGTGAACGCCGCGCCGCCACCATGTTTCCGCCGGAGGCCCCCGCGTGTTCGACCTGCCCGCCCTGGAGGACGCCGCCCGCCTGGTGCATGGCGTCTTCCCGCCCACGCCCCAATACGCCTGGCCCCTGCTGGCCGCGCGCAGCGGGGCGGAGGTCTGGGTCAAGCACGAGAACCACACGCCGACCGGCGCCTTCAAGGTCCGAGGCGGCCTGGTCTACCTCGACCGGCTGAAGCGGGAACGCCCGGCCACGCCCGGCATCGTCTCCGCCACCCGCGGCAACCACGGGCAGAGCCTCGCCTTCGCCGGCGCGCGGGCGGGCGTGCCGGTGACCGTCGTCGTCCCCCGCGGCAACAGCACGGAAAAGAACGCCGCGATGCGCGCCCAGGGCGCGCGCCTGGTCGAGCACGGCGCGGATTTCGACGCGGCGCGGGAGGAGGCGATGCGCCTCGCGGCCGAAGGGGGGCTGGAATTCGCGCCCTCCTTCGCGCCGGACCTGGTGCGCGGCGTCGCAACCTATGCGCTGGAACTGTTCCGGGGCGCGCCGCCGCTCGATGCGCTCTATGTCCCGGTCGGGCTCGGGTCCGGCATCTGCGGCTGCATCATGGCGCGCGACCTGCTCGGCCTGCGGACCGAGATCATCGGCGTGCAGAGCACGGGCGCGCCGGCCTATGCGCTCTCCCTCGCCGCCGGGCATGTCGTGACCACGCCCACCGCCGTCACCCATGCCGACGGCATGGCGACGCGGGTGCCCGACCCGGCAGCCTTCGAGATGATCCGGCGCGGCGCATCACGCATCGTCACCGTGACGGATGACGAGGTGGCGGCCGCCATCCGCGCCTACTGGCAGGACACCCACAACCTGGCCGAGGGCGCCGGCGCCGCCCCCCTCGCCGCCCTGCTGCAGGAGAGGGAGAGGATGCGCGGCCGGCGCGTCGCCACCATCCTGTGCGGCGGCAACATCGACCTCGACCTGTTCCGCGACTGGGTGCTGGCATGACCGGCCTGCTGATCCGCGACTGCCGCCCGATGGGCGGGCCGGCGGCGGACATCCTCGTCGCCGCCGGGCGCATCGCGGCGATCGGCCCGGGCCTTTCCGCCCCCGCCGGGACGCCGGTGGAGGAGGGCCGCGGCCTGCTCGCCCTGCCCGCCTTCGTCGAGGGGCACACCCATCTCGACAAGACGCTCTGGGGCACGCCCTGGTGGGTGAACGAGGTCGGCCCGCGGTTGATCGACCGGATCGAGGCGGAGCGGCGGGAACTCGCCCGCCGCGACCACGACCCCGCGGCCGCGGCGGAACGCCTGGCGCGCGCCTTCCTCCTCCGCGGCACCACCCGCATCCGCAGCCATGCCGATGTCGCGCCGGAGATCGGTACCCGCCACGCCGATGCGCTGGTCGCGCTGCGGGACGCGCTGCGCGGGACGATGGACATCCAGGTGGTCGCCTTCCCGCAATCCGGCCTGCTGGTGCGGCCCGGCACGCTGGACCTGCTGGACCGCGCGCTGCGGAACGGGGCGGACATCCTGGGCGGGCTCGACCCCTCCGGCATCGACCGCGACCCGAAGGGGCATTGCGACGCGATCTTCGGCCTGGCGGCGCGGCACGGCGTGCCGCTCGACATCCACCTGCACGAGCCGGGCGAGCTCGGCGCCTTCGCGCTGGAGCTGATCATCGAGCGGACGCTGGCGCAGGGCATGCAGGGCCGCGTGGTGGTCAGCCACGCCTTCTGCCTGGGCGAGGTGGCGCGCGCCCCGGCGCTGCACGAGGCGCTGGCCGCGGCGGGCATCGCGCTGGCCACCACCGCGCCGCCGTCGCGGCCGGTGCCCTCGGTCCGGGCGGCGCGGGCGGCGGGGGGGCGGATCTTCGCCGGCAATGACGGCATCCGCGACACCTGGAACCCCAACAACGGCCCGGACATGCTCCAGCGCGCCTGGCTCGTCGCGCTGAAGAACGACTTCCGGCGCGACGACGAGATGGAGCTCGCCTTCCGCATGGTCACCGACTGGGCGGCCGCGGCCTGCGGCTTCGAGGCCTGCGCCCTGGCGGAAGGGCAACGCGCCGACCTCGTGCTGCTGGAGGCGGAGAACCCGCTGGAGGCGGTGGCGGTGCAGCCGCCGCGGCGGCTGGTGGTCAGCCATGGGCGGGTGGTGGCACGGGACGGCGCGGCGGTTCCGTAACGAACGACGGGGGCGCGGCGCCGTTTCCTGCCGGAACGCCGCAGGAGCCGCGCATGAAGATCCACCATCTCGACCTCGGCCCGTGCCGCCCGCTCGGCGGCCGGCTGATGGATGGCGTCAGCCCCGGCACGGTGGCGCGGCTGTCCTGCCACTGCCTGCTGGTCGAGACGGACCACCACGGTCTGGTGCTGGTCGATACCGGCTTCGGCCTGCGCGACGCGCTGCGCCCGGCGCCGCGGCTGCCCGCCTGGAACATCGCCCTGCTGCGCCCGCGGCTCGACCCCGAACGCACGGCGATCCGGCGGCTGAAGAAGATCGGCTTCCGACCGACCGATGTGCGCCACATCGTGATGACGCACCTGGATTTCGACCATGCCGGCGGGCTGGTGGACTTCCCGCATGCCGCCGTCCACCTGACCGCCGCCGAGGCCGAGGCCGCGACCCATCCGCGCGGCCTGCGCGACCGCACGCGCTGGCGGCGGGTGCAGTGGGGCGACACGCGGCGCTGGCACACGGTGGAGACGCGGCTGGGCAGCCGGGGCGGCGGGGAGACGTTCTTCGGCCTGCGCAACGTTCGAGAGATCGAGGGGCTGCCGCCGGACTTCCTGTTCGTCCCCCTGCCCGGCCACACGCCGGGCCATGCCGGCGTCGCGGTGAAGGGCCCGCGCGGCTGGATGCTGCATGCGGGCGACGCCTATTTCAACCGCGACGAGGCGCATGGCGACGGATCGGCCCCGCCGCTGGTCGCGGCCTATGAGCGGCTGATGGCCGACAACGACGCGGCGCAGCGCGACAGCCTGATGCGCCTGCGGCAGATGCTCCGCACGCCGGAGGCCGACCTCGCGGTGTTCTGCACCCATGACGCGGTGGAGTTCGTCGCCATGGCCGCCTGGAGCGAGAGCGACTACGCGCCCCCCGTCTCGGCCCCCGCGCCGGCCGCCGGGAACGAGGCGCTCGCGGCGGACGAGGCCGCGGCCTGACGCGCGGCCCACTTCGTGGGCCGCTTTGCGCGCCCTCAGGCGCCGGGCGGCCGCATCCGCGGCCTTGGCTCGCCGCACATGCGGCGGCGGCCATCCGGCCGCTCGGCCCACTTCGTGGGCCGCACAGGCCACCGCCTTGTGCCGCTCGCGTCAATCGGCCAGCGCGCGTGCCGCGCTCAATCGGCCAACGCGCGTCCCGCGCGATGCCGCCGCAGCAGCCACAGCCCGATCCCCACCGACACCGCCAGCAGCACCACGGCCAAGCCGAGCTGCCACGTCCCCTCGACCCGGACCCCCTTGCCGAGCAGCGCGAAGACCACGGTCTGCGGCAGGTAGCCCACCGCCGACCCCAGCAGGAAGGGCAGCGCCTTCAGCCCCGCCAGCCCCGCCAGCAGGTTCAGCGCCAGGTTGTTGCCGACCGGCAGCAGCCGCAGCGCCAGCGTCGCCTCGAAGGGGTTGGCGGTCAGCGCGTCGCGCAGCGGCCGCAGGCGGTGGCCGAAGCGCCCGGCCATCCGCCGCTCCGCCCAGTCCCGCCCCAGCAGCCGCGCCCAGCCATAGCTGGCAGCGCAGCCCAGGAGCTGCGCCCCCAGCCCCAGCAGCGTGCCGAGCGCCGCGCCGAAGGCGTAGCCGCCGAGGAAAGCCACGCCCTGCCGCGGCACGCCAGCCGCGGTGATGGCGGCGCCGACCAGCACGAAGACCAGCTCGCCCCACAGGCCCTCGTCCCGGATCGAGGCATCGACCCAGGCCGTGCCGGGCACGCCGCCCATCTCGCGCAGCAGCGCGCCCGCGGCGACCAGCCCCGCCGCCAGCACCAGCAGCTTGCCCAGCGCCCGCCAGCGGCCCTGCATCAGCCCGCCGGCCCGGCCTGCCCCGCCGGCGGCACGCCGGCCATCCGCTCCGCCACCGGCGGCACGCCGGCCATCCGCTCCGCCACCGGCCGCTTCCAGCGCCGCTGCAGCCAGATGACGCCCAGCATGTCAGCGATGCTCACCGCCAGCCGGTCCAGCGTGCCGTAGTTGGACACGCCGCGGATCCGCGGCCGGTGGTTCACCGCCTCGCTCACCACCCGCCCGCCCTGGCGCAGCACCAGCGCGGGAAGGTAGCGGTGCATGTGGTCGAAGCGCGGCAGGTCCAGGAACAGGGCGCGCGGGAACAGCTTCAGCCCGCAGCCGGTGTCGGGCGTCGCATCGCCCAGCAGCCGCGCGCGCACGGCATTGGCCACCCGGCTGCTGATCCGCTTCACGCCGCTGTCCCGGCGCGTCACGCGGTGGCCCGCCACCATCACCATCGGCGCCGCCGTCCCCGCCGCCTCGGACCGCGCGCGGGCCCAGAGCCGGGGGATGTCCGACGGATCGTTCTGCCCGTCGCCATCGAGCGTCGCGATCCAGGGCGCGCGGGCGGCGAGCACGCCGCTGACCACCCCGGCCGACTGCCCGCAGGATGCGCGATGGCGCAGCACCACCACGGGAAAGCGCGCCGCGGCCTCCGCCAGCCGCGCCGCCGTGTCGTCGGTGGAGCCGTCGTCGACGCAGACCACCTCGTGCGGCGTGTCGCCCAGCGCGCGGGCGATCTCCTCGACCAGGGGCAGGACGTTCGGGCCCTCGTTGCGCATCGGGATGACCACGGACAGCAGCGGGGCATCGGGCAGGGGGCGGGATGGGAAGGCGGGCGCCGGGTCGGCGCCGAGCGGCCGGTCCGGCCCCGTGATGTGGTCGGGGGCCATGCGGCGCGGGGTAGCAGGGGGCGCCCGGGCCGGCAAGCGCGCATGATGCCGCGCGGCATTCTGCGGAGTGGGGCTGCTGCGAAGTCGGAAACTCGCTTCTATATAGCGCCCATGCCCTTCGACCTGCATCCCCTGACCCTTCCCGATGCCGAACGTCCCGCCCGCCGCGATGCCCGCGCGGTCGCGCTCTGGCTGCTGTCCGTGGCGGGGCTGGTCTGGGCGATGGTGGCGATCGGCGGCGCGACGCGGCTGACCGGGTCGGGCCTGTCCATCATGGAATGGGCCCCGCTGTCCGGCGCCATCCCGCCGCTGACGGAAGCCGAATGGCGCCGGCTCTACGACCTCTACCGCACCATCCCGCAATACGCCCTGGTCAACCAGGGCTTCGGGATCGAGGGGTTCAAGGAGATCTTCTGGCTGGAATGGATCCACCGGCAGTGGGGCCGGCTGATCGGGCTGGCCTATGCCGGCGGCCTCGCCTGGTTCTGGCTGCGCGGGCGCATCCCGGCCGGCGCCAAGCCGAAGCTGCTCGGGCTGCTCGCGCTTGGCGGGCTGCAGGGCGCGATCGGGTGGTACATGGTCGCCTCCGGCTTCGAGGCGGACCGCACCGCCGTCTCCCCCTATCGGCTGGTCATCCACCTCGGCCTGGCGCTGGTGATCTTCTCCGCCCTGCTCTGGACCGCGCTCGGCCTGCTGCGGCCCGAAGGCGCGGCGCCGGCCGAGGCACGGCCGGTGCGGCGAATGGTGAAGGCCGCCGCCTGGGCGGTGGTGGCGGCGATGCTGGCGGGCGGCTTCGTCGCCGGCATCCGCGCCGGCTTCACCTACAACACCTTCCCGCTGATGGACGGGCGGCTGGTGCCGGAAGGGTATCTCGACCTCGCGCCCTGGTGGCGGAACCTGACCGCCAACCTCGCCGCGGTGCAGTTCAACCACCGCCTGCTCGCCACCCTGGCCGGGCTGATGGCGGCGGGCAGCGTCTGGGCGGCCTTCCGCCGCCTGCCGGACAGCTTCGCCCGGCGCGCGGTGCTGGCCTTCGGGGCCGCGGTCGCGCTGCAATACGCGCTCGGCGTGGTGACGCTGCTGCATGTGGTGCCCGTCGCCCTCGGCACCGCCCACCAGGCGGTGGCGGTCCTGGTGCTCGCCGCCGCGCTCGTCGCGCTGCATGCGCTGCGGCCGAAGCCGGGCACGGCATGACGGACGGGCCCGCCCTGCGCCCGGTGCTCGACGCGCTGCCCTATGGCATCGCCGTCATCGATGGCGCGTCGCGGCTGGCCTACACCAATGCGGGTTTCTGGCGGCTCGTCGGGGTGGATGCGGCGCTCTGCCCGCCGGGGACGGCCCTGCGCGACCTCGTGCGGATGCTCTGCTACCGCGGCTTCTACGGCGCGGGTGACCCCGAGGCGCAGACCGTGGCGGTGATGGCGGTGGACCGCAGCCGCCCCTCGGTCCGGCGCCTGCGCCTGCTGGACGGCACGCGCATGGTGGAGATCGCCTCCGTCCCGCTGCCCGGCGGCGCCTTTGCCACCTGCGCGCACGAGATCACGGACCTGGTGCAGGCCGGCGCGCAGGCGCAGGACCGCGTGCGCCTGGCCGAGAACGTGCTGGCCAGCCTGAGCGGCGGGGTCATCGCCTATGACGGCGCGCACCGCGTGACGCTGGCCAATGCCGCGATGGAGACGCTGACCGGCTGCCTGCCGGGCTCCATCCGGCCCGGCATGACGCATCGCGACGTGCTCGCCGCGCAGGTCGCGCGCGGCGAGTTCATCAACACCGATGCCGCCGCCGAGGTGGCGGAGCGGCTGGCGCGCAACCGCGCGGTGCATTCGGTGCGTCAGCGCGAACGCCCGGACGGCAGCGTGCTCCGGCTGGAAAGCCACCCGCTGGCCGATGGCGGCTTCGTGGTGGAGGTGAACGACATCACCGCCCTGAAGCGCGCCGAGGACGAGGCGCGCCGCCGCGCGGCCGTGCTGGACGGCGTGCTGGAGGCGCTGCCGCACGGCGTGGTGGTGTTCGGCCCCGACCGGCGCGCGGTGATGTTCAACGCCGCCTATGCCCGCATCATGTCCGGCACCGGCGCGCGCATCGGCGAGACGGTGGAGGACCTCGTCGCCCGCCGCCGCGCCGAGGGCGAATACGACGAGGCGACCGCAGCCCAGGTCCTGCTGCGCTTCGCCGCGACGGCGGAAGGGGAGGCGGCGCGCCGGGCCGGCATGTACCGCGTGCGCCGCGACGGCACCGCGGTCGACAACCGCATGGCGCGGCTGCCCGACGGCGGCATCATCTCCGTCTTCACCGACGTCACCGCCCTGCACCGCGCGGAGGAGGATGCGCGCGCCCGTGCCGCCCTGCTCGACGCCGTGCTGGATGCGCTGCCGGACGGGGTCGTGGTCTACGACGCCGACCGGCGCGCGCGCATGGCCAACGCCGCCTACCGCCGCATCATGGGCGAGGCGGGGGTGCGGATCGGCGAGACCCTGGAGGAGGTCGCGGCCCGCCGCGTCGCCTCGGGCGAGCTGACGCGGGAACTGGCGGACGAGCTGCTGTGCCGCCATTCCGGCCCGGTCGAGCAGACGGGGCGGCCGATCCGGCGCGTGCGCGCCAACGGCACCGCCATCCTCACCCGCGCCGGGCGCCTGCCGGATGGGGGCCACATCGCGGTGATCAGCGACATCACCGCCCTGCACCGCGCGGAGGAGGAGCTGCAGCGCCGGGCCGCGCTGCTGGAGGCGAGCTTCGCCGCGATCCGCCACGGCATCGCGATCTTCGGCCCCGACCACCGCCTGCTCGCCTGGAACGACCGCACCGCCGATCTGTCGGGCATCCCGCTGGTGCACCACGCGGTCGGCCGCAGCATGGCGGAGCTGGTGGAGGAGCAGGTCGCGACCGGCGTGCTCTCCGCCGCGCAGGCGGAGGAGGCGGCGCTGATCGACCGCGCGCGCCCGCACCGCGTGGTGCGCGCGCGCGACGACGGCCGGCTGATCGAGATGCTGAGCGACCCGACGCCCGATGGCGGCTTCGTGGTCACCTTCACCGACGTCACCGCGCTGCACCGCGCCGAGGCCGAGGCGCAGCACCGCGCCGCGATGCTGGAGGCGATGCTCGGCACCATCCGCCACGGCATCATCATGTACGGCCCGGACCGCCGGCTTCTCGCGGCCAACGCCAAGGCCGCGGAGCTCACCGGGCTGCCGGCCGGGCGGATGCGCCCCGGCCGTTCCCTCGACGAGCTGATCGACGAGACGGTGCAGCTCGCGCAGCTCTCCCCGCAGGCTGGGGCGGAGATGAAGGCGATGGACCGCGACCGGCCGCAGCGGTACTGGCGCCACAAGCCGGATGGCCGCGTGCTCGACGTCGCCTCCGACCCGACGCCGGATGGCGGCTTCGTCATCACCTATGGCGACGTCACCGACGAACAGCGCATCCGCGCCGAGCTCCAGGCGGCGCGGGAGGCGGCGGAGGCGGGATCGGCCGCCAAGTCCCGCTTCCTGGCCACGATGAGCCACGAGCTGCGCACGCCGCTGAACGCGGTGATCGGCTTCTCCGAGGCGATCGCGGGCGAAGCCGACCGCGCCCGCATCGAGGACTACGCCGCTGCCATCAACGACGCCGGGCGCCAGCTGCTGCTGGTGATCGACGACATCCTCGACGTCGCGCGCAGCCAGACCGGCGCGCTGGCCATCGCGGAGGAGCCGGTGGCGATCGCGCCGCTGCTGCAGGCCGCGGCGCGCGACATGGCGCCCGCCGCCAAGGCGGCCGGGCTGGCGCTGGAACTCGTCCTGCCGGACGGCCTGCCGGCGCTGCGCGGCGACCCGCGGCGGCTGGCGCAGGTGCTGCACAAGCTGCTGTCCAACGCGGTGAAGTTCACCCCCGCGGGCGGCCGCGTCTCCCTCTCGGCCGGGCAGGAGGCGGGGGGGGTTGCGATCCGCGTGGCCGACAGCGGCATCGGCATCCCGCCCGGGGACCGCGAGCGCAGCTTCGAGCCCTTCACCCAGCTCGACGGCTCGCTCGCCCGGCGCTTCCAGGGCTCCGGCCTCGGCCTGCATCTCGCGCGCAGCCTCGCCACCGCGCTCGGCGGCACGCTCACCCTCGAGGATGCGGAGGGGCCGGGGATCGTCGCGGTGCTCCGCTTCCCCGCCGCACGCCTGGTGCAGCCGGCCACGGCCAGGTGATCTCGAACGGAAGGAGTCCGACGTGACGGACGCATTGGCTGCCACCGACACCCTGTTCTTCTCCACCCTCGACCGCGCCGCGGCCGAACGCCGGGTCGCGGAGGCGACGCGCGGCGCCGAGGACGGGGAGCTGTTCCTCGAACACCGCGAGAGCGAGGCGATCAGCCTGGAGGACGGGCGCATCCGCAGCGCCTCCTTCGACGCCACGCGCGGCTTCGGACTGCGGAGCGTGGCGGGCGAGGCCGCGGGCTACGCCCATGCCGCCGAGCTGAGCGACGCCGCGCTGGGCCGCGCGGCGGAGACGGTGAAGGCGGTGGCGGCGGGCCGTTCCGGCACGCTCGACGTGGCGCCGCGCGCCACCAACCTCCGGCTCTATTCCGAGCTGAACCCGCTTTCCGCCATGGACTTCGCGCGCAAGACCGCGCTGCTGCAGGAGATCGACGCCTTCGCCCGCGCGCGCGACGGCCGCGTGAAGCAGGTGATGGCGTCCATCACCGGCGAATGGCAGGCGGTGCAGATCCTGCGCCCCGACGGCCGGCGCGTCGCGGACCTGCGCCCGCTCGTGCGGCTCGGCGTCTCCGTCGTGGTGGAGGCGAATGGCCGGCGGGAGACGGGAAGCTTCGGCACCGGCGGCCGCTTCGCCTATGACCGGGTGCTGGGCGAGGCGTCGTGGAAGGCGGCGGTGGAGGAGGCGCTGCGCCAGGCGCTGGTCAACCTCGACAGCATCCCCGCCCCGGCGGGCGAGATGGAGGTGGTGCTCGGCCCCGGCTGGCCGGGCATCCTGCTGCACGAGGCGATCGGACACGGGCTGGAAGGCGACTTCAACCGCAAGAAGACCAGCGCCTTCGCCGGGCTGCTCGGCCAGCGCATCGCCAGCCCCGGCGTGACGGTGGTGGATGACGGCACCATCCCCGACCGCCGCGGCAGCCTGACGGTGGATGACGAGGGCACGCCCACGGGCCGCACCACGCTGATCGAGGACGGCATCCTGGTGGGCTTCCTCCAGGACCGCCAGAATGCCCGCCTGATGGGCGTGGCGCCCACCGGCAACGGGCGGCGCCAGAGCCACGCGCACATCCCGATGCCGCGCATGACCAACACCGTCATGCTCGGCGGCGCGCACGACCCGGCGGAGGTGCTGGCCAGCGTGAAGCGCGGCATCTACGCGGTGAATTTCGGCGGCGGGCAGGTGGACATCACCTCCGGCAAGTTCGTCTTCAGCGCCTCCGAGGCCTACCTGATCGAGGACGGGAAGCTCGGCGCGCCGGTGAAGGGCGCGACGCTGATCGGCAACGGGCCGGATGCGCTGACGAAGGTGGCGATGGTCGGCAACGACATGGGCCTCGACCCCGGCATCGGCACCTGCGGCAAGCAGGGGCAGGGCGTGCCGGTGGGCGTCGGCCAGCCGACGCTGAAGATGACGGGGCTGACCATCGGCGGCACGGCCGTCTGAAGGGGGCGCTGCGTCAGGGGCGCGGCGTCACCAGCTTCCCCAACGCCGCCGCCCATTGCGCCCCGTCGCCCTCGTGGTCGGTGGTGTCGGGCTCCAGCACGGCCAGCGGCAGGCCGCAGCCGCGCGCATCCGGGGCGAGGCGCGACGCATAGGCGACGAACAGCACCTCCGTCCCCTCGGCGCCGAACAGCGCCTGCACGGCCCCCGCCACCGCGCGCATTCGTCGCGCATCCAGGCGGAAATCCAGCCGCTGCGGCGCGATGTCGGGCAGGCGCGCCAGGTTGTTCTGCGTGTTGGACAGCACGAAGACGCGGCGTTCGAGCGACCGCAGCGCGACGAAGCGGTCCCAGCGGCGGGCCATGCGGGCCTGCATCGCCGCGAAATCCCCTGCCGCGCCGTCCCCCTCCATCGGGTCGTGCCACAACCAGACGCCGTGGCGCGGCCAGAAGGGGCGCTGCGCCGCCACCAGTTCGCCCGGCTCGGCCGGGATGCGGGTCTCGCTCCGCAGCAGCCGCGCCACCGCATCGGGCGGCGCGAACATCCAGTCCAGCGGGAAGGACCGCGGGGCCAGCGCCTCGCCCATGCGTTCGGCCAGCAGCGGGGCGTGCAGCCGGATCTGCCGCGCCGTCTGGCAGGACGCGCCGAGGCTGACCACGGCCGAGCGGGCACCGAGGAGGGACATGCGCGCGGACCATCGCAGGGTGGGCCCCGGCGCGGAACCCCGGCGCTTTCCTTTTCGCCCGTTTGCGCGGACAAACCATGGTGGGGCGGAACCGCGCCCCGCCAGACGTCCAGGGACGACACCATGCTGCTGCGCGGCCGTCACTTCTTCGCCAATCCGGGCCCCACCAATATCCCCGACAGCGTGCTGCACGCCGTGTCGCACCACACGGTGGACTTCATGGGCCCCGACTTCCTCGCGGTCTACGATGCCTGCGTGGCCGGGCTGAAGCGCGTGCTGCGGACGGAGCAGCACCTGTTCATGTACACCGGCTCGGGCCATGCGGCGTGGGAGGCGACGCTCGCCAACCTGTTCTCGGCGGGCGACCGCATCCTCATCGTCGAGACGGGGCATTTCTCCGTCTCATGGGGCGCCATGGCGGCCGATCTCGGGCTGGTGGTGGAAGGCTGCGCGGCGGATTGGCGGCGCGGGCTGGACTACGCCGCGCTGCGCGCCGCGCTCGCCGCCGATGCGGCTCACGGGCTGAAGGCGGTCTGCGTGGTCCACAACGAGACCTCCACCGGCATGACGCTCGACCTGCCGCGCATCCGCGCCATCCTGGACGAGACGGGGCACCCCGCGCTGCTGCTGGCCGACACCATCTCCTCGCTCGGCTCCATCGAGTTCCGGATGGACGAATGGGGCGTCGATGCCGCGGTGGGCGGCAGCCAGAAGGGGCTGATGCTGCCGGTCGGCTTCAGCTTCACCGGCGTGTCGGAAAAGGCGATGGCGGCGCACCGGGCCTCGACCCTGCCGAAGCACTATTTCGGCTGGACCACCATGCTCCAGCGCCGCCACAAGTCCTTCATCGGCACCGTGCCCATCGCGCTGTTCTACGGCCTGCAGGAGGCGCTGCGCCTGATCGAGGAGGAGGGGCTGGACCGCGTGCTGGCCCGCCATGCGCGGCTGGCGGAGGCGACGCGCCGCGCGGTGCGGCACTGGGCGGGCAATGACGGCCCGCAGTTGTTCTGCCTGTCGCCCGAGCGCGTGTCGAACTCCGTCACCTCCATCCTGGTCCCGGAGGGGTTCGACGCCGAGGCGCTGCGCCGGCGCGTG
The DNA here is from genome assembly GCF_050563535.1 of Falsiroseomonas sp. CW058. Lineage (NCBI taxonomy): Bacteria > Pseudomonadati > Pseudomonadota > Alphaproteobacteria > Acetobacterales > Roseomonadaceae > Falsiroseomonas > Falsiroseomonas sp. CW058. The sequence continues at coordinate 21,843 of NZ_JBNXUO010000036.1, forward strand.
GCGACGATGAATGTCGCGCTCGGCACCGGGCTCGGCCGGCTGCACGGCAAGGTCTTCCGCATCGGCCATCTCGGCGACCTGAACGAGCCGATGATCCTAGGCACCCTCGCCGCGACCGAGATCGCGCTGAAGCTCGAAGGCGTGCCGCATGCGCCGGGCGGCGTCGATGCGGCGATGGCCTGGCTCGCGCAGACCGCGGGCTGAGCGGAGCGGGGGCGGCGCGCGCCACCCCCGCCCGCCGCGCTCCTACCCCGCCAGCGCCGCGCGCACGCGGTCCGGCGTGAAGGGGATCTCCGCCACGCGGCGGCCCGTCGCGTCGAGGATGGCGTTGGCGATCGCCGCCCCGGTCGGGCCCTGGCTGCCCTCTCCCACGCCGAGCGAGGGCAGGTCGGGGCGGTCCATCAGCACGCTCTCGATCGGCGGCACCGCCTCGAATCCCAGGATCGGGTAGGCGGCGTAGTCCTCGCTGACCATGCGCCGCGCGTCCCAGCGCCCCTCCTCCAGCAGCGTCCAGGACGCCGCCTGCACCATGCCGCCCTCGATCTGGTTGGTGACGCCGTCCGGGTTCACCAGCCGCCCGGCCTCGGTCGCGGCCCACATCTTCCGGACATGGACCCTGCCGGTCGCGGGCTCCACCGCCACGCGGGCGACCACGGCGACATGGCTGTCGCTGTTCTTGTATTTCGACAGCCCGACGCCGGTGCCGACCAGCAGCGTCCCCTCCGCCTGCCCGCGGCCGGGGGTCACGGCGCGCGGCTGCCAGCCCGAGACCTCGACCGCGCGGCGCAGCACGGCGGCCAGCCGCGGGTCCCGCAGGTGGCGCAGCCGCCAGGCCACCGGATCGACCCCGGCCTCGGCCGCCAGGTCGTCCATGAACATCTCCGCCGCGACCGCGTTGAAATAGCCGCCGAGCGTGCGGAGCGCGGAGGTGCGGACCGGCATCTCCGCGTGGAAATGCGTGGTCACGCGCTGGCCGGGCACGGCGTAGATCGGCACCGCGTTGCGCGCGGCGGCGCCGTTCGGCAGCGGCCCGTCCACCACCGGCGACATCGGCACCGGGTTCTCCAGGTACCAGGCGGAGCGCAGGTTGCAGCCCGTGGTGCCGCCCGGCCGGGTGGAATGGGGGAAGGACCAGACATCGTGCCCCCAGGACGCGATGGACCCGTCCGCGCCGAGCCCCGCTTCCATCCGCACCACCATGGCGGAGCCCCAGGGCTCCCACACCATCTCCTCCTCATGCGTCCAGTGGACGCGCACGGGGCGGCCGGGCACGGCGCGCGCCAGCAGCGCGGCATCCAGCGCCACGTCGTCGGCGCCGTTGTGGCCGTAGCAGCCCGAGCCCTGGACATGGATGACGCGCACCGCCGCCGCGTCCATCCGCAGCCCGCGCGCCAGGTCGCCGCGCAGCGGGAAGGGCCCCTGGGCGTGCGACCAGACGGTCAGCCGCCCGTCCTTCCACTCCGCCAGCGCGCAGGACGCGCCGATCGAGGCATGCGCCTGGAAGCCGCGGCGGTACTCCGCCCGTTTCGTGCGCACCGCGGCGGGACCGGCGGGGGTCGTGTGGATGGTGTCCACCTTCGCCGGCGCGGTCAGCAGGTGGTCGAACACGCCCCGGCCGCCGAAGATCGGCGCGCCGTCCTGCCAGGTGGCGGCGGCGGCGATGCGGCGGGCGGCGTCGTTGGCCTGTTCCTCGCGCCGGGCCACCACGCCCAGGAAGCTGCCGTCGCGCACCACCTCCACCACGCCCGGCAGGGACTTCGCCCAGGCGAGGTCGAGCGCCACGAGCCGCGCCGCATAGGCCGGCGGCCGCGCCACGGCGCCGAACAGCATCCCCTCCGGCCGCAGGTCGTGGATGAAGACCTGCCGGCCGAACACCTTGGCCGGGATGTCGGTGCGCGGCATCGAGGTGCCGACAAGGGTCGCGGCCCCCGGCGGCTTGCGCCGCGCCGCCGTGTCCACCGGCCGCACCAGGGACACGCGGGCGGCGGCTTCCGCATAGGTCATGCGGTGGCCGCCGATGCCCTCGATCACGCCGTCCTTCACGCTGACCGCCGCGCGTTCCACCCCCCAGGCCTCGGCCGCGACGCCCACCAGCGTGGCGCGCGCATCGGCGCAGGCGACGCCCAGCGCCTCCCCCCCGAAGCGGATGGACTGGCTGCCGGCGGTGACCCCCTCATCCGCCGTCTCGGCGGTGTCGCCGGAGATCAGCTCCAGCCGGTCGGGCGCGACGTCCAGTTCTTCCGCCGCGATCTGGCGCATCGCGGTCAGCACGCCCTGGCCCAGCTCGACCCGGCCGGTCAGCACCACGATGCGCCCGTCCGGCGTGATGCGGACCCAGCTGTCGAGCCGCGGGTTGGCGCGCAGCATCGGCGTGACGGCCGGCGCCTGCGCCTGCGCGCCGTCCAGCCGGAAGCCGATGGCGAGGCCGGCCGCGCCGGCACCGAGTGCCGCGAGGAAGCCGCGGCGGGAGGGGGAGAGGCTCTCGGCGCCCATGGTCATGCCCCCTGCCCGCCGGCCGCGCGCATCACGGCGCGGACGATGCGCGGCTGCGTGCCGCAGCGGCACAGGTTGTGGTCCAGCGCGTCGCGCACCGCCGCCTCGCTCACCGGGCCACGATGCTCGGCGAGCAGCCCGGCCGCCTGCATGATCATGCCATTGGTGCAGTAGCCGCATTGCGCCGCCTGTTCGGCGATGAAGGCGGCCTGGAGGGGATGCGGGCGTTCCGGCGTGCCGAGGCCCTCGAGCGTCGTGATCTCGTGGCCCACCGCGTCGCCCGCGCGCATCTGGCAGGACCGCGTGGCGCGGCCGTCGACCAGCACGGTGCAGGCGCCGCATTGCCCGCGCCCGCAGCCGAGCTTGGGTCCGTTGAGCCGCAGGTCGTTCCGCAGCGCATAGACCAGCGGCGTGTCGGCCTCGGCCTCCACCGCGGACGCGCGCCCGTTGACACGGAGCTGGAGCATCCGGCGTTTCCTTTCCCCTCATTGCCCCGCGGTCGCGCCGCGGAACTTGGGCGAAAGGATATATCCGGGTCGCCTCCGCTGGGAAGCGGCCCGTTGCTCAGCCGAACTGCACCAGGTGGCGGTTGCCGAACAGGAAGTTCTTCTTGTAGCCGATGGCCTTGTAGTATTTCGGGAACCAGGCCGCGAGCGAACCCTGCGCCGTCGGGTTGTCGTTCCACTGCCACCAGCCGGAATTGGCATCGAACATGATGACCGGGCCACGGGTGTCGAAGGCGATGGCGTGGCCCGTGGTGTTCCAGAAGTTCCGCAGCGCGAGGTAGTAGAGCCCGGGCGGGTTGAACATCTCCTTGATGATGGACCCCTTGTTGCCCAGCATCTTGTCGCCGTTCTGGTCCAGGTCGCCGCGGTTGCGGGTGGAGATGGGGTGCTTGCCGGCCAGGGTCAGCTTCGTCGCATGGACCTTGGCGTGGACGTCCTGGATGATCATCGCCTGCCGCACCGCGGTGCTGTCGCCCATGCCCAGAGCGAATTCGGCGAAGGGGCGGGTGAAGCGGATGCCCGCGCCGTTGACCCCGCCGAAATCGGGGTCCGAACTGGCCTTCGGCGGGTTCAGGCGGAAATGGATGAAGTAGAGCGCCAGGGCGCGGCATACCCCGGCCTCGCTGACGCGCTTCTCGCCGTTCGACCCGCGCTCCCGGTTCAGCTCCCGCAGCATCTGGCCCTGGTCGAGCGGGTAGATGAAGTGGTTGGCGTCGTTGTTGAGCTTCTGGAAGTCGCTCCTCACATCGGCCGGTGCGATGTCGATGAAGGTCTTCGTCATGCCTGCCCCCGTGACGAGGACCGCAGGTTACGGATTTCTCCCCGTCATTCAACTGTCGCTTGCACCCTTGACCGCGCCTGCCGGCTGGGCGACGTCCCGGGCATGACCGGCCCATCATCGGAGGCCCGCGCGGCGCTCGACGCCGCGGGGCAGCTGCAGGACGAGGAGATCGACATCGCCTCGGTCGCCCTGCAGCTTGCGCGCATCGATGCGCCGGAGGCGGACTGGCGCGCCGGGGCGGAACTGCTGACCGCGATCGCCCGCGCGGCCGTGGAAGCCGCCGCGGCGGACCCGCAGGCCGATGGCGGCGACCTGCAACGCCGCCGCGCCGTGCTGGCGGAGGTGCTGCACGGCCGCTTCGGCTTCGCCGGCGACGGCGAGACCTATGACGACCTGTCGAACGCCAACCTGCTGCGGGTGATGGAACGGCGGCGCGGCCTGCCGGTCGCGCTCGGCATCCTCTGGCTGCACGCGGCGGAAGCGGCGGGCTGGGCGGCGCATGGGGTGGATTTCCCCGGCCATTTCCTGGTGGCGCTGGCCGGGCGCGGGCAGGTGGTGGTGGATGTCTTCGCGGGCGGCGCGGCGATGGATGCCCGCGCCCTGCGCGGCCTGCTGAAGCGCTTCGCCGGCGATGCCGCGGAACTCGGCCCCGACACGCTGGCGCCGATGGGCCGGCGCGCGGTGCTGCTGCGGCTGCAGAACAACATCAAGGTGCGCCGCCTGCGGGATTCCGACCTGCGCGGCGCGGTCGCCTGCACGGAGGACATGCTGCGCATCGCGCCCGACGCCGCGCCGCTGTGGCGCGAGGCGGGGCTGATGCACCAGCGGCTGGACCATATCGGCGCCGCGATCGCCTGCCTCGAAAGGTTCCTCGCCCTGGCGCCCGACGGCCCCCAGGCAGGCCGCGTGCGCGGCCTGCTGGAGGAATTGCGGCAGCGGCTGAACTGATACGATGGGTCGGATGCCTCGACCCATCGTATGCTTTTTCGTGCCCTCGTACCGGCCGGCGTTGAAGGTGATCCGATGGCGGCGGGCGAAGCCCGCCGAGCCGCCGGATGGCAGCCGCCGCATCTGCGGCGAAGCCGGGGGACGCGGATGCGGCCCGCCCGGCGTCTGAAGGGCGTGAATGTGTCAGCATTCACGCCGGTCAGTATCAGACGCCGGGCGCCGGCATCCGCCGGCTGGGCTTCGCAGCATTTGCCGCGGCGGCCGCTCGGCCGCTCGGCCCGCTCCGTGGGCCGCATGGGTCGGTGCATGACGCCGGGCGCATGACCGCGCCCGGTGCGTCCGGCGCTGCCGCTACTTCACCGTCATGTTGCCGAACATCAGCACCTTGCGGTCGAGGTCGAAGGTGGTGTGCGCGCTGCGCGCGAACAGCTTCAGGATGACGTCGATATCGTCGGAGTCGGGTTGCAGGATGTATTCCTCGACCCCGTTGTCGAGGATGAGCTGGAGGGTGAACTTCCCCTCCTCGCCGCGCTCCGTCTCCGTCCAGGAAGCCTGGATGTTGGTCACCTGGCGGATCGTGTAGCGGCGCTTCGTCTGTTCGTCGTCCCGGCTCATGCGCGGCCTCCTTGCTGGCGGCGAGGGGACGCGGGGCGGCGGCGCGGGTTCCCTGCGGCGGTCAGTGGACCCGGGCCTGCGCGGCGCGCAGGTCCTCCACGAACCTTGCATATTCGCGCTGCTGCCCGGCCTGGTCGGGCAGGCGCAGCAGGTAGCTGGGATGGACGGTGGCGAAGACCGGGTGGCCTTCCAGCCCCGCCACCACCTGCCCCCGCGTCTTCATCACCGGCATCGGCTTGCCCGTCAGCGCCCGCAGCGCGGTGGCGCCGAGCGCGACGACGAGCTTCGGGCCGACGATGCCGACCTCCCGCAGCAGGAAGGGGCGGTACCAGGCGATGTCGCCGGCATCGGGGGACTGGTGCAGGCGCCGCCGGCCGGTGGGGACGAACTTGAAGTGCTTCACCGCATTGGTGACATAGGCCGCCTCGCGCGGCACCCCCGCCTCGGCCAGCGCGCGGTCGAACAGGCGGCCGGCGGGGCCGACGAAGGGGCGGCCCTGGATGTCCTCCTCGTCGCCCGGCTGTTCGCCCACGAACAGCAGCGGCGCGCCGGGCGGCCCCTCGCCGAAGACCGGTTGGGTGGCGCGGGCGGCGAAGTCCGGCAGGTCGTTGCGGCCCAGCAGTTCCTGCCGAAGGGCGGCGAGCGCGGCGGCGGGATCGTCGGGGGTGTCGAGCAGGTCCATGCCCTCGCCAACGCATGGGGCGGGCGCGAGGTGCAGGCGCCGCTGCGGGCGCGGGTTGGGCGCGGTGCCGCCGCGGGCCACCATCTCCGCCACGCGCTTCGGCGCCTCGGCGATCAGGCGGGGGATCTCCGCCGTCTCCGGCATGTTGCGCCAGTACCTCCGCGGCATCTCGGCGCGCATCGCGCCGGGCTTCAGCCGGGCGGGGTTGAAGATGGCAGCGTAGTAGGCGCGCCACAGCGGCTCCACCGCGTCGTCGGGCGGCACGTCCCGGCGGCTGCCGCCGGGGCCGAGGCGGAGCGCCCCGCCATCCCAGTGGACGCTGCGCTTCGGCGTGACGATCGACCATTGCAGCCCGGCGAAGCGGCGGACGAAGAAGCCCGCCTCCGCCTCCTCGATGTGGTGCTCCGGCTCGAACCAGGCGACGTGGCGGACGCCGTCCTCCGTGGGCACCATCCGGAAGCGCAGGAAGGCGTGCATCTTGTGCGCGTCGCGCCGCACCGCCTTCGCCATGGCGTGCAGCCTTGCCGTGTCCGGGTCCGTCGCGACCTCCATCAGCGAAGGCTCGCCATGCGTCAGGCGCCACAGCATGCGGTAGAGCAGGCCGAAGCGGTCCCGGTCGGCATGGCGGATCGCGGTGGCGGCAGCCTCGACGAAGGCGCGCGGCACACGGGGGACGCCCGCATCCGGGCCAGGGGCGGAGGGGTGCGCGGCTTCGGCGAACAGGCCGGCGGCCTCGCCCGGGACGCACCACTCCGCCTCCGCGGGCGGCACGCCGGCTGCCAGCAGGCCGCGCGCGGCGTCGCGCCAGGCGTCGAAATCGGCCGGGCCGGGCAGGACGGTGGCGACCGTCATCTCAGAACAGGGAGAGCTGCGCGGGACGCGCCGCCGCGGCGAAGGCGGTGCGCGGCACGACCAGCCCGCGCAGCCCGGCGCTGTCGAGCAGACGCGGGCGGTGGTCGGCGGTGACGACGAAGGGCAGCACCTTCGCCAGGCTGACGCGCAGCCGCGCCAGGTCCTCGGTGCGGATCGCCCGGTGGCGGCGCGCCGCGACCAGCCGGTCCACCGCCTTCACGCCGAGGCCGGGGACGCGCAGCATCGCCTCCCGCTCCGCGCGGTTCAGGTCGACCGGGAAATCGGCGCGGTGCTTCAGCGCCCAGGCCGTCTTGGGGTCGAGCTCGGGGTCGAGCATCCCGCCCTCCCCGCCCGCGATCACCTCCTCCTTCGTGAAGCCGTAGAAGCGCAGCAGCCAGTCGGCCTGGTACAGCCGGTGCTCCCGCACCAGCGGGGGGGCGATGAGGGGCAGCAGGCGCGACGCGTCGGGGATGGGCGAGTAGGCCGAGTAGTAGACGCGCCGCAGCCGGTAGCCGGCATAGAGGTCCGTCGCGGTGCCCAGGATCGCCGCGTCGTCGGCGGCATCGGCGCCGACGATCATCTGCGTGCTCTGCCCGGCCGGGGCGAAGCGCGGGGCGGCGGCGCGGCGGGCGGCCCGCGCCTCCTCCTTCGCGCCGTCGATGCGGGTGCGCAGCCCGGCCATGGCGCGGCGGATGCCGGTGGCGTCCTTCTCCGGCGCCAGCGCCTTCAGGCTGGCCGGCTGCGGCAGCTCGATGTTGATCGACAGGCGGTCGGCATGGCGCCCCGCCTCCTCCAGCAGGGCCGGGTCGGCGTCGGGGATGGTCTTGAGGTGGATGTAGCCCTGGAAGCCGTGCTCCTCCCGCAGGGTGCGGGCGACGCGGACCATCTGCTCCATCGTCGCGTCGGGCGAGCGGATGATGCCGGAGGAGAGGAACAACCCCTCGATCGCGTTGCGGCGGTAGAAGTCGAGCGTGAGCTGCACGACCTCCTCCACCGTGAAGCGCGCCCGCGGCACGTTGGAGGAGGCGCGGTTGACGCAGTAGACGCAGTCGAAGACGCAGGCATTGGTCAGCAGGATCTTCAGCAGCGAGATGCAGCGCCCGTCCGGGGCATAGGCATGGCAGATGCCGCTGCCTTCCGTACTGCCGAGCCCACCCCGCAGGCTGTCCCGCTTCGCCGTGCCCGAGGAGGCGCAGGAGGCGTCGTATTTCGCGGCATCGGCGAGAAGCTCGAGCTTCCGGAGGAGGTCCATCGCGGCTCCGCGGCAGGGTGGCAGGGTCTGTTCATATTATGTTCCAGACCCGCCGCCGCAAGCGGTTCCATGGCCCTCATTGCGGATGGCGGTCCCGCCAGGCGCGCATCGTGGCGATCCAGGCGCCGATCCCGCCGACCAGCAGCACCGAACCGCCGGCCCAGACGGCCAGCGCCAGCAGCAACAGGCCGGGAAGCGACATGTCCGGCGGAAGGATGGCCCAGTCCGCGCCTGCCGCGTTCTCGTGCCCTCCTCCCGCCATCAGTCCGCCTCCTGACGTCCTTGCGAGGAAAACGCGGCGGTCACGGATCGGTGGGCGTTGATCGCGCAATCGTGATTGCAACGCAGGGAGGGGTGGCCGCCCCATCTGTCCAGATGCGTGGCGCGCGTCCATCATGGACGCATGACGGCATGTTCCTGCCCGGGACGGTCAGTCCCGCATGAGTGACCCGCAGCACCCGGCGGCACCGGTGGCCGACCCGCCGGCCCCGACACTCGAAGGCGTGGTGGCCGCGCTGCGCCGCCTGGCCATCACCGCGCTGGATGCGGGGCATCCGATGGCGGCCGCCCAGATCGCCGGCACGGCGGACAGGGTGGAGGCGGAGGCGTGGCCGCCGCTGCCTGCGCGGCCGGACTACCGGGCGCCGCCCCGGCGATAGCGCGCGCGCAGCGGGGTGGTACCGGGACGCTTCAGGTGCGGCGCGGCGGAGTCCGGGCGCGCCCCGGCGCGGGTCCGGCGCGCCCCGGTGCGGGTCCGGCGCGCCCCGGCGCGACGACGAGGCAGTGGTGCATCGCCTGGCGGAAGGTGGGGGGCAGGTCCGCCTCGATCCGCTGGAAGGCGGCGGCGCGCAGTTCCGGCGTCATGCAGCCGGCGCCGGGGGCATGGACCCCGCGCGGGTCATGCGACACCTGCTCGGCCGCCCGCGCGGATCCGGCCGCGCAGAGCATCAGCAACAGTGCAAGGCGCATCTCGGCTTCGCCTCCGGTCTTGACACGACGTCTCAGCTGCGTTCCGCAACGCGACGAAGGGCCTGCCCGTTGCGCGGGAATTTGTCCTGCGCTGCGGAACCGTCCATGCCGCCACCGTCTAAAGGGGCGGAGCGCGCGCCGCAGCCGCGCCGAAGGGGGCAGGATGTCAGACTATTCCGACGACGACGAAGTCGACCTCGGCGTCAGCCTCGAGACGGTGGCGACGGTGGTCGACCATGTCAGGGCGTTGCAGGGCAAGGAGGAGACGGAGCCCGAGCAGGCCAGCGAGGACGAGAACAGCGAGGCCGCGCTGCTGCAGGAGACGCCCGACGACATGACCGAGGCGGCGCTGCGCGCCTTCCTCGGCGAGTTGAACGAGGACGAGCAGGCGAGCCTCATCGCGCTCGCCTGGACCGGGCGCGGCGACTACGGCCCGGAGGAATGGGACGAGGCGCGCGCCCTTGCGGTGGAACGCAACGACGGGCGCGACATCGGCGACTACCTGCTCAGCATGGACAATCTCGGCGACCTGCTGGCCGAGGGCGTCGCGGCCTTCGGCCTGTCGATCGAGGATGTGGAGCGGTAGGCGCCGCGCGGCGGGCTATCCGCGCATCAGCCCGGGCCCGTCGCGGCCCGCGATCTCCCGGATCAGCTTGCGGCGCACGGCCTGGCCGAAGGCCTCGAAATCCTCGGCGGCGATGACGAAGGCGCCGGCCCCGCCGATCACGCTCTCGCGGAAGTAGATGTCGAGCGGGACGGGCGGCGGGCGGCCGAAGGTCGGGCGGTCGTTCAGGATGGGCAGGCCATTGATGGTGATGCCTTCCGCCACCGCGCGGTCGCGCGCCTGTTCGGCCGGCGGGCCGCTGTTGTTCACGCCGTCGCCGGAGACGTCGATCACCCGCCGCGTCGCCTCGTAGGGACATTCGCCGAGCACCCGGCGCGCATGGTCGATCCCGCCCGAGACGGAGGTCCAGGACAGCGACGCCCGCGGCGCCTGCGCCAGCGCCTCCGCCCAGGCCTCCGCATCGCGCTGGCTGGCGATGCGCGTCCAGGGGATCACCAGGCGCTGGTACTCGACGCCGGCCCATTCGGTGTAGGCGACCGCGACCGATCCCAGCATGCCGCCGCGGATCGCCTCCACCACGCGCGGGTCGCTGACCGCCGCGCGGTAGCCCTCGCGCTGCAGCCGCGCCTCGTCCTCGTCGATCGAGCGGCTGACATCGACGGCCATGACGAGCGCGACATCCACCGGTTCCTCGGCGCGGGCCGGCGGCACCCGGTGGAGGCTCGCCGCGGCGCCGGCCACGGCGAGGAGGGATCTGCGGCGCATCCGCGCCTCCTGCTGCGTCTTGCGTCATGCAACAGCAACAGGGCGCACCGGTTCAAGCGCGAAGTCGGCCGGCGCTGGAAGGGCGCGCGGTCAGGCCGCGGCGCGCACCGCCGCGACCACCCGCGCGACCTCCTCCTCCGTCAGGTAGGGGTGCATGGGCAGGGACAGGATGCGCCCGCACAGCATCTCGCTCACCGGCAGCGGCGGCGGGCCGCCGGCGACCGCCCCGGCATGGGCGGCGGCATAGGCGGGCTGGTGGTGCAGCGGCTTCGGGTAGTAGATGCCGGTCGGCACCCCCGCCGCCTGGCAGGCCGCCTGCACCCGCGCCCGCGCCGCCGCGTCCTCCACCAGGATGGAATAGAGCCCCCAGGCATGGTCCGCGCCGGGGGTGGAGGACGGCACCCCCACCGCGCCGGCCAGCCCTTCGCCATAGCGCGCGGCGATGCGCGCGCGGGCGGCGAGTTCGGCTTCCATCAGCGGCAGCTTGCACAGCAGGATCGCCGCCTGGATGGTGTCGAGCCGGCCGTTCATGCCGGTGCGCTCCACCTCGTAGCGGGTCTTGCCTTCCCCATGGGTGCGGAGCTGGCGGTAGAGATCGGCGCGCTCCGCGCTGTCGGTCAGCAGCGCGCCGCCATCGCCGTAGCAGCCGAGCGTCTTGGTCGGGTAGAAGCTGAGCGCCGCGGCGCCGCCCCAGCGGCCGAGCCGCCGGCCGTGCAGCCCCGCGCCGAAGGCCTGCGCCGCATCGTCCAGCGCGAACATGCCGTGGCGCGCGCAGACCGCCTCGATCGCCGGCCAGTCAGCGGGCAGGCCGAACAGATCCACGCCCACCACCGCACGCGGCCGCAGCCGCCCTTCCGCCTGCACCAGCGCGATGCGCCGTTCGAGGTCGGCGAGGTCGATGTTGAAGGTGGCCGGGTCCACGTCCACGAAGACCGGCGTCGCGCCGAGCACCAGCGGCACCTCCGCCGTCGCGGTGTAGGTGAAGGCGGGCAGGAACACCGCGTCACCGCGGCCGATCCCCTCCGCCATCATCGCGATCTGCAGCGCATCGGTGCCCGAGGAGACGCCGACCGCGTGCGCGCATCCCGCGAAGGCGGCCAGCTTCCCTTCCAGCTCCACCACCTCCGGCCCGTTGATGAAACGCCCGCCGTCGAGCACGGAGGCGAGGCGGCGGTCGATCTCGGCGCGGATCAGCGCCTGCTGCGCCTTCATGTCGAACAGCGCGATGGGGGCGGGAGAGGTCATGGAGGTCCGTGGCAGCGGGAAGGAAGGGCGTTCTAGCCCCGGCCGGCGGCCCCGGCCAAATCACCGGGGGTTTCGATGCGTTGCGGAACGACCGGGCGGGGGTCAGCCGCCCGGCGCGTCATGCTCGAATTCCGGCACCAGCCGGGCCAGTTCGGCCAGCGCGCCGCGGCGGTCCCCCGCGATGGCGAGCGCGGCGATGCGGTCGATCGCGGCCGCCATCTCGGCGGCGTCGGTGGTGCGCGGCACGGCGACCAGCAGGCCGGGGAAGTTGGTGGGGTGCGGCGGCTCCTGCCCGTGGAACAGCTCCTCGAACAGCTTCTCGCCGGGGCGCAAGCCGGTGAAGCGGATCTCCACGTCGTCGTCGGGGCGCAGCCCGGCAAGGCGGATCATCCGGCGGGCCAGGTCGACGATCTTCACCGCCTCCCCCATGTCCAGCACGAAGATGCCGCCCTCCCGCAGCTCGGCCGGCTGGTCGGCGCGGTCGACCGCGCCGACCACGCTGGCCTGCAGCACCAGGCCCACCGCCTCGCGCACCGTCATGAAGTAGCGGCGCATGTCGGGATGCGTGACGGTCAGCGGCCCGCCGCGTTCCAGCTGGCGGCGGAACAGCGGCACGACGGAGCCGGTGGAGCCGAGCACGTTGCCGAAGCGCACGGTGACCAGGCGCATGCCGCCCCGGGCGGCGCGGGACTCGTCGCCGTTTGCGGCGCGGGACTCGTCGCCGCTGGCGGCGCGGGACTCGTCGCCGCTGGCGGCGCGGGACTCTCTATCGCGCGCCTGGCAGTACATCTCCGCCACGCGCTTCGACGCGCCCATCACGCTGGTCGGGTTCACCGCCTTGTCGGTGGAGATGAAGACCATCAGCGAACAGCCCGCCTCGCGCGCCGCATCGGCGACGACGCGGGTGCCGAGCGCGTTGGTCAGCAGCCCCTCCAGCGGGTCGTTCTCCACCATCGGCACATGCTTCAGCGCGGCCGCGTGGAACACCAGTTCGGGGCGGATGTCGGCGAACAGGCGGCGGATGCGGGGCTCGTCGCGCACATCGGCCAGCACGGCGCGGCGCGGCACGTCGGGGTGGCGCTCCCGCAGTTCCAGGTCGATCTCGTAGAGCACGTATTCGCCGTGGTCGAGCAGCGTCAGGCTGGCGGGGCCGAGGGCCGCGACCTGCCGCGCCAGCTCGCCGCCGATGGTGCCGCCGGCGCCGGTCACCAGCACGCGCCGCCCCTGGATCAGCCGCGCCATCCCTTCCCGGTCGAGCGGCACCTGCGGGCGGTCCAGCAGCTCCTCGATCTCGATGGGGCGCAGCGTCACGCGGCGCTCCGGCTCGGCGCGTTCGCCGGGGCGGCGGCTGAGCGCGCCGAGCGCGGTGACGCGCGGCGCGCGGCGCACCGGCACGCCGTGGCGGTCGGCGGCATCCAGCAGGCGCTGCAACTCCAGCCCCTGCAGCTGCGGCGTGGCGAGGATGATCTGCGCCGGCAGCCGCGCCGCGTCGCGCAGCGTCTCCAGCACCGTCGCCGCATCCTCGGCGGTGCCGAGCACGGGCACGCCGTGGATGCGCCGCCCCATCTGCCGCGACCGCAGCGACAGGATGCCGGTGACGTTCACGGCCGGGCTGCGTTCCTGCGCCAGCGCGCGCAGGAACAGGTCCGCCCCGTCGCCGGCGCCGACCAGCAGGGCGGGCTGGGCGGGGTTGCCGGTCTCCGGCCCGACGCGGCCGGCATGGCGGATGCGGGCCGCGATGCGCGGGGCGGCGAGCAGCGCGGCCAGCACCAGCGCGTGCAGCACCGGGAAGGCCGGGTTGGGCGGCCGCCAGGCCTCCACCGCATGCAGCATCCCCCACAGCATCGCGGCCGAGGCGGCGGCGGCGGCGGAGGCGGCGAGGAAATCGGGCAGCGCGGCGAAGCGCCAGTACTGCCGCGGCAGGCCGAGCGCCCAACCCGCCAGCAGCAGCGCCGCCGCCGCCGCGGGCACCGCGGGCAGCCACCAGGCCCCGGGCGGCCAGGCGCCGGGCGCGGCCAGCCAGACCGCCGCCGGCAGCGCGAGGGCCGCCACCAGCGCGTCGAGCCCGAGATTGAGGAGGATGCGGTCCCTAGCCGAAGCAGCCATCGGCTTCCCATAGACCGCCGGGCGCGTGGCCGGAAGGCGCCACCCCCGCCACCCCCGCGACGAAACGCGGCCGGCATGGCAAGAAGGCCCGTCACGAGGGACGGGAGACCGGGATGGCCGAGGGCAGGCTGGTGATCGGGACGAAGCGCTACTCCTCCTGGAGCCTGCGCGGCTGGCTGCTGGTGCGGCTGGCGGGGCTCGACGTGGAGGAGGTGGTGGTGCCGCTGGCCGGCGGCGGCGGGACGGAGGCGATCAAGGCCATCTCGCCCAACGGGATGGTGCCCTACCTGGAGCACCGCGGCGCGCGCATGTGGGAGAGCATCGCCATCGCCGAATACTGCGCCGAGATCGCCCCCGCGCTGTGGCCCGCCGACCGCGTCGCCCGCGCCCATGCCCGCAGCATCGCGGCCGAGATGCATGCGGGGTTCCGCGGGCTGCGGATGGCGATGCCGATGAATCTCGGCCGGACCTTCCCCGGCCGCGGCCGCAACCCCGACAGCCTGGCCGACATCGCCCGCATCGAGGCGATCTGGGCGGAAGCCATCGCCGCGGGTGGCGGGCCCTTCCTGATGGGCCGCGACTTCGGCGCGGCGGATGCGATGTATGCCCCCGTCGTGACCCGCTTCCGCACCTGGCAGCCGGAGCTGTCGGCGACCAGCCGCGCCTATTGCGACGCGGTGCGCGCGCATCCGCTGGTGGATCGCTGGCACCGGGAGGCCGAGGCGGAGCCGGCGGAATGGCTGCTCGACAAATACGAGAACCCGGCCGGCTGACGCGCATGGCCGGCAACTCCGCCCTCGCGCTCGACCATGTCGGGCTCTGCGCGCGCGACCCGGCGCCGCTCTGGGCGGCGTGGGAAGGGCTGGGCTTCGCGCTGTCGCCGGTGGCGCGGCAATCGGGGCGGCGGGGCCCGGACGGGCCGGTCGAGCCCTTCGGCAGCGGCAACCGCTGCGCCTTCCTCCGCCACGGCTATGTGGAGCTTCTCGGCATCCTCGACCCCGCGCTGTTCGCCAATGGCGTGGACCGCTTCACCGCGCGGCACGAGGGGATGCACATCCTGGCCTTCGGGATGGAGGAGGTGGAGGGCAACCTCGCCCGGCTGCGCCGCGGCGGGCTCGACATCCCCGGCATCGCCTGGCTGGAACGGCCGGTGGAGCCGGGCGGGCCGATCGCCCGCTTCGCCCGCCTGCCCTTCCCGGACGCGCCGGAAGGCCGCATCCAGCTGATCCGCCACATGACGCCCGACCTCGTCTGGGACCCGCGCTGGATGGGCCACCGCAACGGGGCGGAGGCGCTGGAAGGCGCCATCCTGGCGGTGGGGGACCCGGCCGCCACCACCGCGCGGCTGTCGCGCCTGACCGGCCTGCCGGCGCGGCCGGACCCGGTCGCCGGCTTCCGCATCGCGCTCCCCGGCGCGGCCGGCGCGGCGGGCCCGCATTCCCCGGCGATGGAGACCTGGCTGCGGGTCCTGCCGGCCGGGGCGCTGGACGGGGTGCTGCCGGGGGTCGTCCCGCCCACCCTGCCCTTCATGGCGGGACTGGTGCTGCGCACCGGCGACGGCGCCGCCGCGGCGCGCCGCCTGCTGGCCCACCTGCCGTTGCGCGACGCGCCGGGGGGCGGCGTCATGGTGCCGCCCGGACATGCCGGCGGCGCCGCGGTGGTGTTCCGGTGAGCGGCGCCGCCGCGATCGGCCGGTCGCTCCGCACCTACTACGCCGCCGGGCGCGCCGCGGCGCTGGACGCCTTCCATGCCCGCTTCCTCGGCCCCGGCGACCTCGGCTTCGATGTCGGCGCCCATGTCGGCGACCGGACGGCGAGCTTCCGGCGCCTCGGCGCCCGCGCGGTGGCGGTGGAGCCGCAGCCGCGGCTGGCCCGCCTGCTGCGGCTGCTGTTCGGGCGCGATCCGGGGGTGGCGCGGGTCGCCGCCCTGGTCGGCGCCGAACCGGGCGAGGCGGTGCTGCGGCTGAACAGCGCCAATCCCACCGTCGCCACCGCCTCCGACGCCTTCGTCGCCGCCGCGGATGGCGCGGCGGGCTGGGAGGGCCAGGTCTGGGACGCGGCGCTGCGCCTGCCGGTCACCACGCTCGACGCGCTGGCGGCCGCGCACGGGATGCCCGACTTCGTGAAGATCGACGTGGAGGGCTACGAGGCGACCGCGCTGGCCGGGCTGACGCGCCCGCCCCGCAGCCTGTCCTTCGAGTTCACCACCATCCAGCGCGAGGTCGCGGCGCAATGCCTGGACCGGCTGGAGGCGCTCGGCTACCGCGCCTTCAACGCCTGCCTCGGCGAGGGGATGGACCTGTCCCATCCGGAGCCGGTGCATGCGGCGGCGATGCGGGGCTGGATCGCCGCCCTGCCGCACGCGGCCAATTCCGGCGATGTCTATGCCAGCCTGGAGCCGGCGCGGCTGCGGCGCTGACCGCCCCGCGCGGGCGGGTTGCCCGCACCGGGCGGCGCGTGCATGACGCGCCCGGCATGCTCCTCTCCGCCCTGCTCCAGCACCTGGCCTTCGCGCTGCTGCTCGCCCTGCTCTCGGCCGGGGTGGTGCGGCTGATGATCGCGCGGCCGATCCTGGACCACCCGAATGCCCGCAGCGCCCATGCGCGGCCGACGCCGCGGGGCGGCGGGCTCGGCGTGGTGGTGGCCTTCGTGGCGGGGATGCTGGTGCTCTACCAGGTCGCGCAGTTCGCCCGCATCGCGGAGCCGCAGTTCCTCGGCGTGATCGGCGCGGCGGTCGCCATCGCCGCCGTCGCGCTGGTGGACGACATGCGCGACCTGTCGGCGCGGCTGCGGCTGGCGGCGCAGTGCGGCGCGGCGCTGGTGGCGGTGGCGAGCGGGCTGGTGGTGTCGCGGCTCGCGATCCCCTGGGTGGGGGTGGTGGAGCTGGGCTGGGTCGGCGTGGTGCTGACGCTGGTCTGGATCGTCGGCTGCACCAATGCGGTGAACTTCATGGACGGGCTGGACGGGCTGGTGGGCGGGACGCTGCTGGTCGCGGCCGCCGCGCTGGCGCTGGTCGCGGCCCTGCAGGAGGGGTGGTTCGTCTACGCCGCGGCGTTGTTCCTGGCGGCGGGCTTCGCGGGATTCCTGCCATTCAACCTGCACCCCGCGCGCATCTTCATGGGCGATGTCGGCAGCCAGTTCGCGGGCTTCACGCTGGCGGTGCTGGCGGTGGCGGCGGCGCGGTTCGACACGGTGCAGCTGTCCTTCCTGATCGTGCCGCTGCTGGTCTTCGGGCTGCTGTTCGACGCCGCCTTCACCCTGGCCCGCCGCGCCTGGATGGGCGAGAGGCTGGCGGAGGGGCACCGGACACATCTGTACCAGTTGGCGCAGCGCGCCGGCGTGCCGGTGCGCGCGGTGGCCGGGGCGCATTGGGCCTTCGCCGCGCTGCATGCGCTGCTGGCCGTGGTGTTCCTGCACCTGCCCGGCGCGCTGAAGCCGCTGGTCGTGCTGCCGGCGGTCGCGGTGCAGCTGGGCTGGCTGGCCTTCGTGGTGCGGCGGATGCGCCGGGCGGGGCTGGGCTGGCGGTAGCGCCCGCCGGTCAGGGCCCGATCAGGCGGAAGGCCAGGGGGGCCAGGCCGTCGCCCACCCACTGCTCGCTCCGCAGCACCGCGCCGCCGGCGGGCGAGATCCAGAAGCGGTTGGTGAAGCCCGTCCCGCCGCCGGTGCAGCGTTCCTCCACCAGGATCGCCTCCGCCTCCTCCCGCGCGCGCAGGGTGCAGTCGAGGGTCAGGCCGAAGCGCATCCCGGCCGGGTCGCGGTCCGCGCCGGACAGGTCCACCAGGCGCCGCGCGGCGGCCGGCGCGCGCAGCAGCGCGGCGGGGTCCTCCAGCGGGTCCGGCCCCTCGAAGCGGGTGGACATCAGCATCGGGCCGAGCCCCGCGGTGGCGGTGACGCGCGCGCCCTCCGTCTCGATCGCGATGCCCTCCTCGGCGCGCCAGATCCGGCGCGGGCCGGCCCCGGGCAGCGGCCGCAGCACCGCCTGGCGCGGGGCGGAGAGCAGCAGCGCGGGCCCGCCGGCCACCGGGCCGGGCGCCGCGTCCGGCGCCGGGGCGCGGTCCCACGGCATCCCGCAGCCGGCCAGCAGCAGCGCCGCGGCCGCCGGGATCAGCCGCGGGCGGATCGCCATTGGACCCCCATCAGCAGCAGCGCGAGCGCCAGCCCGACCAGGTGCGGATGCGGCAGCAGGCCGGGCGCAAGCGCATCGAGCGAGGCGGGGAAGACCATCAGCAGCCCCGCCAGCGTCAGCGCCGCCCTCTCCCACCCCGCCAGGGCGCGCAGCAGCCAGCCCTGGCAGGCCGCCGCCAGCGCCGCGAGGCCAAGCGTCGCCAGCACGATCTGCCACGCCACGTCCACCCAGGTCATGTCGCCGCGCATGTTCAGCAGCAGACCCACCCCTTCGGGGTCGGTGACGAAGACGAAGGGCAGCACGAAGGCGGGCAGGGTGTATTTCCAGGCCATCAGCGTGGTGCGGTAGGGTCCCGCCCCGGTGATGGCGCTGGCCGCGAAGGGCGACAGCGCGGTGGGGGGCGAGACCTCGCTCAGCACCGCGTAGTAGAAGACGAACATGTGCGCCGCATAGTCCGGCACGCCGAGCTTCATCAGGGCCGGCGCGGCGACCACGGCGCAGATGATGTAGCTGGCCGTCACCGGCACGGCGAGGCCGACGACCCAGACGATCAGCGCCGTGTAGACCGCCGTGATCACCAGGCTGCCGCCCGCCGCCTGGATCGCGATGTCGCTGAACTTGAGCCCGAGCCCGGTCAGCGTGATGACGCCCACGATGATGCCGGCGCAGGCGCAGGTCGCGGCGATGCCCACCGACTGCACCGCGCCGCTGGCCAGCGCGCCGACCAGCTTGCGCGGGGTGATCGCCGTCTCCCGCTTCAGCCAGGACAGCACGACCGCGACGGCCATGGCGTAGAGCACCGACAACGTCGCCGAATAGCCCATCAGCATGAAGACGACGATCGCGACGAGGGTGGAGAAGTGGAAGCCGTATTCCCGCACCAGCTTGCCGACGGGGTCGACCTTCATCTCCACCGGTGGCGGCGCGTCCGGGTCCGCCGCCGCGCGCGCCGCGATGCGCCGCTGGTCGAGTTCCACCATGAACAGCAGCGACGCGTAGTAGAGGCAGGTCGGCACGATCGCCATGACGATGACGTCGAGATAGCCGATCTTGAGGTATTCCGAGATCAGGAAGGCTGCCGCCCCCATCACCGGCGGCGAGATGATGGCGCCGAGCCCCCCCGCCGCCAGCAGCCCCCCCGCATCGTCCGCGCGGTAGCCGACCTGCCGCATCATCGGCCAGGCGACGGTGCCGAGCGTGACGGTGGTGGCCACCCCCGACCCCGACGGCCCGCCCAGCAGGAAGGAGGACAGCACGACGGTCCGCCCCGCGCTGGACGGCTTGCCGCCGGTCAGGCTGAAGGAGAAGTCGACGAAGAACTTCCCCGCCCCCGTCGCGCCCAGGATCGCGCCGTAGATGGTGAACAGCACGATGAGGCTGGCCGAGACGTCGACCGCCGTGCCGAAGATCCCCTCGAGCGTGATGGTGATGTGCGGGATCAGCCGGTCCATGCCGTAGCCCTGGTGGCGCCAGGGCGGGGACAGGTGGTTGCCGAAGAAGCCGTAGAGAAGGAAGGCGATGGCGACCGCGGGCATGATCCAGCCGGTGGACCGGCGCGTCACCTCCAGCACCAGCGCGATCAGCAGCCAGCCGACGACGATGTCCATCGGCTCGGGGAAGATGTAGCGGTCCTGCAGGTCGTCGCCGCCCGAGATCAGGTACCAGATGACGTAGACCGCCACCGCGATCAGCCCGAGGTCCCAGGCCATCAGCCGGTGGCGGAAGCGCCGCGCCACCGGGAACAGCGCGAAGCCCAGCACCATGGCGAAGCCGACATGGACGTAGCGCAGCGTCGTGGTCGGCACGATGTCCCACGCCGCCCAGAGGTGGAACAGCGACATCGCCACCGCGATCGCGACCGCGGCATGGCCGATCAGGCCCGGCAGGCGGTTCTGCGCGCCCTCCTCCTGCTCGATCAGTTCCTCGACGCGGCGCGCGGTCGCGTCGTCGAGCGCGCCCGGCGGCACCTCGGGCGGAAGGGCGGTGCTGGACATGCGGCCTTATGCCTAAGCTCGCGTTGCGCAGAAGGCCGCGGGAGGGGCCGCGCCCCTCCCGGGAACCATCGGCATCACGCCAGCGTCGCGCCGGCGGCCCGCCAGAAGGCTTCCGCCGCCGGGTGCCAGGGGATGCCCGCCGCCGCGGTCTTCTGCGCGGCCAGGGTGAAGTTCCGCGCCTCGGCATGGACGCGGGCCCAGTCCTCGCGGTTCTCCCAGGTGACGCGCAGGATGCTGCTGACCATCTCGGCCGGCATGTCCTCCCGCACGGCCAGGATGTTCGCCACCGAAAGCTGGTGGTTGTCGGCGCGCTGGCCGGGATAGGTGTTGGCCGGGATCACCTCGGGGAAGTAGACGGGCCCGTTCTCGGCCACGATCCGCTGGTGCAGCTCGGCATGGTCCACCAGCTGGATGGTGGTGCCGGGCGTCGCCGCGAGGTCGGTGACCGCGCTGGTCGGCACGCCGGAGACGAAGAAGTAGGCGTCGAGCTTGCCGTCGCGGATGGCGTTCGTGCTCTCGGCCGGCGACAGGCGTTCGCGCGCACGGAAGTCCCGCTCGCGGTCGAGGCCCGCGGCGGCGATGACGCGGAAGGCGAACAGCTCGGTCGCGGAGCCGGGCGCGCCGGTGGAGACCCGCTTGCCCCGCAGGTCCGCCATGGAGCGGATGCCACGGTCGGCCGTGGTCACCACCTGCATGCGGTTGGTGTAGAGCACGGCGACCGCGCGCGCGGCCACGGCGCGGCCGCGGAACGGCCCCGCGCCGCGCAGCCCGTCCACCGCCGCATCCACCTGGCCGAACACCATGCCGACGCGCCCGGCGCCGAGCAGCTGGAAATTCGCGACCGAGCCGCCGGTGACCTCCACCGTCGCGCTCATTCCCGGGATCCCGCGGGAGAGGTAGTTCGCCAGCGCGCCGCCGAGCGGGTAGTAGACGCCCCCCGTGGTGCCGGTGGCGATCGCCATCTGCGTGCCCTGCGCGCGCGCGATGCCGGGCAGCGCCAGCGCGGCCGCGCCGAGGCCGACCGCCCGGCGGGTGATGCGGAAGCTCATTCCCTGTGTCCTCCCGTTGGTTTTGAAGACCCAGCAATACAATCGGGACGGCCCACGCGGAAGCCTGCGCCGGCGGGGCGGCAGTTTGCCGCTCCTTGACCTGGGTCAAGGCGCATCGGGCTCCGCCTGCCTAGGATCGGAAGCATGATCCGCCCGACCGAGGAAGGAACAGGACCATGACCAGCCTTCGCGCCCGCGACCTGATGACCGCAGACGTCGTGACGGTGCCGCCCGAGACCCCGTTCATCGCCGTCGCCCGCCTGCTGGCCGATCGCGGCATCTCCGCCGTGCCGGTGGTGGATGCCGAGGGCAAGGTGCGGGGCATCGTGACCGAGGCCGACCTGATCCGCCGCCTCGCGGGGGAGGTGGACCGTCCGACCTCCTGGCTGGCCAGCCTGTTCGGCAACCAGGCCCGCGACGCCGAACGCTACGCCCGCACGCATGGCGTGACGGCGGCCGACATCATGACGGAATCCGTCGTCTCGGTGGATCCGGACCAGCTCGCCTCCTCGGTGGCGATGCTGATGGAGCAGCGCGGCATCCGCCGCGTGCTGGTGACGCAGGAAGGGCGGCTGAAGGGCATCGTCTCCCGCGCCGACCTGCTGCGCGCGCTGGTCGCGCCCTCGCACCAGGAAGGCGACCTGTCCGACGACCGCATCCGCAAGGCGGTGCTGGCGGCGATGAAGAAGGAGCCCTGGGCCGACACCTTCTACACGCTGGTGGACGTGAAGGACGGCGTGGTGGAATTCCACGGCTTCAGCCGCAGCGCCGCCGTGCAGCGCGGCCTGCGCGTGCTGGCGGAGAACGTGCCGGGCGTGAAGGGCGTGGTGGACAGCACCCAGCCCATGCCGATGTACCTCTACGCCTCGGCCTGACGGCCCGGGGGCGGGCGGCGCGGTCAGCCGCCCGCCGCCCAGTCCCGGCTGGCGCCGAATTCGGGCACGCCGAACGCCTCCGCCGCCAGCCCCGCCGCTGCGCGCGCCGCCTCCAGCCGGCGCGGCGGTTCGTCCCAGGGTTCGTCGGTCAACCCCTCGAAGGTGCCGAAATGCATCCCGAGGCTCCGCCGCGCGCCGAGCGCCAGATGGGCCTGCACCGCCTCCTCCGGGTTCATGTGCTCATGGCCGACGAAGTGGCGCGGCGCATAGGCGCCGATCGGCAGCAGGGCGAGGTCGAGGCCGGGGAAGCGCGCGCCGATCTCGGCGAAATGCGGGCACCAGGCGGAATCGCCGGCGAAGTAGGCCCGCGCCCCGTCCGGCGCCTCCACCACGAAGCCGCCCCACAGGTCGCGGTCGCGGTCCCAGCCGTAGCGGGAGGAGAAGTGCTGCGCCGGCGTGCAGGTGACGCGCAGCCCCGCCGCCTCCCTCGCCTGCCACCAGTCCAGCTCCACCGCCTCGATCCCCGCCCGCGCCAGGTGCTTCGCGTTGCCGACCGGCGTCAGCGCCGGCGGGTTCCAGCGGCGGCGGATGGCGCGCAGCGTGGGGATGTCCAGGTGGTCGTAGTGGTTGTGGCTGACCAGCAGCAGGTCGACCCGCGGCAGCGCATCCAGCGCCTGGCCCGGCGCGCGGACCCGCCGCGGCCCGGCGAAGCGCAGCGGGCTGGCGCGGGCGGACCAGACGGGGTCCGTCAGCACCGCGACGCCGCCGACCTGCAGCAGCCAGGTGGCGTGGCCGATGAAGGTCGCGCCGATCCGCCCGGGGCCGAGCCGCCGCGGCGGCGGGTGGAACGGCACCTCCACCTGCGCCGGCCAGGGCGGCGGCCGGCGCGTGGCGCGCCAGCGCCAGGCCTCGAACAGCGAATGGGTGGTGGCGTCGTGCAGGTTGACGAAGCGGCCATCAGGGAAGCGGCGGTCGGGGACCCGCCGGGAGGCGGAGGGGGCGTCGGTCAATCTCTCTCTCGCACGGTGGCGAGGATCAACGCGCCGAGCGCCAGGAAGACCAGCACCGTGGCCATCCCCGCCCGCTGGCTGCCGGTGGCCGCCGTCACCGCCGCCAGCACCGCAGGGCCGAGGAATCCGGTGACCCGGCCCGACAGCGCGAACAGGCCGAAATGGGCCGCCACCTCCCCCGGCGGGGCGAGCCGCGCCATGAAGCTGCGGCTGGCCGCCTGCGCCGGGCCGAAGAACAGGCCGAGCGCGAGGGCGAGCGCCCAGAACCACGCCTCCGTCCGCGCCAGCAGCAGCGCGGTGCCGAGCGCGATCATCGCGGCCAGCGCCAGCAGCACCATCCGGCGCGAGCCCACCCGGTCCTCCACCAGCGCGAAGCCCGCGGCGCCGAGGCCGGCGGCGACGTTCATCGCGATGCCGAAGATCAGGATGCGGTCGATGCCCATGCCGAAGACGCCGGCCGCGTAGATGGCGCCGAAGGCGAACAGCGTGTTCAGCCCGTCCGTGTAGAACAGCCGCGCCACCATGAAGCGCAGCAGGCCCGGCCGGCGCGGCAGGCCGCGGACCAGGGCAGCGACCTCCGCCAGGCCGCGCGCCGCCGCTTCCCCCCAGCCGGGCCTGCGGCCGGGCGGGTCGGGCAGCGCCAGCAGCACCGGCCAGGAGAACAGCAGCAGCCAGGCCGCCACCAGCAGCGCGGTGGCGCGCACATGTTCCGCCTGCCCGCGGTCCAGCCCGAGGGGAGAGGGGTCAGGCTGCACCAGCGCCACCAGGCACAGCGCCAGGCAGGCCAGCCCGCCGGCATAGCCCAGCCCCCAGCCGAGGCCGGAGACGCGGCCCAGCCGGTCCGCGGGCGCCACCTGCGGCAGCATGGAATTGTAGAACACCGTGCCGATCTCGAAGGCGATGGTGGCCAGCCCGACGCAGGCCAGGGCGTAGAGCGCGAAGGCGGGGTCGGGCCTGGCGAACCAGATGCCGGCGGTGAACAGCGCCGTCAGCGCGGTGAAGACGCCGAGCATCAGCCGCCGCCGCCCCCCCGCATCCGCCACCGCGCCGAGCACCGGCGAGAGCAGCGCGATGCAGAGCCCCGCCGCCGACTGCATCCACCCCCATTGCGCCTGCCCCGCCGCGGGGTCGGCCGCGATGCCCTGCGCGAAATAGGCGGCGATGACGAAGGTGGAGACGACGGTGGGGAAGCTGCTGTTTGCCCAGTCGTAGAGCGCCCAGGCCCAGGCCTTGCGCGTCACGCCGCGGAAGCCCCCGCCGGGTGGGGCTGCGTGCGCGACGCCGCGCCCCACCCGGCCGCCCGGCGCGTCACGCCAGGGCGCCCAGCGCCCGCACCGCGACCCCGATCGCCACCAGTTCCCCGGTCGCCGCCGCTTCCCGCGCCAGCCTCGCCGCCTCCCGCGCCGCCTCGGGCGCGGGGGGGGCGCCGGCCAGGC
>NZ_JBNXUO010000037.1:0-45601 GCF_050563535.1 Falsiroseomonas sp. CW058
GGCGCGGGCGCGGGCTGGTCGCCGCGCGCCTGCTGCGCCGGGACGGGGGAGGTGAACTCCACCGTCACCGCCATCTCCAGCGGCGGCGGCAGCGGCTTCACATAGCCATAGACGAGGCCCGCCACCGCCAGCCCGACATGCAGGCCGAGCGAGACCATCGCCCAGCGCCGCAGCGCCTGGTCCTGCCGGTCGTCGCCACGCAGCGCGAGGACGCCCACCCCTGCCGTCCCCCCGCTCAGCGGCCCGCCGGCTGGGCGGGGCGCTGGCCGCGCGGCGGCTGTGCGGGGGCCGGGGCGGCGGCCGGGCGGCCCTGCGGCTGTTCGGCCAGCAGCGCCACGCGGGTGAAGCCGGCGGCGCTGACCGTGCCCATCACCTCCATCACGCGGCCGTAGCTGATGGCGCGGTCGCCGCGGACGAAGATCCGCCGCTCCGGCTGGCCGGGCTGCTGCTGCTGGCTGCCCAGGATGGCCTGGAGCTGCGCCACCAGCCCTTCCAGCTGCACCTCGGTCTCCTGGAGGAAGATGCGCCCTTCCGGGTTCACCGTGATGGTCAGCGGTTCCTGTTCCTGGTTCAGCGGGGTCGCGTTGGTGCGCGGCAGGTCCACCGGCACGCCGACGGTCATCAGCGGCGCGGCCACCATGAAGATGATGAGCAGCACCAGCATCACGTCCACGAAGGGCGTGACGTTGATCTCCGACATCGGCCGGTAGCGGCCGCGCGGCCCCCGCCCGCCGAGAAGCGGCCCGGCCATCGTCCCTACTCCGCCACCGGCGCGGGCGCGCGGCCGGTGCGCCCGGGCTCGGCCGCCGCTTCGGACTGGCGGGACAGGATGGCGCCGAACTCGGCCGCGAAGGCTTCCAGCCGGCCGGCGAAGCGCGCGAAGTCGGACGCGAACTTGTTGTAGGCGATGGTCGCCGGGATGGCGGCGACCAGGCCGATGGCGGTGGCGAACAGCGCCTCCGCGATGCCGGGCGCGACGACGGCGAGGTTGGTGTTCTGCATCCCCGCGATGGCGGAGAAGCTGTTCATGATGCCCCAGACCGTGCCGAACAGGCCGATGAAGGGCGCGGCCGATCCGATGGTGGCGAGGAACACCATCCACCGCTCCAGCCGCTCCATCTCCCGCTGCACCGCCACCCCCATGGCGCGGTCCACGCGTTCCTTCATGCCGGTCACCGCCAGGTCGCTGAAGGCGCCGCGGCCGGCGGAGCGGCGCCATTCGCGCATCCCCGCGCCGAAGACAGCCGCCATCGGGTGGCCCGGGCGCTCGCCTTCCGCGTTGTGCAGCTCCTCGAGGCTGCCGCCCGACCAGAAGCGGTCCTCGAACTCGTCGGCCGCGCGGCGGATGCGGCGCAGCGTCGTCACCTTCTCGAAGACGATCGCCCACACCCAGACCGAGGCGAGCAGGAGGGCGAGCATCACCCCCTTCACCACCCAGTCCGCCTGCCAGAACAGCGCCCAGAGCGACAGGTCGTGCGCCAGGGGGGCGAGCGCGGTTGCGCCGACGTTGCCCAAGGCCAGGAACTCCTCACATCCGCCGGGGCTCAGACCCGGCTCATCCCATCAGGGGGCGTCGGCCCCCCGAACCAGCGCCACGAGCCGCCCCCGCCACGGCTCGGGGAGCCGCACGGGACGCAGGCCCGAGGCCGCGACGCAGACCAGCCCGACCCGCAGCCGCGCCAGCACCTCCTCCCCCTCCTCCCGCAGAACATCCTGTTCCAGGTCGAGGGTGGCGGCGCCGACATCGCGGATGCGCGTCTCGACGAGGAGGGCCTCGTCGAGCCGGGCGGGCCGCACATACTCCACTTCGATGCGCCGCACCACGAGCATCGAATTGTGACGCTCCATCATAAGCGCATGGGGCAAGTGCATGGAACGCAAGGATTCGGTCCGGGCCCTTTCGGCCCATCTGAGGTAGTTGGCGTGATAGGCCACGCCCCCCGCATCGGTATCCTCGAAATAGACGCGGACGGGAAAGCGGTGTCCGGGTGGTGTTTTCATGGCGGGCGCGCCCTTTCCGGCCCGCATCACCCCTCCGCCTCCGGCGGCATCCCCGCCAGCAGGTCGAGCTGCGCGCCGAGCCCGGCCGGCGGCGCCATGCCGAGATGCCGCCACCCCGGCTCCCCCAGCATCCGCCCGCGCGGGGTGCGCAGCACCAGCCCTTCCTGGATCAGGAAGGGCTCGACAACCTCCTCCAGCGTGTCCCGGCTTTCGGCCAGCGCGGCGGCCAGCGTCTCCACCCCCACCGGCCCGCCGCCATGGTGTTCGGCGATGCGGCGGAGATAGCGGCGGTCCTGCGCGTCGAGCCCGAGGCGGTCCACCTCCAGCCGCGCCAGCGCCGCATCGGCCATCGCCCGGTCCGCGGCGCGCCCGGCGGCCTGCGCGAAGTCCCGCACCCGGCGCAGCAGCCGCCCCGCCACGCGCGGCGTGCCGCGGGACCGCCGCGCGATCTCCATCGCCCCGTCCTCGGCCAGCGCGAAGCCCAGCTTCTCGGCGCCGCGGCGGACGATCAGCAGAAGCTCCTCCACGTCGTAGAACTGCAGCCGCAGCGGGATGCCGAAGCGGTCGCGCAGCGGCTGGCTCAGCAGCCCCGCCCGCGTGGTGGCGCCCACCAGCGTGAAGGGGGGAAGGTCGATCCGAACCGTCCGCGCCGCCGGCCCCTCCCCGATGATGAGGTCGAGGCGGTAATCCTCCATCGCCGGGTACAGCGTCTCCTCGATCGCGGGCTGGAGGCGGTGGATCTCGTCCACGAACAGCACGTCGCGCGGCTGGAGGTTGGTCAGGATCGCCGCCAGGTCCCCCGCCCGCTGCAGGATCGGGCCCGAGGTCGCGCGGAACCCGACGCCCAGCTCGCGCGAGACGATCTGCGCCAGCGTGGTCTTGCCGAGGCCAGGCGGGCCGAACAGCAGGACGTGGTCCATCGCCTCGCCGCGCTGGCGGGCGGCGCCCACGAAGACCTCCAGGTTCTCGCGCAGCGACTTCTGGCCGATGAAGTCGCGCAGCGACTGCGGGCGGAGGCTGCCCTCCGTCGCGTCCTCCTCCTGCCGCGCGCCGTCCGTCATCCGCTCGCTCATCGCGGCGCCATCTCCTTCAGCGCCTCGGTGATCAGGGCGGTGAGTTCCGCGGCGTCGTCCATGCGCTTCGCCGCCCGCGCCACCGCGGCCGCCGCCTCCGGCCGCTTCATGCCGAGATTGACCAGCGCCGAGACCGCATCCGCCTCGTTGCCCTGCGGCGCCGGGGGTGCAGGGAGGGCAACGCCGCCGAGCCCGTCGGGATCGGGCGTGGCGCGGCCGACCGCCCATTTCTGCATCGCCGGCTCGTCGATGATGCGGTTGGCGGTGGCGGCGCCGAGGCCCTTCACCTCCGCCAGGCGCTTGCGTTCCTTCGCGGCGATGGCGGCGGCGAGCTGGTTGGGGGACAGGCCGGACAGCACCAGCAGCGCCTTCTGCGGGCCCACCGTCTTCACCTCGATCAGCGCGCGGAAGGCCTCGCGTTCCGTCGCGTCGGCGAAGCCGAACAGGGTGATGGCGTCCTGGCTGACCCGCGTCTCCACCAGCAGCTTCTGCACCCCCTCCCGCGCCGTCAGCCGGTCGAGCGTCTTGCGCGAACAGGCGACGAGGTAGCCGACCCCGCCCACATCCAGCACGCAGCCCCCTTCATGGGTCGACTCCACCCGGCCGGTGAGGCTGCCGATCATGCGCCCGCCCTCGCGACGGCCTTCGCGAAGGCGTTGCGCGTGCTGCGGTGATGGGCGTGGCAGATGGCGATGGCCAGCGCATCGGCCGCATCGGCGCGCCGGAAGGTCACGCCGGGCAGGAGCTGGCGGACCATCGCCTGCACCTGTTCCTTCGCCGCATGCCCGGTGCCCACCACCGCGCGCTTCACCTCCATCGCGCCGTATTCGCGCACCGGCAGCCCGGCCAGCGCCGGCGCCAGCAGCACCACGCCCCGCGCCTGGCCCAGCTTCAGCGCGCTTTCCGGGTTGCGCGCGACATAGGTGTGCTCCACAGCCGCCTCGTCCGGCGTCATCCCCGCGATCACCTGCGCCAGCCCGCGGTGCAGCGCCAGCAGTCGCTGCGGCAGGTCGTCCGCTGCCTGGGTCGAGATCACGCCATCGGCCACGAAGCGCAGCCGGAATCCGTCATGCTCGATCAGCCCCCAGCCGGTGTGCTGGAGGCCGGGATCGAGGCCGAGGATGCGAATCGGGGTGGCTGCCATCCGGCCTTCCTACCAGAACGCGGACGGCCGGCGGCGCCCTACGCGCCCAGCCCTTCCATCGCCGCCTCGTCCGCCTCGAGGTTGGCGTAGACCTGCTGCACGTCGTCATGGTCGTCGAGCGCGTCGAGCAGCTTCATCACCTCGGCCGCCTTCTCGGCATCGAGGGTGAGGCTCGTGCTCGGCCACCATTCCAGCCGCGCGGCCTCCGCGGTGCCGAACCTCGCCTCCAGCGCATCGCGCACGGCGGCGAAATCCTCCACCGAGGTGCTGACCTCATGGCCATCCGCGTCGCTCTCCGCGTCCTCGGCCCCGGCCTCGATCGCAGCTTCCAGCATCGCATCCGCACTGGCCGCGGCGGCGGGGTAGCGCAGAACGCCCTTGCGCTCGAACTGGAAGGAGACGGAGCCGGTCTCGCCGAGCGCGCCGCCGCCCTTGGCGAAGATGCTGCGCAGGTCGCCGCCGGTGCGGTTGCGGTTGTCGGTCAGCGCCTCCACGATCACCGCGATGCCGTGCGGGCCGTAGCCCTCGTAGCGCACCTCCTCGTAATTCTCCCCGGCCGCGCCCTGCGCCACGCGCTTGATGGCGCGGTCGATCGTGTCGCGGGTCATGTTGGCGGTCAGCGCCGCCTTCACCGCCGCCCGCAGCCGCGGGTTGTGCGCCGGGTCGGGCAGCCCGGTCTTGGCGGAGACGGTGATCTCCCGGATCAGCTTGCCATAGGCGCGGGCGCGCTTGGCGCCCTGCACCGCCTTGCGGTGCATCACGTTCTTCGCGTGGGAATGGCCGGCCATCGCCGCCTCTCTCTCGTCTCGTTGTCGGTCCGGTCGTCGGTCCGGGTCGGGGCGGGCGGGCCCGCCATGGCGCCCCTATACCGGCGCGCCGGGGCCTGCGGCAAATCCGCGGTCCGCCGCGGGCCGTGGGGGCGTGCCGGCGGGCCTCCCACGGCCGGAAGCCCGGCCGCTCAACGCGGTGTTCACAAACAGCGCCGCACTATTCCGCCATGGTCGGATCAGCGCCCACCCCGCCGCCTGTCCCCGCCGTGGCCCCGCCGCCCACGGGTGCCGCGCGGCTGCCCCTGCTCGCTGCCCTGGCGGGGCTGCTGCTCGGCGCCCTCGCCCTGCCCGAGATCCTCGCCCTGCATGTCGCCATGGTCGCCACCGGGCAGCGGGCGGGGCTGGTCGCACTGTTCCTGGGCCTGGTGGTGGTGACGGCGGGCGGCGCCGCGTTCGGCGCGCGGCTGCTGCACCGGCGCGTGGGGGCGGCGCTGGCGCGGCGGATCGCGGGGCGGGACCTCCGCACCGGCCTGGCCGGCGAGGCGGAATGCCGGGACCGGCTGGAGGAGGCGCTCTCCCTCGCCACCCGCCAGGGCTGGCATGTCGGCGTGCTGGTCCTCGACATCCGCCAGTTCCGCCTGGTGAACGAGACGCTGGGTCGGGCGGGCGGCGATGCCGTGCTCGAACTCGTCGGGGCGCGGCTGCGCCAGACCGTCCGGCGGGAGGACACGGTCGCGCGGCTCGGCGCCGACCGCTTCGCGGTGGTCCAGACCGCCCTGCCCGAGCCGGAAGGCGCCATGCGCCTTGCCTCGCGCCTGCTGGCCGCCATGTCGCGCCCCTTCCTGGTGGCGGGGCAGCGGCTGGACTGCGCCCTCGACATCGGGCTTGCCATCGCGCCGGGGGACGGGGCGGAAGCCGGCGTGCTGCTGGCCCGCGCCGAAGGCGCGCTGGCCGATGCCCGCGCCCGGCCCGAAGCCGGGGTCTGCTGCTTCGAGCCCGCGCAGGACACCGCGCTGCGCCGCCGCCGCGCGCTGGAGCAGGACCTGCGCCAGGCGATCGCGGAAGGCCAGTTCCTGCTGCACTACCAGCCGCAGCGCCGCCTGTCCGACGGCCGCCTGGTCGGGTTCGAGGCGCTGCTGCGCTGGCCGCATCCGGAACGCGGGATGGTCCCGCCCGACGAATTCATCCCGATCGCGGAGGCCTCCGGCCTGATCGTGCCGCTCGGCGCCTGGGTCGTCCGTGCCGCCTGCGCCGAGGCCTCCGCCTGGCCCGGCGGCATCGGCGTGGCGGTGAACCTCTCCCCCGCCCAGTTCCGCCATGGCGGGCTGGTCGCGACGGTGGCGGAGGCGCTGGCGCAGAGCGGCCTGCCCGCGCACCGGCTGGAACTGGAGGTGACGGAAAGCCTGCTCCAGCGCGACCTCGATTCGACCGAGCGCCTGCTGCGGGACCTCCGCGACCTCGGTGTCGGGATCGCGATGGACGATTTCGGCACGGGCTGGTCCTCGCTCGCGCATCTCTGGCGCTTCCCCTTCGGCAAGCTGAAGGTGGACCGTGCCTTCCTGCGCGACCTGCCGGAGGACCGCCGGGTGCAGGCCATCGTCGCCACCATCCTCGGCCTCGGCCGCACGCTCGACATGGTGGTGGTGGCCGAGGGCGTGGAGACGGAGCAGCAGGCGGAATGGCTGCGCGCGCAGGGCTGCGCCGAGGGCCAGGGCTGGCTGTTCGGCCGGCCGATGCCCCCCGCCCAGGCCCGCGCCCTGATCGAGGCCGAGCTTGGCACCCGCCAGCCCGCGCACAGCGCCGCCCAGGCCTGACCCGCCCCCGCAGCCGCCCGCCGTCAGGCCGCCGGCACCGCCTGGCTCAGCCGCCCGCCCATCCGCAGCGGCTCCACCCGCCGCGCCAGCCCGGTCGCGTCGTCGGTCTCGACGAAGACGCCGCAGACGGTCGCCTCGCCCTCCGCCGGCGCCAGCCTCTCGCCCGGGACCTTCTTCCAGAAGCGCAGGCTGGCGACGCCCTTCTCCATGCCGATCACGCTGTCATAGTCGCCGCACATGCCCGCATCGCTCATGAAGGCGGTGCCGCCGGCCAGGACCTGGTGGTCCGCGCTCGGCGTATGCGTGTGCGTGCCGACGACGAGGGAGACGCGGCCGTCGAAGCTGTGGCCCATGGCCAGCTTCTCGCTGCTCGCCTCGGCATGAACATCCACCACGATGGCCGCAACCGTGCCGCCCGCGCCCATGCGGTGCGCCGCCAGCACCGCCTGCAGCCCGCGGAAGGGATCGTCGAGCGCGTCCATGAACAGCCGCCCCATCACCTGCGCCACCAGCGCGCGACGCCCGTCCGGCAGTTCCGCGACGACGCTGCCCTGGCCGGGCGTGCCCGGGGGGTAGTTCAGCGGGCGGATCAGCCGGCGCTCCGATTCGATGTAGGGGATGATCTCCTTGCGGTCCCAGGCGTGGTTGCCGAGCGTCAGCACATCCGCCCCCGCCGCGAACAGCGCCCGCGCCATCTCCGGCGACAGGCCGAAGCCGTGGCTCGCATTCTCGGCATTCACCACCACGAGGTCGAGGCCGAGCCGCTGGCGCAGCGCGGGGATGGCCTCGCCGGCGGCATCGCGCCCGGCGCGGCCGACGAGATCGCCGAGGAACAGGATTCTCAAGCCGGGGATGCTCCGAAGGTCGTGACGCCGGCCTCGGTGGCGACGGCGTGGAGCGGCATGTCCTCCGGCCCCGCGGGCACCTCGTCAAGCCGCTGGCAGGCATAGGCGCAGCCGAGCCGCCGCGCGCCCGGCAGCGCAGCCAGCGTCCGGTCGTAGTAGCCGCCGCCATAGCCCAGCCTCCGGCCCGCGCCGTCGAAGGCCAGCAGCGGCACCAGCAGCCAGTCCGGCACGGTCGCCTCCGCCTCCGGCCCCGGCTGGCTGGTGCCCATCGGCCCGCGCGCCAGCGCATCGCCCGGCCGCCAGCGGCGGAACAGCAGCGGCCGGCCGCGCCCGGGCGTGACGGGCAGCGCCAGCGCATGGCCGCGCGCGTGGAGCGCGTGGAGAAGGGGCCGGATGTCGATCTCCGGCCCCATCGGCCAGAAGCCGGCGACCACGGCGCCCGCCGGCGGCGGGGCGTCCCGCAGCACATGCCCGGCCAGCCGCGCGCCGAGCGCGGGGTCCATCGCCGCGCGCCGCGCAAGGGCGACGCGCCGTGCCTCGGCCTTCAGTTCATGCAGCAGGACGGAACAGCTCACCACGGACCTCGATGACGGGTGGAGGCTGGAGATGGTGCCCCGCTTCCGGCCTGCACCAGCCCCGCCCCGCATGTTTCCGCCGCGCGCCCCTTCCGCCCTCAGCCCAGCGCCTGCGCCAGCCGGGTCGCGCGCTGGACCATGGTGTAGCCGGCCAGCACGCGGTCGCGCCCGGCGCGGCCCAGCCGGCGGCGCAGGTCCTCCGGCATCGCGTGCAGCCAGCGCATCCCGCGCGCCAGCGGCGTCGCCTCCCCCGCCGGGACCAGGTGGCCGCAATCGGGCTGCACCACCTCCCGCATCGCCATCAGCGCGGAGGCGACGACCGGCAGTTCCAGCGCCATCGCCTGCAGCACGCCGACCGGCGCCGGGTCGCGGTCGCCGTCCGGCGCCACCACCCCCGGCGCGACCAGGCCGAGATACCGCTGCGCCTCCTCCGCGATCCAGCGGCGGCCGCGGCGGCCGAGGAAGCGCACATGGTCCGACACCTGCCTCTCCAGCGCCTCGGCGCGCAGCGCCTCCAGCAGCGGCCCGGCGCCGATCACGTCGACCACCGGGCGCTGCTCCGGCGGCAATTCGCCGAGCGCGGCGAGCAGCGTCGAGACACCGGACCGCGGCACCAGCGGCGCCAGGCAGAGCAGCCTTCCGTTCCGCTCGATGCCGGGCTCTGGCCGGAACAGGTCGGTGTCCACGCCGCGGTTCACCGCCCGCACGCGCGACCGGGGCGCAAGGTCGCGCAGGTCCTGCGCCATCTCGGTGCAGGCGGCCAGCACCAGGTCGGCGGCGCGCAGCTTCAGCGGCAGGTCCGTCGCATCGGCATAGACGTCGCGGCCGGTCGCGGCGATGGAGGCCGGCAGCCCCGCCATCCGCGCGCCCAGCAGCGCCGCCGTCGCCGCCGCGTCGGTGGAGGCGGCGTGGACGCGCCCGCAGCCATGCAGCCGCGCCGCCGCCGCCACGCGGGCGCCGAGGCGCAGCGCCGCGCGCGGCGGCATGGCCCGCTGCGCCATCGCGAAGGACGTGGCCCGCGCCAGGCCGAGCGGGTTGCGCGCCATCGCGCCGAGCCGCCCGCCGCGCATCGCGGCGTGGGCCGCCGCCCGCCAGGGCGCATCGGCGGCCGGCATCCCCAGCCGGAAGGCCACGACGGGACGGCCGAGGCCGCGCAGGCCCTCCATCTCGGCCGCGGTCGCCTGCTCCGTCTCGGGCGGCTCGGCACCCGGGGCGGGCAGGACGTAGAGCACCGGGGGGGCGGTCCCCGCGCCGGCCGGGAGGTGGACCCGGCGTCCGGCATCGAATGGCATGTCTCGCACTCCGCGGTCGCGCGGCTTCCGCGGCGCGGCCGTGGCGATGCCGACGCATCCGGCGTGCCAGTCGCCGGCCCCGCATTTTGCGATCAGATTTCATCAACATGTTGCCGGAATGAAAACAGATCGACGGAGAACCGAACCAGATCTCGCATTTCGCAACGCGGATTGCCGGCATGCCGGATGCACCGCCCCGCCCAGCCGGCCGCCCCGCCCGTTCCGCAGGGGTCGCCGGATGCAGATCGAGAGGCCCGGACGTGACCGCCCAGCCGAAGCTTTCCGTGGTGATCCCGGCGCGCAACGCGCTGCGCTGGCTGCCGGGCGCGATCGCCTCCGTCGGCGGGGGCGCCGCCATCGAGATCATCGTGGTGGATGACGGGTCGAGCGACGGGACCGCCGACTACCTCCGCTCCATCGCCGCGAGCGACCGGCGGGTGCGGGCGCTGTCCACCCCCGGCCTCGGCCCCGCGGCCGCGCGCAACGCCGGACTGTCCGCCGCGCGAGCGCCGCTGGTCGCCTTCCTCGACGCGGACGACCGCTGGCGCCGCGGCAAGCTGGCGCAGCAGATGGAGCTGCACCGGCTGCACCCGGAGATCGGCTTCTCCTTCACCGACCACCGCCGCTTCGCCGAGGACGGCACCGAGCTGTCCGGCGGCTTCGCCCGCTGCACCGGCTTCGCCGCCCGCCACACGATGCGGCAGGAAGGCTTCCTGCTGGACCGCGACGCGCAGGCGCAGATCTATGCCGAGCCGCTGGTCGCGACCTCCACGGTCATGGCCCGCACCGCGCTGCTGCGCGCCGTCGGCGGCTTCAACGAGCAGCTGGCGCGGGCCGAGGACTGGGACCTCTGGCTGCACCTGGCCGCCTGCGGCCCGGTGGGCTGCATCCCGCGCCGCCTGACCGACCGCCTGGTGCGCGCGGTCGCCCCGGAATCGGAGGAGGGGCTGACGCGCCGCAGCGCACGCCGGCGCGTCGCCGACGCCTATGCCCCGGCCGCCACCGCTCTCGACCCCGAGGCGGCGCGGCTGTGCCGCACCACGCAGCTCGCGCTCGAGGCGGACGGCGCCGAACTCGCGGGGCGGCATGCGCGGGCGGCGCTGCTGCGCCTGTCCGCCTTCGCCGCCGCGCCGAGCCGCGCCGCCGCCTGGGACCTCCTCGGCCGCCGCGCCGCGCAGCCCGTGACCCAGCCCTGAGGATCCGGGATGTACGTCGCCACCGCTTCCGCCGCACGCTGGCGAATTGACCGCGGCCGCCTGCAATGCGAAGGGTTCGACGTGAGCGCAATCGATCCCGACGTGGCAGGACAGCTCGCGGCCGACCTGCCGCGCGACGACTTCGTGCGCATCCTGCGCACCTTCGAGGATGACCTCGGCCGGCTCGCGGTGGAGCTGGACCGTTGCGTGGCCGCGGGCAACCTCGACGGCTACCGCCGCGCCGCGCACAGCCTGGCCGGGGCCGCAGCCGCGGTCGGCGCGCGCCGGCTGGAAGCGGTGGCGCGCATCGCCATGGACCACCGCCGGACCGAGGACCCCCGCAGCCTCGCCGCCCAGGTCCGGCAGGAGGCGTCCTCCGCGCTGGCCGAATTGTCGGCGCTGGCGGAGCATCCGCCGGGCTCCGCCTAGGAGCCGCATGGCTGGCGGCCCCGCGCGCGTCCTGATCGTCGAGGACACGCCGACCCAGGCCGAAGTGGCCCGCGCGCTGCTGCGCGACCTGGGCCACGAGATCCGCGTCGCGGAAACCGGGACCGCCGCGCTGGAACAGGCGCGCGCCTGGCTGCCCGACGCCATCCTGATGGACATCGAGCTGCCCGACTTCTCCGGCTTCGAGGCGATGCGGAAGCTCCGCGCCGAGGGGTTGGAGGCGGCGGTCATCGTGGTGACCGCCCATGGCAGCGTGAACCACGCGGTGGAGGCCATGCGCGAGGGCGCGGTGGACTTCATCGTCAAGCCCTTCGCCAAGACGCGCCTGACGGTGACGCTGGGCAACGCGCTGGAGAAGCGCGCGCTGGCGAGCGAGCTGCGCGAGGTGAAGGCGCAGCTGCAGCGCGACCGCTTCATGGGCTTCATCGGCGCGTCGCCCGCGATGCAGGCGGTCTACCGCACGGTGGAGAGCGTGGCGGCATCCAAGGCCAATGTCTTCATCACCGGCGAGAGCGGCACCGGCAAGGAGCTGGCGGCCGAGGCGGTGCACCGCGCGAGCCCGCGCCGCGGGCGCGGCTTCGTCGCGCTGAACTGCGGCGCCATCCCGCGCGACCTGCTGGAGAGCGAGATCTTCGGCCATGTGAAGGGCGCCTTCACCGGCGCGACCGAGAATCGCACCGGCGCGGCGAAGCTCGCGGATGGCGGGACGCTGTTCCTCGACGAGATCGGGGAGATGCCGCTCGACATGCAGGTGAAGCTGCTGCGCTTCGTGCAGACCGGCATCCTCCAGCCCGTCGGCGCGTCGCGGGCGGAGAAGGTGGATGTGCGGATCGTCTCCGCCACCAACCGCGACCCCTGGGCGGAGGTGGAGGCGGGGCGCTTCCGCGAGGACCTGTACTACCGGCTCTATGTCGTGCCGGTGGAGATGCCGCCGCTGCGCGAGCGGGGGGAGGACGTGCTGCTGATCGCGCGGCATTTCCTGGCCAGCTTCGCGAAGGAGGAAGGCCGCCGCTTCCGCGGCTTCGCGCGCGAGGCGGAGGCGGCGCTGATGGCCTATCCCTGGCCGGGCAACGTGCGGCAGCTGCAGAACGTGGTGCGCAACATCGTCGTGCTGCAGGACGGCGAGAGGGTGGAGCGCGGGATGCTGCCGGCGATGCTGCTGCGCGGCGCGGGCGCGCCGCGGGCCACCGCCGCGCCGGCGGAACCGGCGGCCGAGGCGCCGCCCGCGCCCGTGGCACCGGAGCCCGCCGCCGCCCCCTGGCCCGAGCCGCCCGCCCCCCCGGAACGCCCCGCCCCTGCCCCGCCCGCCGCCGACGGCTTCGAACCGCTGGCGGTGGTGGAGAAGCGCCACATCCTGGCGGCGCTGGACCATACCGGGCAGGACGTGCCGCGGGCGGCGGCGATGCTCGGCATCAACCCCTCCACCATCTACCGCAAGCTGCAGGCCTGGAAGAAGGAGGAGGCGGCGGGGTGATGCCGTCCAGCGTCCGCGCTGGCGCAGGAACGCAGTACGGCGTCAGTCCGGTTTCATCCCCGTCTCCCGCACCAGCCGCGCCCAGCGGCCGAGTTCGGTGTCGATCTGGGCGGCGAAGACCTCCGGCGTGCTGGCCACCACCTGCGCGCCATCGGCGACCAGGCGGTCGCTGACGGCGGGGGCGCGCGTCGCCTCCACCACCGCGCGGTTGATGCGCTGCACCAGCGCGGGCGGCGTGCTGCCGGGGGCGAGGATGCCGACCCAGCTGGTGAATTCGTAGCCGGGCACCCCGGCCTCGGCCAGCGTCGGCACGTCGGGCAGCAGCGCCAGCCGCTCGGCCCCCGTCACCGCCAGCGCGCGCAGCTGGCCGGTGCCGAGCATGGGCAGGACCGCGACGGCGGAGAGCAGGCTGGCATTCACCTCGCCCGAGATCAGCGCGACCTGCGCCGGGCCGCCGCCGCGATAGGGGACGTGCAGGATGTCCACCCCCGCGAGCGACTTCATCAGCTCCGCCGCGACATGCTGGTTGGTGCCGTTGCCGCCCGACGAATAGGTCAGCGCCCCCGGCCGGGCGCGCGCCAGCGCCAGCAGATCCGCCACCGACGCGGCCGGGACCGAGGGATGCACCACCAGCACCAGCGGGATGGCGGCGATGAGGGAGACGGGGCGCAGGTCCGTCCGCACGTCGAAGCCGGCGGGGCCGATCAGCGCGGGGTTCACCACCAGCGGCAGCGAATTGGTCAGCAGCGTGTAGCCGTCCCCGCGGGACCGCGCGACGAACTCGCTGCCCACATTGGTCGAGGCACCCGGGCGGTTGTCGATCACCATGCCCTGGCCCGTGCGGGACGCCATCTCCCGCCCCACCAGGCGGATGACGACATCGACGATGCCGCCCGGAGGGACGGGGACGACGATGCGGACCGGGCGGTCTGGCCAGGTCTCGGCCTGAGCGAGAGCGGGTCCCGACAGGCCGAGCCCCGCGGTGCCCAGCAGCGCGGCGCGGCGCGTGACGGCGCCGATGCGTCCATTCCCGTGCATGGTCGTTCCTCTCCCCTCCCTCGTGGCCGGGCCGGTCGCCCGGGCGGTTCCGCCTCCGCGGATCAGGCACTAGGCGCGCAGGACCACCTCCGGATTGGCCAGGCGCGGGCGGCCGCCGGCGGCGAAGGTGGCGATCTCGGCGAAGGTCTCGCCGAAATACTGCTCGAAGCACTCCCACTCGGCCCAGCCGATATGGGGCGTGCAGAGCGCGTTGGGCAGGCGCAGCAGCGGATGGTCGCCGTCCACCACCGGCTCGTCCTCGTACACGTCGACCGCGGCGAAGCCGGGGCGGCCGGTGCGGAGCGCGGCTTCCAGCGCGCCGGGCGCGACCAGCTCGGCACGGGCGGTGTTCACCAGCAGCGCGGTGGGCTTCATCCGCGCGAGGTCGTCGGCCCCGACGATGCCGCGCGTGGCGGGGCCGAGGCGGAGATGCAGCGAAAGCACGTCGCTCTCCGCGAAGAAGCGGTCCTTGTCCGCCGTCGCCTCGAAGCCCGCCGCGGCGGCGCGTTCGCGCGAGCCTTCCCGCCCCCAGGCGAGGACCCGCATGCCGAGCCCCCGCCCCGCCTCCGCCACCATCGCGCCGATCCGCCCGAAGCCGGCGATGCCGAGCGTGCTGCCGCGCAGCCGGTGGGACAGCGTGCAGGGCCATTCGCCGCGGCGCATCCGCTCCGCCTCGATCGCGACGTTGCGGCGCGCGGCGAGGATCAGCGCCATCGTCAGCTCGGCCGGCGCGACGACGGAGGCGCTGTGGCCGGTCGCCACCGCGATGCCGAGTTCGGTGCAGGCGGCGTGGTCGATCGTGCTGGCATGCCGCCCGACAAGCGCGATCAGCCGCAGGCGCGGCAGGCGTTCGAGCAGCGCGCGGGAGAAGACGACGCGTTCGCGGATGGCGACCACCACCTCCGCGTCGCGCAGCCGCCCGACGAGTTCGTCGAGGTCGCGGGCGGGGATGCGGTGGCGCACCACCTCGTGCCCGTCGAGCAGGCGGAAGCAGTCGAGGCGGTGCACGACATCCTGATAGTCGTCCGGGATGACGATGCGCACGCCGCGTTCCTCCACCTGTCCTTGTCGGGAACGATGGACCGGCGCGCGGGGACCGGCAAGGCCCGCTTGCGGCCGCGCGCGCGGCGGGGAAGGATCGGCGCGAGAGGTTCCGGGGAAAGGGGAGGACGGGATGGAGCGCGCGGACTGGCTGTGGCCCGGCGGGCGGCGGATCGCGGTGGTGTTCAACATCTGCCTGGAGGCGTGGTCGGACGGCAAGGCGCCGGGGATCAGCCCGATGGGCAACCCGCTGCCGGCGGGCCTTCTCGACAGCATGGCGATCTCCTGGGCGGAGTACGGGCCGAAGCGCGGGATGGGGCGGCTGATGGAGGCGCTCGGCCGCTACGGCGCGCGCTCCACCGTGCTGGCGAATGCGGTCATCGCGGAGCGCCGGCCGGAGGTGATCCGCGCGGCGGCCGAGGCGGGGCACGAGATCGCCAGCCATTCCTACGCGATGGACGTCATCCCGCTGATGCTGGACGAGGCGCAGGAGAGGGCGAACATCCGCCGCTGCACCGACCTGCTGGAGCAGGCGTCGGGGCGGCGGGTGACGGGCTGGCTCAGCCCGCGCGCGACATCGGGGATGAATTCCGCGCGGCTGCTGGCGGAGGCGGGATACCGCTGGATCGGCGACACGCTGGACGACGACCTGCCCTACCTGACGCGGACCGCGGCGGGACCCATCGTCACCATCCCGCTGGTCACCGACGTGAACGACATGCCGTTCATGAAATACGGCAACCCGCCCGCGCTGATGCTGGAAAGCTTCCGCGAGAACATCGAGATCGCGCTGGCGCGGCCCGGCGACGGCCCGCGGCTGATCGACGTGACGATCCACGCCCACATCTTCGGCCGCCCGCGCGGCGCGTGGTACGTGGAACGCATCGCCGAGCTCGCCGCGCGCACGCCGGAGGTCTGGATCGGGACGCGCGGGGAGATCGCGGAAGGGGTGCTGGCGCGCGAAGGCGCCATGGGCGGCTAGGCCAGCGCGGCGCCGGCACATGGAACGGAGTCGTGACTTGCAGGCCGCACCCGCATAGGCTGCATGGCCACACAGACCATCCGCAACCGGGACAGGCACGTCCATGAGGCCCGAGACGGTCCTGTCGAGCGGCGGAGGCGGCGGGGTGCCGGCCGAGGAGGCCCGGCTGGAGGCGCTCCGGCGCTACGGAATCCTCGACACGCCGGATGAGCCCGCCTTCGCGCGCGTGGCGGAACTGACGCGCGACCTGTTCGAGGTGCCGGTCGCGCTCGTCTCCCTGCTGGATTCCGACCGGCAATGGGTGAAGGCGGGGGTCGGACTCGACCGGCACGAATGGCCGCGCGCCCATGCGGTCTGCGACCACACGATCCGGCTGGAGGGGCCGGGGCGCGTCCTGGTGGTGCCGGACCTCACGGCCGACCCGCGCTTCCGCGACAGCCCGCTGGTCGCCGGGCCGCCGCATCTGCGCTTCTACGCCGGGACGCCGCTGGTCGCGCCGGGGGGCGAGCGGGTGGGGACGGTCAGCGTGCTGGACTTCGCGCCGCGCCCGCAGGGGCTGCCGCCGGCCGGGCCGCGCTGGCTGGCCAGCCTCGCCGCGATCGCGGTGGACGAGATGGAACTGCGCCTCCGCCGGCGGGAGGCGGAGGCGGCGCTGGCGGCGGAGGCGCGGCTGCGGCGCGCGCAGGAATCCGCCGGGATCGTCGCCTTCGAATTCGGCCCCGGCGGCGCTTCGGAGGCGGAGCCGGCGCTGCGCGCACTCTACGGCATCGCGCCCGACGTGCCGATCGATTTCGACACCGTGCTCGCCGTCGTCCACCCCGCCGACCGCGCCGCGCTGGCCGAGGCGCGGGAACGCCTGACGCGGGAAGGCGGCACCTTCGACCACCGCTACCGCGTCGTGCTGCCCGGGGGCGAGGTGCGGTGGCTGCAGGCGCGCGGCGCCGTGCTGGACCCGCGCCGCGGCCCGGCCGGGCCCGCGCGGCGGATGACGGGCGTGGTGCAGGACATCACCGCGGGCCAGCAGGCGGAGGAGGCGCGGCTGCTGCTGGCGCGCGAGGTGGACCACCGCGCGAAGAACGCGCTGGCCGTGGTGCAGGCGGCGCTGCACCTGACGCCGAAGGACGATCCGCAGGCCTATGCCGCGGCGATCGAGGGGCGCATCGCCGCCCTGGCGCGCGCCCATGCGGTGCTGGCGGAAGGGCGCTGGGCCTGGGCGGACCTGCGCACCATCATCGAGGGCGAGCTGCGGGCCTTCCACCGCCGCCCCGGCCAGCCCCCGCTGCTGCAGGGCGGGCCGGTCTCGCTCGCGCCCCATGCGGTGCAGCCGATGGCGATGACCATCCACGAACTGGCCACCAACGCCACCAAGCACGGCGCGCTGCGCGAGGCCGAGGGGCGGCTGCATGTCTCCTGGGGGTTCGAGGGGGGAGGGGAGACCCTCGTCCTGCGCTGGGTGGAGCGGGGCGGCCCGCCGGTCCTCGCCCCGCCCACGCGGCGCGGCTTCGGGACGCGGCTGCTGGAGGCGACGATCCGCGGCCAGCTGGGCGGGACCATCGCCTTCGACTGGAAGCCGGAGGGGCTGAGCTGCGAGATCCGCATCCCCGCCGCCCGGCTGCGCCGGCGGGAATAGCGGCAGGCCGGGCGGGGCGGCTC
This sequence comes from Falsiroseomonas sp. CW058, assembly GCF_050563535.1. Taxonomy (NCBI): domain Bacteria; kingdom Pseudomonadati; phylum Pseudomonadota; class Alphaproteobacteria; order Acetobacterales; family Roseomonadaceae; genus Falsiroseomonas; species Falsiroseomonas sp. CW058. Next base: position 17,346 of record NZ_JBNXUO010000037.1, read on the forward strand.
ACCCCACCTGGTCGAGGCCCGCGCGCAGGCGCGCTTCCTCCTCGGGGGCGAGGGAGAGCAGGCCGTGGCGAAGCGCGAAGTCGATCAGCACGAGGTTGACGTTGAACTTCACCTCCTCGGTCCCGGCGACGCGGGCGAGGACCTCGCGCGCGGGGAGGAGGTCGAAGCGTTCCACCTCGTCGTCGTTCGGGCAGGGGGTTACGTCGGCGGGCAGTTCGAGGTCGAAGCAGTGCAGCACGTCCCGCCGCAGCCCCTCCTCCGTCGCCATGACGTAGGATACGCGGCCGGCGGGCACGGCGCGGGCGGCGATCTCGGGGGGCAGGGACGCCTCCTCCTCCGCCTCCTTCACCAGGCACTGGACGGGCGAGAGGCCGGCGGGGATGCCGCCGGCGACGAGGTGGTCGAGCTTGCCGGGCGCGACCGGCTTGCGGCGCGACCGCGTGCCGCACCACAGGTGCAGCCCGTCCGGGCGGCGGACGAAGCCGTTGACGTGCACGCCCTGGCTGATGACCCCGAAGGCCGGCAGCGCGCCACGGTCGAGCCGGGCGAGGACGGGACCGTCCGGTGCCTCCCGCACGTCGAAGGCTTCCCCGCGCAGCACGAAGTGCCCGCGCCCGGCGAGCGCGGTGGCGAGGCGTTCGAGTGCGGCGGTGCAGGCGGCCTCGCCCCGCAGGCGCCCGGCGAGGGTGACGCCGTCGCGGTCGAAATGCACGTCGCGCGGGAAGAAGGCGAGGGCGCGGGCCAGGTCGGGGCCGAGCCAGCCGACCTGCCGGCCGGCGATGCGAAAGGGCAGCAGATGCGCGGGCGAGGCGATGTTGTTGCAGGCCTCGACATGGCGCCAGAGGGCGGCGAAGGGGGGCATGGGGGTCCGCGCGGCGGTGTGTGGGCGCGGTGATGCCCCCACCCTGCCCTGCCCCGCAAGCGGGGGACGCGGGGCAGCCATGCCTTCCCCCCGGAGCCGGGATGCCCAAGTCTGGCGCCGAACGGACCCACCGGAGACCGCGTTGCCCCCCTCCCCCGACCAGAAGACGCCCGACGAGACCAACCACCTCAGGACGCTCGCGACCCTCGCCCCCTATCTGTGGCCGCCGGGGGAGCCGGGGCTGCGGCTGCGGGTGGTGCTGGCGCTGGTCTTCCTCGTCGCGGCCAAGGCGGCGAACGTGGTCGTGCCGATCGCGCTGGCCCGCGCGGTGGATGCGCTGAGCCCGCAGGTGCCGGGCGCGGCGATCGCCGCCGTGCCGATCGGGCTGGTGCTGGGCTACGGCCTGCTGCGGGTGGCGTCGGCCGCCTTCGGGGAATTGCGGGACGCGGTCTTCGTGCAGGTGCAGGCGCGCGCGTCGCGGCGGATCGCGCTGCAGGTCTTCGGGCACCTGCATGCGCTGAGCCTTCGCTTCCACCTGGACCGGCAGACCGGCGGCCTGTCGCGGGTGATCGAGCGCGGGACGCGGGGCATCATCTTCGTGCTGGACTTCATGCTGTTCTCGATCGTGCCGACGCTGATCGAGATCCTGCTGGTCGCGGTGATCCTGTGGGCGATGTTCGACTTCAGCTTCGCGGCCGTCACGCTCGGCACCATCGGCGCCTACATCGCCTTCACGCTGGTCTTCACCGACTGGCGGCTGCGCTTCCGGCGGGAGATGAACCAGACCGACCAGGACGCCAACACCAAGGCGGTGGACAGCCTGCTGAACTACGAGACGGTGAAGTATTTCGGCAACGAGGCGCATGAGGCGCGGCGCTACGACGCCTCGCTCGCGCGGTACGAGAAGGCCTATATCCGCAGCGAGGTGACGCTGAACGCGCTGAACATGGGCCAGGCCGCGATCATCGCGGTCGGCCTGACCGTCGTGATGCTGATGGCGGCCAACGGCGTGGCGGCGGGGCGGATGAGCGTGGGCGACTTCGTGCTGGTGAACACCTACCTCATCCAGCTCTACCTGCCGCTGAACTTCCTGGGCTTCGTCTACCGCGAGATGAAGCAGTCCCTGACCGACATGGAGGCGATGTTCCGCCTGATGCGGCAGGAACGCGAGGTGCAGGACCCGCCCGGCGCGCAGCCGCTGGCCGTGCGCGCGGGCGAGGTCGCGTTCGAGGATGTGCGCTTCGGCTACCGCCCCGACCGGGTGATCCTGAAGGGCGTGTCCTTCACCGTGCCGCCGGGGCGGACGCTGGCGATCGTCGGGCCGACCGGGGCGGGCAAGTCCACCATCTCGCGCCTGCTGTTCCGCTTCTACGACGCGACGGGCGGGCGCGTCGCGATCGACGGGCAGGACATCCGCGCGGTGAAGCAGGACAGCGTGCGGGCGGCGATCGGCGTGGTGCCGCAGGACACCGTGCTGTTCAACGACACCATCCGCTACAACATCGCCTATGGCCGCCCGGGCGCGAGCCAGGAGGAGATCGAGCATGCGGCGCGGCTGGCGCAGGTGCACGACTTCGTCCTGCGCCTGCCCGACGGCTACGACACGATGGTGGGGGAGCGCGGGCTGAAGCTGTCGGGGGGCGAGAAGCAGCGGGTGGCGATCGCGCGCACCCTGCTGAAGGACCCCCGCATCCTGATCCTCGACGAGGCGACGAGCGCGCTCGACACCCGCACCGAGCAGGAGATCCAGGCGGCGCTGCGCGACGCGGCGCGCGGGCGCACCACGCTGGTGATCGCGCACCGGCTGTCCACCGTGGTCGATGCGGACGAGATCATCGTACTGCAGGACGGGCAGGTGGCGGAACGCGGCAACCACGGCGCGCTGATCGCGAAGGACGGGCTCTACGCCGCCATGTGGCGCCGCCAGTCCGAGGCGGTGGCGGCGGCCGAGGCCGCGGCGGCGGCGCAGGCGGCCGAGCGGGCGGCGGAGGAAGGCGCTGCCGCGCCGGCCTGACTTGCCCCAACGGGGCTTCCCCTCCCCCGAGGGTCTGCCTATGTGGCGGGCGGGACAGGAGAGCGCCGATGCAGTTCGATCCACAGGGCGTGGCCCCGGAAGATCTCAGCCACGCCGGATCGGTGGTGGACAAGGCCATCGAGTACATGATGGAGCAGGGGATCGCGCCGATCTCCGTCGCCTCCGCGCTGCTGGGCGGCGCGCTGGGGATGCTGTCGCGGTCGATGGACGACCGCGCGGTGGCGCAGGTGCTGCGCAGCGCGCTCGCCTCGGTGGAATCGGGGGAGCTGGCGGAGATGCGCAAGCCCGGCCCCGGCGCGGCGGGAAGCATGTGATACTGCCGAGCCCTGAACTGTCCTGCGGCCAGCGAAGCTGGCCGAGCGGCCGGATGGCCGCCGCGGCAGGTGCCGCGAAGCCAAGGGCCGCGGATGCGGCCCGCCCGGCGTCCGAGGGGCAGGAAGGTGAAACCTTCGTGCAGCAGGCAGGAGGACCGGGCCGGGCTTGACGCCCAGGCCGGTTTCCGCGATACGCCCCCGCTCCGGACCACTTCGCGCGTGGGGGACCGGCCGGGCCGGCTGACCATTCCCCAGGCGCACGACAGGAACACCACCATGGCCCGCCGCTGCGGAATCACCGGCAAGGGCGTGCTGACGGGCAACAACGTCAGCCACGCCAACAACAAGACGCGACGCCGCTACCTGCCGAACCTGCAGGACGCCTCGTTCTACTCCGAGATCCTGAACGCGCCGGTGCGCATGCGCCTGTCGGTCAACGGCATCCGTACGGTGGAGCACAATGGCGGGCTCGACGCCTTCCTCCTCGGCACCCCCGACCGCCGCCTGCCGGCCGAGGCGCTGGTGCTGAAGCGCCGGCTGGAGCGCGCGCAGGAGAAGAAGGCGGCCTGAGCCGCCTTCCCTCGCCCGGCATTCCGTTGCGCCGGCGGGCCGGTGTACGCATCACCTGACACCGTCAGGCGATGCGCACCGGCCTTTACTTTTTCTTAGTCCAGTTCGCGGCATGTTGCGCGACATGCAGCCTGGCGACGCCATCCTTCCCCTTCTTGCTCTCGTCGCCCTGCTCGGCGGCCTGCTTCTCCGCGCCCGCTGCGGCTGGCGCGCGGCGGAGACGCGCGCAGCGGCGGCGGAACGGCTGGCGGCCGCGCGTGGCCGCGGGCTGGCCTTGGCCGCGGCCGAACTGCGCGGGCCGGGCCTCGCCCTGATGGCGCAGGCGGCGGAAGCGGGGCGGAGCGGCGGCCAGGGGCTGCACGCCATCGCGCAGCACCTGCTGCGCGTCGCCGACGACCTTGCAGAATTCGCGAGGGAGCCGGGAAGCCGCGCCCTGAAGGAACTGCCGGGGCCGCTCGGCCCGGTGGTGGATGCGGCGGTTGCCGCCGTCTCAGCGCAGATCCGGCCGGGGCACCGCCAGTGGCAGGTGGACCCGGCCCTGCGCAGGCTGACCATCCGCGCCGACCGCCGCGCCCTGGAAGGCACGTTGGCCGCACTGCTTCGCCGCGCCGCGCGCCATTCCCGCGACGGCGACGTGGTGGCGCTGCGCCATGTGGTCGCGAGCGAGACGCTGGCCATCGTCATCGAGGATGAGGGCGATGGCCTGGCCGCGGCCGACATCCTGGCCGATTCGGCGAGCCCGGCCGGCGGGACCCGCGGGCTCGACCTCGGTCTTAGCCTGGCAAGGTCGCTCGCCGCCGCCCATGGCGGCGACATCAAGCTGGAAAGCGCCCCCGGCATCGGCGCCCGCGCCTGGCTGACCCTGCCGCGCACCCGGCTGCTGGAGGCTGCCTGACACGACCAGTCATCTTCGATGACCGCTCGTCTGCCTTTCCGTGCCCTCATGCGCCGGGCGGCCGCATCCGCGGCCTCGGCCGGCTGCGCCGGCCGCATGGGTCAGCCAAGGCTGCTGGGCGCATGAGGCGGGGGCCGGCCCTCCGGAAATGCCCTACCCCACCCATTCGAACAGCAGGAGCAGGGTGCGCTGGAGGCGATTCTCGTTGTCGTCCGACAGGAGGGCGACCAGCCTGCGGCCGGCATGGGCCGCCACGGCGACGCCTTCATAGTTGTCCACCGGCAGCGGCGGGACGAGCCGCAGCACCTCCTCACCCTCCAGCACCGCACCGGGTGCGGGGTCGCGCAACGCCGCGGTGGGCAGGCGGCACAGCCGGCCCGCGAAGCCCGTGAAAAACGAGAAGGCGCGTTCCAGCACCAGCGCGCCGCCATCGGGCAGCCCGGCCGCATCCACCGCGGCGAAGCCCGGCGCGGGACGGTAGCCGACCGCCCGCCAGGCGCCCGGGCCGCCGACCCAGCCCACCGAGACGCCCGGCGCATCCGCCATGGGCAGGTCCTCGGACAGGGCCAGCAGCCGCCCATCCGCCAGCACCGCCAGGGCTTCGAGCCCGCCATTCGCCGGGGCGCGTTCCAACCCCGGTGGCGCCTCCACATAGGCGGCGGGGCCGGCCAGGTCGCGATGGGCGCGGATGCGGTGCCACCGTTCGAAGGCGACCAGCCAGCGCCCGTCGGGCAGCCGGGCCAGCGCCTCCGCATCCCCCGCGAAGCCGCGCGGCAGCGGCCGCCCCGCGCCGTCGCCCAGATGGCCGCTGCGGCGCAGCGAGAGCCCCCGCGGGCGCAGACCCGCATCGAGCGAAAGGGTGAATTCCGCGAAGCGCGCCAGGTCGCTGACCGCGGTCAGCGTCAGGTCGGGGGCGAGGTGCAGGCCGGACAGGCCCCCGAAGCCCAGCACCGCGCGGTCGATCTCGAGCCCGCCGAGGGGGCGGAGCGGCGAGCCCGCCGGCAGGTCCGGCAGGGCGAAGGCGGTGGCGAGCGGCGCACCCCGCCCCGCGGCGGCGCAGGCCGGAAGGGTGGCGGCGAGGAGGGAGGCGAGCAGCGCGCGGCGCGGCAGGAAGCCGGCGGCGGCGATGCTCCCGCCCCTCTCCTCCCCCGCCCCGGCGGGAGCAGTGGGCCGCCGATCAGGCCACAAGAGGGTGATGTTCGACGACGGCGCCCCGGGTCATGCGACGAGCGGCGCGCGTTCGGACGCGGCGCACTGCGTCACGCCGCAGGCGCGCGGGCCATCGAAGCGGGGCAGCGCGCCGGCGTGGGTCATGCGACGAGGGGCGCGCGTTCGGTGGCGGCGCGCTGCCACGCGAGGGCGGCGTCCTCGTCGAACAGCTCGGCGAGCTTCTTCATCATGGTGCCGCCGAGTTCCTCGGCATCCACGATGGTGACGGCGCGGCGGTAGTAGCGGGTGACGTCGTGGCCGATGCCGATGGCGATCAGCTCCACCGCCTCGCGCCCCTCGATCTCGCCGATGACCTTGCGGAGGTGGCGTTCGAGGTAGTTGCCGGGGTTCACGCTGAGCGTCGAATCGTCGACCGGCGCGCCGTCGCTGATGACCATCAGGATGCGCCGGCGCTCGGTGCGCGCCAGCAGGCGGCGATAGGCCCATTCCAGGGCCTCGCCGTCGATGTTCTCCTTCAGCAGCCCCTCGCGCAGCATCAGGCCGAGGTTGCGGCGCGCGCGGCGCCAGGGCGCGTCGGCGGCCTTGTAGACGACATGGCGCAGGTCGTTCAGGCGGCCCGGGTTGCGGGGCTTGCCCTCCTGCACCCACCTCTCGCGCGACTGCCCGCCCTTCCAGGCGCGGGTGGTGAAGCCCAGGATCTCGGTCTTGACGCTGCACCGTTCCAGCGTGCGCGCGAGGATGTCGCAGCACATGGCGGCGACCGTGATCGGGCGGCCGCGCATGGACCCCGAATTGTCGATCAGGAGCGAGACGACGGTGTCGCGGAAATCCGCCTCGCGCTCGCGCTTGTAGCTCAGCGAATGGGTCGGGTTGGCGACCACGCGGGCGAGTCGCGCGACGTCGAGCAGCCCTTCCTCCAGGTCGAATTCCCAGGCGCGCTGCTGCTGCGCCATCAGCCGGCGCTGGAGCCGGTTCGCGAGCTTGGAGACGACGCCCTGGAGGTGGCTGAGCTGCTGGTCGAGCTGCTGGCGAAGGCGGTTCAGCTCATCCGCGTCGCAAAGGTCCTCGGCCTCCACCACCTCGTCGAAGGCCTTGCTGTAGGCGCGGTAGGCGGAGGGGTCGTCGATGTTCGGCACCTCGCGCCGCTGCTGCGGGCCGCCCGGGCGGTCGTCGCCCTCGGCGGCGGCGCCTTCCTCCTCGCCTTCCTCGGTCTCGTCCTCGGCGGCGTCGCCCTGCATCGTCTCGGGCTGGGCGCCGAGCATCGATTCGGTGTCCTGTGCCTGGGCCTCGCCCTCGCCGGACTGGTCCTGCTGGGAGGTGGTCTCGCCGCCCTCCCCCTCCTCCTCGTCCTGCTCGGATTCCGCCTCGACCTCGGCCTCGGCAAGGTCGAGGGCGGCAAGGAGCTTGCGGGCGGCGCGGCCGAAGGCGTCCTGGTCGGACTGCGCGGTCGCCATCTCCGCGAGTGCCGTCTCGGCCTTCGGGCCGAGCGTGTCGCGCCAGAGATCGAGCACGCGGCGGGCGGCCGCGGGAGCGGGCGTGCCGGACAGCCTCTCCCGCGCGAGGAGGCCGAGCGCCGCGGGCAGCGGCAACTGGTCCTTCCGCGTCATGCGGTCATAGCCCTCGGCCTCGCACTGGTCGGCGAGGCGGGCCTGGAGGTTGGCGGCGACGCCGGACATGTGCTTCGAACCGACGACCTCGACCCGCACATCCTCGAGCGCGTCGAACACCTCCTTCGCCTCGCGCCGGGCGGGGATGCGGGCGGCGTGGACGCCTTCGTCGTGGTGGCGGAGCTTCAGCGCGATGGCGTCCGCCGCGCCGCGCAGCTTCGCCATCTCGGCCGGCGGCAGCGCGCGGGTCGGCAGCGGCAGGCGGGCACGCTTGCCGGCCAGGCCCGAGGGCCCCGGCTGGTAGGCGACCTGCACCTCCGGCGTCTGCGCGATGGCGCGCAGCGCGCCGGCGGTGGCGCGCTTGAATTCTTCCTGGCGGGTCTGGTCCGGCTTCGACACTCTGCTTGCCTCCGCTGCGCTCCGGCCGCCGGCCCGATTCAGACTTCGCTCCTCGGCGCTTCGCGCCTGCGGTGCTCCGTCATCGGGACGGCCACTCCGTCGCCTCCGCTGCGCTCCGGCCGCCGGCCGGGTCGGGGCACCGCTTCCCGGCGCTTCGCGCCTGCGGTGCCCGCAACCGGGGTGGCGGCGCTGCCTGGTCCGGGTGGGCTCAGCCCGCCTTGCGCAGCAGGCTGCCGGTGGACAGTTCCTCGTTGAAGCAGCGCTGGTAGTATTCGGCCACCGTCCCGCGCTCCGCCTCGTCGCACTTGTTGAGGAAGGTCATGCGGAAGGCGAAGCCGACATCGCCGAAGATCTTCGCGTTCTCGGCCCAGGTGATGACCGTGCGCGGCGACATGACGGTGGAGATGTCGCCCGCGATGAAGCCCGCGCGCGTCAGGTCGGCCAGGGCCACCATCGCCTCCGTCTGGCGCTTCGCCTTCGGGTCCTTCTCGTCGAGGCCGAGCTTGGCCATGACGATCGACGTCTCCTGCGCATGGGGCAGGTAGTTCAGCGTCGCCACGATGTTCCAGCGGTCCATCTGGCCCTGGTTGATCTGCTGCGTGCCGTGATAGAGCCCGGTCGTGTCGCCGAGACCGACGGTGTTGGCCGTGGCGAACAGGCGGAAGCCGCGATGCGGGCGGATGACGCGGTTCTGGTCCAGCAGCGTCAGCTTGCCTTCCACTTCCAGCACGCGCTGGATCACGAACATCACGTCGGGGCGGCCGGCGTCGTATTCGTCGAAGACCAGCGCGCAGGGGTGCTGCAGCGCCCAGGGAAGGATGCCTTCCCGGAACTCCGTCACCTGCTTGCCGTCCTTCAGGACGATGGCGTCCTTGCCGATCAGGTCGATGCGGCTGATGTGGCTGTCGAGGTTGACGCGGATGCAGGGCCAGTTCAGCCGCGCCGCCACCTGCTCGATATGCGTCGACTTGCCGGTGCCGTGGTAGCCCTGGACCATGACGCGCCGGTTGAAGGCGAAGCCCGCCAGGATGGCCAGCGTGGTGTCCCGGTCGAAGCGGTAGCTCTCGTCCAGCTCCGGGACATGCTCGGTCCGCGTCGAGAAGGCCGGCACGACAAGATCGCTGTCGATGCCGAAGACGTCGCGCACCTTGACCTGCGTGTCGGGCATGTCGATGGCGGAGGTGGGCCTGATCTCGGCGAGGCTGGCGACCTTGTTCATCTCTCGGTCCGGCTGTGGCAAAGGGTTGGCATCCTAGGCCGATGGCGCGGCCCCCGCTACCCGGCGGCGGGCTGGTCCTCGGCGGCTTGGGCCCGCGTGCGGGCGGGCAGGCGCTGGCGCAGCAGGCTGTAGGCGCGGTTGATGTCCTTCAGCCGTTCCTCGGCCTGGCGGTCGCCGCCATTGGCATCGGGGTGGAAACGCTTCGCGAGTTCCTTGTAGCGCGCGCGGAGCGTGGCGGAATCGAGCGGCCAGGCAAGGTCCAGAACGTCGAGCGCGGCGCGCAGTTCGGGCGGCGGCTCGTCCGGCCGCGGGGCGCGCGCCTTCCGGGCGCGGGCCTGGTGCAGCGGCGTGTCGCGCAGGATGCCGAGGGGATCGCGGAGGTATTCGCTCTCGAACGGGTTGAAGCCGCCGAGCCGTCCGAGCGGCCAGGTGGGGCGCTGCCAGCCGGAATCGGCGCGCAGGTGCTGCTCGATCTCGGTCGGGCCCATTCCCTTGTAGTAGTCCCAGGCGCGGTTGTACTCGCGCACATGGTCCAGGCAGAACCAACGGTACTGGTTCAGGTGGTTGCGGTCGCGCGGGGCGCGGAACTCGCCGGGATTCGGGCAGCCGGGATGCTCGCAGGGCCTGGTCGGCGCCTCCGGCTCCTCGGTCAGTCCGCTCGGGCGCCCACCCTTCCGTGCCATCGGGCGTTTATGGGGGTGGCACCTGGGGTGCGCAAGCAGCCCGGGCGGGGGGCGGGCATGCCCTGGCGGGGGATGGCGAAGCGGGGCAGAACACCCAGATGAACAGCAGCCCATCGCGCGCCGAGCGCATCGACGCCGCCATCCGTGCCGCCTTCCCGCCCGCCGAGGTCGCGGTGCAGGACGACAGCCATCGTCACATCGGCCATGCCGGCGCCCGGCCGGAAGGCGAGACGCACTACACCGTCACCGTCGTCTCGCCGGCCTTCGCGGGCATGGGCCGCGTGGCGCGGTCGCGCGCCGTCCATGCGGTGCTGGATGCGGAGTTCCAGCGCGGGCTGCACGCGCTGTCGCTGGTGCTGCGCACGCCGGAGGAGGCAGGGCGGTAGGCGCGGCCGGGCGCCCGGCTATTCCTCCGCCTCCTGACGGAAGCGCCGCACCACCGGGCCGTGCTCGTCATAGGCATGGCAGGAATTCAGCGGCAGGGTGCGGCGGAAGGGGGGCGGGTTCTCGCCGCGCGCCACCGCTGCCTCGCGTTCGGCACGGGCGCGGCGCCACCGCATCGGGCCGATGGTCTGGTAGGCGACGGTCGCCATCTGCGCCAGCAATTCGCGCAGATGGGTGCAGCCGCGCACCCCGCCGAGGCGGTCCTTCACCACGCGGTTGAAGCCCGGCCCGCAGCTTGCGCCCGCCAGCGCGGCGAAGTTCGGCGCGGCCTCGGGGCAGACCGAATAGGGCGCGAAGTCGGTCGCGGCCTCGCAGGCTCGGATCACCATGTCGTCGTCCACCGTCAGGCGCATCCACATGCCGTGCAGCGGCTCCCCGGGCTCGATCACGCCGCCGCGGTCCAGGTTCTCGAACGGGTAGTCCTTGGTGTCCACCAGCGACGCCTCGATGTCGTAGAGGCCATCGATGCGCTGGTAGCCCCGGATGTCGATCCGGCGGCGGTGGAGCGCCTCGCGCTCGACGGGGGTGGACAGCGGCATGGCAGGACCCGGGGCAATCTTACCCGCGGGTATGCCATGCCATGCGGCGGTGCGCCAGGAAGGGCATGTTGCGGTGCAGCAGCGGCGCGCGCCTGCGGCGGGGCGGCGTCAGCCCTTCGCGCCCTCGTCGCGCAGCAGCGCCTCCACCTTCTCCGCCGGGACGTCGCCGGCGGTGAAGCAGTCGCCGGGGCCGCGGGTCAGCACGAAGCGCAGGGCGCCGTCGCGGGCCTTCTTGTCCTTCCGCATCCGCCCGATCAGGCGGTCGGCCGCGAAGCGCCGCGGCAGGTCGGACAGGCGGGCGGGCAGGCCGACCGACTGCAGGTGGCTGATGACGCGCCCCGGCAGTTCCTGCGAGCAATGGCCGAGCCGGGCGGAGAGCGAGGCGGCGAGGCCGAGGCCGACGGCCACCGCCTCCCCATGCAGCAATTCGCCGCCATAGCCGCATTCGGCTTCCAGGGCATGGCCGAAGGTGTGGCCGAGGTTCAGCAGGGCGCGGCCGCCCTCCTCGCTCTCCTCGCGCTCATCCGCCGCGACCACGGCCGCCTTCAGGCGGCAGGATTCGAGTACGGCATGCGCCAGCGCCGCGGCGTCGCCGGCCACCGCCGCCGGGCCATGCGCCTCGCACCAGGACCACAGCCCGCCGGCCAGCAGGCCGTGCTTCGCCACCTCCGCCCAGCCCGCGCGCAACTCGCGCGGCGGCAGGGTGGCGAGGGTCGCGGTGTCGGCCAGCACCAGGCGCGGCTGGTGGAAGGCGCCGACCAGGTTCTTGCCGAGCGGCAGGTTCACCCCCGTCTTGCCGCCGACCGAACTGTCCACCTGCGCCAGCAGCGTGGTCGGGACCTGGATGAAGGGCAGGCCGCGCAGCGCGACGGCGGCGGCGAATCCCGCCAGGTCCCCCACCACGCCGCCGCCGAGCGCGACCACCGCCGTCCGCCGGTCCGCCCCGACGCCGAGCACCGCTTCCACCGCGCGGCCGACCTCGGCGAAGGATTTCGTGGCCTCCCCCGGCGGGACGACATGGGTGGCGACCACGGCGACCCCGGCCTCCTCCAGCCCCGCCAGCAGGGCGGGCAGGTGCAGCGCGGCGACGCTGGCATCGGTGACCACCGCGACGCGGCGGGCGGGCAGGACGGGGGCGATCAGCGCGCCGGCCCGCGCCAGCAGCCCCTGCCCCACCACGATGTCGTAGCTCCGCTCCGCCAGGCGCACGGCCAGGCGGGAAGGGTCGCGATGCGCGGCCACGGCGTCCAGCACCTTGCGGGTGGTGGTCTCGGGCGCCTCGTCGGTGCAGTCCACGGTCACGTCGGCCTCGGCGAAGGTGGGGTGGCGGGCGGTCATCAGGCGGTCGAGAACCTCGCGAGGGTCCTTGTTGAGGAAGAGCGGCCGGTGTTCCCGCCCCGCCACGCGGCGCAGCAGGGTCCCGAGGCCGCAGCGCAGCCAGACCGAGACGGCGCCCGAGGCACGCACGGCCGCGCGGGTGCGGGCATCGGTGAAGGCGCCGCCGCCGGTGGCCAGGACCAGCGGCGGGCCGGCCAGCAGGCGCGCGATGACGCGGCGTTCGCCGTCGCGGAAATGGGGTTCGCCGTAGCGGGCGAAAATCTCGGTGATGGGCAGGCCGGCCGCGGCCTCGATCTCGGCATCGGCGTCCACGAAGGGCAGGCCGAGCCGGATGGACAGCCGCCGCCCGATCGAGGACTTGCCCGCCCCCGGCATGCCGACGAGGACGATGGCGCGCGCCCGCAGGCGCGGGTCGGCCGGCGCCGCAGCACCCTCGCCCGCCGGCTCGGCCGGCGGCGGGGGCTGGGCGGGGGCCTCGGGCCAGGCCGGAAGGGCGGTGTTGCGTGACACGGTGGCGAAGGCTAGCACAGCACCGGCCTCGCGAGGATCCGCCCCACCGATGTTCCGTCACCCCCTGTTGCTGCTGGCCGGGATCCTCATCGGCGTGCTGGTGCTCGGGCTGCTCGCGATCGGGGCCTTCCCCCCCTCGGTCACGCCGCAGCCGGTGGAGCGGAGCATCCCCGCCGACCGATTCGGCCCGCGGAGCTGAGCGGGCCGGGACGGCCCCGCCCACCCCCGATGGACCGCCACGCCGACGCCTTCCTGGAGATGCTGGCCGCCGAGCGCGGCGCGGCGCGCAACACCATCGCGGCCTATGCCGCGGATCTTTCGGACTTCGCCGCCCATTGCACCGCCCGCGGCATGCGGGCGGCGGATGCGACGCCCGAGCTGGTGCAGTCCTACCTGCGGGGCCTGTCCGATCTCGGCCTCGCGGCGCGCACCGCGGCGCGGCGGCTTTCCGCGCTGCGGCAGTTCTTCCGCTTCCTCGCGCGGGAGGGGGTGCGCCCCGACGACCCGACCGAGTTGCAGGAAAGCCCGAAGCTGCCCGCGAGCCTGCCCAAGGCCCTGTCCGAGGCGGAGGTCGAGGCACTGATCGGCGCGGCCGCGCGCCTGCCCGGCCATCGCGGCCCGCTGGCCGTGGCGCTGCTGGAGCTGCTGTATTCCAGCGGGCTGCGCGTGTCGGAACTGGTGGCGCTGCATGCGGCCGCGCTCCGCCCCGGTGCGCCGCTGGTCGCGGTGATGGGCAAGGGCGGCAAGGAAAGGCTGGTCCCCGTCTCCAACCGCGCGAGGGAGGCGGCGCTGGCCGCGCGCCCGGCGCCGAAGGAAGGGGCGCGGCCGTCCCGCTGGCTGTTCCCCTCCCGCGCGGCGGGGGGGCACATCACCCGCCAGGCGGTGGGCATCATCCTGAAGGACGCGGCGCTGGCGGCGGGGCTCGACCCGGACCGGGTGAGCCCGCATGTGCTGCGCCATTCCTTCGCGTCGCACCTGCTGGGGCGGGGCGCGGACCTGCGGAGCCTGCAGATCCTGCTCGGCCATGCCGACATCGCGACGACGCAGATCTACACCAAGGTCCTGGAGGAGCGGCTGCGGAAGCTGGTGGAGGACCACCACCCGCTGGCCGACGGAAACGGAGAGACACGCCATGACGCGCCCGCACCGCAGTGAGCTTGCCGTCCCCGGGATCCGGCCGGAGCTGTTCCCGAAGGCCGCGGCGGGACCGGCGGACGCGGTGTTCCTCGACCTCGAGGACAGCGTGCCGGAGGCGCAGAAGGCCGAGGCGCGCGCCAATGTCGTGAAGGCGCTGCGGGAGATCGACTGGGGGCGGAAGATCCTCGCGGTGCGGATCAATGGGCTCGACACGCCGCATGCCCATCGCGACGTGATCGCGCTGATCGAGGAGGGGGGGGAGCGGCTCGACGTCATCATGGTGCCGAAGGTCGGCGACCCGCGGGAGGTCTTCGCGATGGACCTGCTCTGCACCGGCGTCGAGGCCGCGGCGGGGCGCGCGCGGCGCGTCGGGCTCGGCCTGGTGATCGAGACGGCGAAGGGGCTGGCGCAGGTCGAGGCGATCGCCGCCGCCTCGCCGCGGGTGGAAAGCCTGCACCTCGGCGTCGCCGACCTGGCGGCGAGCCTCGGGATGCGGACGACGCAGATCGGCGGGCTGAACCCGGACTACGCGGGGCCGGGCGGGATGCTGGACCCCTGGCATTTCGCGGTGGCGCGGGTGATCGCGGCGGCGCGGGCGGCCGGGGTGCGCCCCATCGACGGCCCCTATGGCGACTTCCGCGACGCGGCGGGGCTGGAGGCCGCGGCGCGGCGCGGGCGCGCGCTGGGGGCGGAGGGCAAGATGGCCATCCATCCCGGCCAGGTCGCCTCCATCAACGCCGCCTTCACCCCCGACGAGCGCGAAGTGGCGCAGGCGCGGCGCGTGCTGGCCGCGATGGAGGAGGCGCAGGCCGCGGGCCGCGCGGCGGTGGCGCTGGACGGCCGGCTGCTCGACATCGCCAGCATCCGCCAGGCGGAGGCGATGGTGGCGAAGGCGGAGCGCATGGCGGGCGCGTAGCGCCGCGCCGGCGGCGCTTCGGCGCGGCGCGGCGCGCCGCCGCGCCTCGCGCCCGCGTGTGCCGCAGCGCATCATGTCCGGCACGTCATGCCGCCGACAGGCGCCCGACCCTTCTTCCATTCCGCTCAGGCACTTCCGCCGAAGCGCCGTTCATCCGTTGCCACCGGCATGCGCGGATGGCGAATGGCTCCCACGATGCAATGGCATGCCGCGGAACCGGCCGGTCTTGCTCCGATACCGGTCAGCCCGTGCGGCGACGCACGGGTCAAGGAAGGCGGGCCGCATCGACGGCGCGCCACGGGAAGGAGACGACATGACACAGGACACCGGCCTCCATCGCCGAGGCTTCCTGAAGGGCGCGGCCGCGGGCGGCGCCGCCGCATCCTCGATCGCCACCGCGCTTCCCGCCGCCGCGCAGGGCGGCGCGGCTCCGGCCGGCGCGGCGGCCGCGGCACCCGCCGCCGCGCCGGCGGCGTCCGGCGCGGCCGGCTACATGTTCCTCAAGCCCGACGAGGCCGCCTTCGTCGAGGCGCTGGTGGACACGATGATCCCGGCGGACGAGTTCAGCCCGCGCGGGACCGAGGTGGGGATCAACATCTTCATCGACCGCGCGCTGGCCGATGGCTGGGGCAAGGGCGACCGGCTCTACATGCAGGGGCCGTGGCGGCAGGGCCACCCCAACCAGGGCTACCAGCTGGCGCTGACGCCCGCGCAGCTGTGGCGCGCGGGGATCGAGGCGACGAACGCGCATTGCGTGAAGGCGCATGGCCGGCCCTTCGATCAGCTGACCGAGGCGCAGCGCAACGCGGTGCTGGCCGATCTCGATGCCGGGCGCGTCACCTTCGAGGGCGGGCTGCCGGCGCGGGTCTTCTGGGGCGTGGTCTACCAGAACGTCATGGAGGGGATGTTCAGCGACCCGATCTATGGCGGCAACCAGGACAAGGCCGGCTGGCGGATGGTGGGCTTCCCCGGCGTGATCCAGAACAACCGCAACCACGTCGTCGCCTATCGCAACCGGCGCTACGAGGCGGACCCCGTCTCCATCGCGGACATGAGCTGAGGGGAGACGAGGACCATGGCACGCAAGCTTCCCGAAACCGACGTCGTCATCGTCGGCATGGGCTGGACCGGCGGCATCCTGGCGAAGGAACTGTCCGAGGCCGGGATGAAGGTGGTGGTGCTGGAGCGCGGCGCGATGCGCCGGCCGGAGGAGGACTTCCAGGTCCCGCGCATCCGCGACGAGCTGCGCTTCAGCAACCGCACCGACCTGATGATGAACACCGCGCAGGACACGCTGACCATCCGCAACACGCCCGACCAGGAGGCGCTGCCGATGCGCCGCCTGGGGTCCTTCCTTCCGGGCGAGGGCGTGGGCGGCGCGGGCAGCCACTGGAACGGCGTCACCTGGCGCTGGGGCGACATGGAGCTGCAGATCCGCAGCAAATACGAGGAGCGCTACGGGCGCGACTTCATCCCCGAGGACATGACGATCCAGGACTGGGGCGTCACCTATGCCGAGCTCGAACCCTACTACGACAAGTTCGAGAAGGTGGCCGGCGTCTCGGGCAAGGCGGGCAACCTGCGCGGGCAGCGCATCGCGGGCGGCAACGTCTTCGAGGACCCGCGCGCCAACGAGTTCCCGCTGCCGCCGCTCGAGGACCCGCTGTCGGGCGTGCTGTTCGCCACGGCGGCGAAGGAGCTGGGCTACAACCCGCATCCGCGCCCGTCCGCCAACGCGTCGCGCCCCTACACCAACCCGGACGGCGCGCGGCTCGGCGCCTGCCAGTATTGCGGCTTCTGCGAACGCTACGGCTGCGAGAGCAACGCGAAGGGCAGCCCGAACGTCACCGTCATCCCCGCCGCGCTGCGCAACCCGAACGTGACGCTGCGCACCCACAGCTGGGTGACGAAGGTGAACAAGGACAGCGACGGGCGGAAGGCCACCGGCGTCAGCTACGTCAACATGCTGAACGGCGAGGAGCTGGAGCAGCCGGCGGGGATGGTGATCCTGGCGGCCTATGGGCTGAACAACGCGGCCCTGATGATGTGGTCGGGCATCGGGGAGATCTACAACCCCGCCACCGGCGAAGGGCTGCTCGGCAAGAACTACTGCTACCAGACCGGCACGGGCGCGACGCTGTTCTTCGAGGACAAGTTCTTCAACCCCTTCATCGCCACGGGGTCCTGGGGCCAGAACATCGACGACTTCAACACCAACTGGGCCTTCGACCGCCGGCCGCACAACTACATCGGCGGCAGCACCATCGCGGCGGGCGGGTCCAACGGGCGGCCGATCGAGTACCGGCCGCTGCCGCCCGGCACGCCGCGCTGGGGCACGGAATGGAAGCGGGCGGCGCGGAAGTGGTACCAGGGCGCGATGAACATCGGCTCCTCCGGCAGCGTCATGCCGAACCGGGCCAACTTCCTCGACCTCGACCCCACCTACCGCAACGTCTTCGGCCAGCCGCTGATGCGGATGACCTTCGACTACAAGCCGAACGAGGTGCGGATGACGGAGCACGTGGCCGGTGTCATCAACCGCATCGCCGGCACCATGGGCGCGGCGCGGGTGACGCAGGCGGGGCCGCGGCGCAGCTGGTCGGCGGTGCCGTACCAGAGCACGCACAACACCGGCGGCACCATCATGGGCACCACGCCGCGCAACAGCGTGGTGAACAAGTACCTGCAGAGCTGGCAGATGCACAACCTGTTCGTGCTGGGCGCCGGCGTCTTCCCGCACAACGCCGCCTACAACCCGACCGGCCCGGTCGGCGCGCTGGCCTACTGGACGGCGGACGCCATCAAGCGGAGCTACATGCGCGCGCCCGGCCCGCTGGTGCAGGCGTGAGGGCCGGCGGACGATGATGCTTCGTGCGACGATGGCCGCGGCGCTGCTCTGCGCCGCGGCGGGGGCCGCGCAGGCCGGCGACGCGGCGCGGGGGCGGGAGCTCTACGCGCAATGCCAGGCCTGCCATTCCCTGGATGGAGAGAACGGCGTCGGCCCCACGCTGAAGGGCGTGCTGGGGCGGCGCGCGGGGGGGCTGGCGGAATTCCGCTACTCGCCGGCCATGCGCCGCGCGGCGGTGGTGTGGGATCCCGGGAGCCTGGAGCGCTTCATGGAGGACCCGCAGGCGGTGGTGCGCGGCAACCGCATGCCCTTCGGCGGGGTCGAGGATGCGCGCGACCGCGCCGACATCGCCGCCTACCTGGCGGAGGCCGGCAGGTAGGGGCGCATCCGGCCCTTCCCCGCCACGGGGAAGGGCCTGTCCCCGCTTCGCCTACAGCCGGCCGGGCAGGTCGCCGAAGCCCCAGACGAGCGTGCCCAGCACCAGCAGCGCGAAGCCGGCCTTCTCGAAGGTCTGGCGGTCGATGTCGCGCTGCAGGCGCTTGAAGCTGTCGAGCCGGGCGGTGCGTTCGGCGCCGTCCACGCGTTCCATGTCATGCAGCAGCGAGAGCAGGTCGGCCCGCGCGATCAGCACCTTGCGGCTGGCCAGCACCAGGCCGAGTGCCGTGAGGACGGCGCCCGACCGCGCGAACCAGGTCCAGTCGCCGGTCGCGACGCTGAGCGCGACGAAGCCCGCGGTGTTGAGGGCCGAGGCCGCGACGACCCACCGCATCACCCGCCGCAGCGCGCGCGACCCGTCTTCCCCCTGCGGCATGGGATGCCCCCCGTTTCCGGAGGCGCCATGTGTGGCGGCGTCAGCCCACGCGCAAGAGCGCCGGGCCTTCGACGCGCAGCCATTCGACCGCGGCTTCCCGCACCGTCACGAGGCGGTCCACATGCGCCCAGAAGCGGGTGGAGTGGTTCATCTCGCGCAGATGCGCCACCTCATGCGCGACGACGTAGTCCATCACCCAGCCGGGCGCCATGACCAGCCGCCAGGAGAAGGCGAGCGTGCCGTCCGGCGCGCAGCTTCCCCATCGGCTGCGGGTGTCCTTCAGCCGGATCGCGCGCGGCGTGACGCCGAGCGCCGCGGCATGCGGGGCGACGCGCACGGTGATGCGCCGCTTCGCCTCCGCGCGCAGGAAATCGGCGACGCGGCGCCTCAGGAAGGCGATCCCGCCGGTCACCACGATGTCGGTGCCGTCGAGGAAGGCGCCGCCGCGGCTTTTCGGCGCGTGGCGGATGCGGTGCGGCACGCCGCCCAGCAGCAGCTCCGCCCCCGGCGCGAAGTCCACCGCCGGCGCCAGCGCCGCAATGCGTTCCATCGCCCAGGCGCCGTGTTCCTCCAGCAGCGCCAGGCCGGCGCGGCGCGTGGCGCGCGGCGGCATGCTGATCACCACCTCGCCCTCACGCGGGCAGATCCGCATGGAGATGCGCCGCGCGCGCGGCGAGGCGCGCCAGCGCACCGGAATCTCCATCGCCGGCGCCAGCGCGCCGGGGGGCGCGGGCAGCGTGACGAACTCTGATTCGGGAAACCTCATCGCCACAGGTTTGCCTGCCGCGCCGTCCGCGTTCAACCGCTTGACAAGCGTCGTTCCGTCGCAGCTTCTCGTCCCCGTCATGTCGCCCCTGCTGCGCGCCGTCCTGGGCCTGGTCGTGCTCGGCGCCATCTGGGGGCTGACCCCGGCCATGGCGAAGCTCGCCATGGCGGGGGGGATGCGTCCCCTCGGCGTCGCCGCCATCGCCGCCGCCGTCAGCGCGCTCACCCTGCTTGCGGTTGCCTGGCGCCGGCGCGACGCGCCGCGATGGACGCGCGCGCATCTGCTGCACTACGGCGCGGGCGGGCTGGTGGGCCTGGCGTTGGCGAACCTGTTCGGCTTCACCGGGCTGACGCGCGCGCCGGCCGGGCTGTTCGCCCTTCTCGTGCCGCTGTCGGGGCTGCTGAGCGTGGTGTTCTTCGCACTCGCCGGGATCGAGCGGCTGACGGCGCGCGTGCTCCTCGGCGCGCTGATGGGCGTGGCCGGCGTCGCGCTGGCCATGGCGCCGGGCGCGGCGCTGCCGGACCCCGCGGTGCTGCCCTGGGCGGCGCTGATGCTGCTGACGCCGGTCTGCTACGCGGTGGCGAACCTGCTGTCGGTGAAGCTGGCGCCGCGCGGCGCATCCGCGCTGTCGATGGCGGCGGGGACGCTGGCGGGGGCGACGCTGTCGACGGTGGCCATCGCGCTGCCGCTCGGCCATCTCGGGCTGCCGCCCTCGGCGGGGATCGCGCTGCTGCTGGTGGCGCAGGGCGTGCTGACGGCGCTGGCCTACCTGGTCTATTTCCGCCTGCTGGTCGCGCGCGGCGGGGTGTTCACCAGCCAGGTCAGCTACCTCATCACCCTGGCGGGGCTGGGCTGGGGCTTCGCCTTCTTCGGCGAGGTGCCGGGCTGGCTGACGCTGCCGGCGGCGGGGCTGATCTTCGGCGGCGTGGTGCTGGTGACGCTGGGGAAGCGGTGACGGAACCCGTTCCCCTCCCCCCGCGGAGCGGGGCAGGGGAACGGGCGGCGGGCGGGTCAGCCCTGGTGGGACTTCAGCTCGACTTCCACGAAGGACAGCGGCTGCGTGCCGGCATTGACCACGTTGTGCTCCACCCCGAAGGCGCGCGCGTAGCTCATGCCCGCCTTCAGTTCGGCCGTCATGGTCTTCCCGCCCGGCAGTTCCAGCAGCAGCGTGCCGTCGGTGACGGGCATCACCACATAGGACATGCCGTGCCGGTGCCAGCCGGTCTCCGCGCCGGGATCGAAGTCCCAGCGCGTGACCCTCACCTTGTCGTCGTCGATCTGCACCGTGCCCGTGGCCGGGGCACGGCAGCGCAGCGGCTCGGTCATTCCGCGGCGGCCTTCATGCCGAGGCCCGGCAGGGGCAGCGCGCCGGCGGCCTGCATCGCGTCCCACGCCTTCTGGCCCTCCTCGCCGCGCAGCGGCAGGTGCGGCGGGCGGATGGTGCGCCAGCCGTCATGGCCGGTGCTGCGGGCGATGATCTCCCGCAGGCCGGGGATCAGCGCCACCGCCGTCGCGGCCTTGCGGGTGGCGTCCAGCACCGCCTGCGCGGCATCCGCCTCCGGCCCCGTGCGCTTCTGCCAGACGACCTGGCCGAAGCGGGCGTTGACGTTGGCGGCGGCCGTGATGCAGCCCGCGCCGCCTTCGGCCAGGATCTTCTGCACGAAGTTGTCGGCGCCGGAATAGACCTCGAACCCGTCCTTGGCGAAGTTGTCGATCATCGCCTTCATGTTGGCGTAGTCGCCGGACGAATCCTTCACGCCCTTGATGGTGCCCGGGAAGGCCTTCAGCAGTCGCCCGATGAGGTCGAGGCTGAAGGGCACCGCGGATTGCTGCGGGAAGTGGTACAGGTAGATGGCGATGCCGCCGCCGATGCGGTTCACCACTTCCGAGAAATACGCGAACAGCCCGTCATCCGACGGTCCCTTGTAGTAGAAGGGCGGCAGCACCAGCACGCCGCGGCAGCCCTGCGCCTTCGCGTGCCGCGTCAGTTCCACCGTGTCGGTCAGCGACGCGGTGCCGGTGCCGGGCATCAGCTTCGTGGCCGGCACGCCGCGCGCGACGATGCCTTCCAGGATCTGCTTCCGCTCGTCGAAGCCGAAGCTGTTCGCCTCCCCCGTCGTGCCGAGGATGCCGAGCCCGTTGCAGCCATTGGCCAGCAGCCACTTGCAATGCGCCGCATAGGTGTCGAGGTCCGGCGACAGGTCCGGCTTCATCGCGGTCAGGGCGGCGGCGTTGATGCCGCCGAACAATGCGTCCTTCATGGGGTCGTGGTCCTTCCGGTTGGCTTCTGGGGACGCGCGGCGCGCGGGATGCGGCCGGGCCAGGTGACGAGATGATCCTCGAGCGCGCCGGCCTCTCGCTCCGCCACGGCCTTGCCGCGGACGGAGATCCCGGCCTCGTGCACCGTCTCCGCCGTGCCGGAGACCAGCGGGTGCCACCAGGGCAGGCCCTGCCCCTCGGCCAGCAGGCGGTAGGCGCAGGTGGGCGGCAGCCAGTCGATCGCGGCGACCTTCGCGGGCGTGAGCTTCACGCAGTCCGGGACGCGCGCCCTGCGGTTGGCGTAGTCGGAGCAGCGGCAGCTATGGGTGTCGAGCAGGCGGCAGGCGACGTTGGTCCAGCCGAGTTCCTCGGTCGCCTCGTCGCGCAGCTTGTGCAGGCAGCAGCGGCCGCAGCCGTCGCACAGGCTCTCCCATTCGGCGCGGGTCATCTCGCCGAGGGTCTTGCGCGTCCAGAAGGGCTCCGTGGTGGCCATGGCGGCGCAACCTAGACCCTGGAGCCGCCGGTGCAAGGGCGCCGGTTGACGGCGGGGGGCGGCGCGGCGCATGGCGGCGTTGCGATGACGCAGCACGCCCCCCGGAGCACGCCGACCCGCCGCGGCCTCCTTGCCGGCCTCGGCGTGCTTGCCGCCGCGCCGTCGCGCGCGCAGCCCCGCCCGCCCGTCAGCGTCGGGGCGATCCGGTGGGACGCCTGGTACGCACCGGGCAGCGGCCCGACCGAGGCGATGGCGCGCGCGCTGTCCCCCGCGCCCTGGCGGGCGCGGGCGCCCTTCTTCGCCGAGGTGCCGGCCGATGGCGCGCCGGTCCGCTTCCCGGCCCCCACGCAGGCGGTGATGGACCGGCAGGTCGACCTCGCGGCGCGATCCGGCCTCGACTACTGGGCGTTCCTTTCGTATCCGCGCGGCAGTTCCATGAGCGAGGGGTTCCGGCTGTACCGCGCCAGCGCGCAGCGGTCGCGCGTGAGGTTCTGCTTCGTCACCGAGCTGGTGCGCTGGGGCCGCGCGGGGGCACCTTCCGACATCTTCGCCGAACACCCGCCGCTGATGACCGACCGCGACTACATGACGGCGGCAGGGGGACGGCCGCTGTATTTCCTGGCCTTCCTGTCGGACGAGGCGCTGGCGGATGCCTGGGGCGGGACGGCCGGGCTGCGGGCCGCGATCGACGAGTTCCGCGCGCGGGTGCAGGCCTTCGGGGGGCGCAACCCCTACATCGTCGTCATGACGCCGGTGCCGGACCAGGCGCGGCGCTGGGTGCCGCTGCTGGGCGCCGACGCGGTCTCGGCCTATGCGCTCCAGGCCGGCGCGCGGGAAGCGCCCTATGCCGCCCTGGCCACCCATGCCGAGCGCGCCTGGGCGGCGCATGCCGCGCTCGGCATTTCGGTGGTGCCGACGGCCATGACCGGCTGGGACCGGCGCCCGCGGGTGCAGAACCCGGTCCCGTGGGAGGGCTGGCAGCGCCCCGGCGAGGGGATGGACCGCTGGTATGCGGCCGCGACGCCCGCGGAACTCGCCGCGCATGTCGGGCGCGCGGTGGAGTTCGCCGCGCGCCAGGCGCCGCGCACCGCGCTTCTCTACGCCTGGAACGAGAATGACGAGGGCGGCCACCTGGTACCCACGCATCCCTTCGACGACACCCGGCTGCGCGCGCTGCGCGGCGCGCTCTGCGAGCCGCGGCCTGCGGATCGCTGCGTCAGGCGAGGGTCCTGAGCGCCTCCAGGAAGCGCGCCGCCGCCAGCTCGGGGGGCCAGGGTTCCCACGGCGTGCCGCCATACCCGGCCGCCAGCGGGTCGGCCTCCATCACCGCGGCGCGGATGCCGAGGGTGGCGCGCACCTCGGCGCGCGCCCAGCCGGCGACATGCACCGCTTCCGCCGCAGCCATGGCGATGTCGAGCCGCTTGTGCAGCTTCCTCTCCTCCTCCCCCCAGGGCGGCAGGGCGTAGCGGGAGGCGATGGCGGAGGACAGGCGCTGCTGCAACAGCCGGAAGCCCTCGCCGAGGAACGGCTTGAGGGGGGAGATGCAGTCGAAGTTCGTCAGCCCCTCCTCCGCGTCGTGCAGCAATTCGCGGCGCAGCGCGTCGTGCGTGGCGGCGGGCCTGGCTGCCCGCCGCAGGGCCAGCACCGCGAGCGAATGCTGCGCGACGGACAGCGGCGCGGGCCATACGGAATGCCCGCCCCAGCGGAAGGTGCGGCTGAGCCCGACGGCCAGATCCTCATCCGTCCAGTCGAAGGGGGTGGGCGCGAGCAGGTCGAGCCGCCGGCCGGAGGGCAGGCGCACCCAGGCCCGGGATTCCATGGTTCGAACGGGTCGCGCCTCGGTCATGCGGGCGCGACCTAGGACGGTTCGGCGGCGCGGGGAAGATCAGCCGCCGGCGATGCCCTCGATCACCTTGCCGGTGCCGCCGCAGGTGGGGCAGCCCGCGCCTTCCCAAAGACCCTTGCCCTGGCATTGCGGGCAGAGCGCCTCGCCCGTGCCGGGGGTGCCGGGGGCGGCGACGTCGCCGGGGTTGAGCTTCGCGCCCCCGGCCTTGCCGCCTTCCTGCTGCCGCTTCCTCGCCGCCATGCGCCGCCCTCCCGTCGCGATGGCGGGTCAACGCCGGGCGCCGACGCGCGTTCACGCGGGATTGGGGAGGATGCGCCATGCCAGACGACGACGCCGGCCGCCGCGGCGGGGAACGCGCCCCGATGCCGCAGATGCCGATGCCCCGGACGCCGATGCCCCCTTGGGCCACGGCCGCTCCCCTGGCCGCCGCCTGGACGGACTGCCTGGCCGATCCCGCACGCCTGGCGGATGGCGTGGCGGCGCACCCGGTGCTGAAGGGCCTCGACCGGCTGTGGAACGCCAACCCCTTCCGCCAGGTCATCCCGGTGGACTGGGCGGAGGTCGCCTGGGCGCTGCGGACCATCGGCCTGCGCAGCGCCACCCATCCCGGCCGCGCCTTCGCCGCATCGGTCGCGCTCCAGGCCGACCTGTGGCGCAGCGCATCGGAAGCCTGGACCGCCGCGGCGCGGCGCCTGCTGCTCGGCCCTGGCGAGGCGCAGGCGCCCGCGCCCGCCGACAAGCGCTTCGCGGCGGCGGCCTGGCAGGCCAACCCGGCCTACCGGATGCTGCGCGACGCCTATCTCCTCGCCTCCGACTGGCTGCTGAGCCGGGCGGAGGAGGAGGAGATGGAACCGCGCCAGAAGCAGCGCCTGGTCTTCCAGCTGCGGCAGTTCA
This sequence comes from Falsiroseomonas sp. CW058, assembly GCF_050563535.1. Lineage (NCBI taxonomy): Bacteria > Pseudomonadati > Pseudomonadota > Alphaproteobacteria > Acetobacterales > Roseomonadaceae > Falsiroseomonas > Falsiroseomonas sp. CW058. Next base: position 41,901 of record NZ_JBNXUO010000037.1, read on the forward strand.
CCGATGCGATGAGCCCGGCGCTGCTGCTCGCCTCCAACCCCGCCGCGATGCAGCGCGCGCTGGAGACGGGGGGCGCGAGCCTGGCGGACGGGGCGCGGAACCTGATGGAGGACCTGGCTGCGGGCCGGCTCTCCATGGCGGACGAGACGGCCTTCGCGCCGGGGCGGAACCTGGCGATGACGCCGGGCAAGGTGGTGCTGCGCAACGCGCTGTGCGAGCTGATCCAGTACGCGCCGGCGACGGAGACGGTGCACGCGACGCCCCTGCTGCTGATCCCGCCCTGGATCAACAAGTACTACATCCTCGACCTGCAGCCGAAGAACAGCCTGGTGCGGCACCTGGTCGCGCAGGGCTTCACGGTCTTCGTCGTGTCCTGGAAGAACCCCGACGCCACGATGGAGGAGCTGGGCTTCGAGGACTACATGCGGCTCGGCGTGCTGGAGACGTCGGACGCGGTGCGGGAGATCGCGAAGGCCCGCACGCTGAACGTCATGGGCTACTGCATCGGCGGCACGCTGCTGGCGATGGCGCTGGCCTGGCTGGCGCAGGAAGGCGATGCGCGCTTCGACGCGGCCACCTTCATTGTGTCGCTGCAGGACTTCTCCCGCGTCGGCGACACGGCGGTCTTCATGGGCGAGCCGGAGGTGGAGCTGATCGAGCGGCAGATGATGGCGCGCGGCTACCTCGACGCGCGCGAGATGTCGAACATGTTCAACCTGCTGCGCGCCAACGACCTGATCTGGTCGAACGTGGTGAACAACTACCTCATGGGCCAGCGCCCGGCCGCCTTCGACCTGCTGACCTGGAACGCCGACGGCACGCGCATGACCCGCGCGGCGCATTCCTGGTACCTGCGGAACACCTATGTCGAGAACCGGCTGGTGCGGCCGGGCGGGGTGACGCTGGCGGGGCGGCAGCTGGACCTGAAGGACATCCGCCTGCCCGTCTACGCGGTGGGGGCGGAACGCGACCACATCGTCCCCTGGGACGCCGCCTGGGAGATCACGCGCCTGGCCGGCGGCGAGGTGCGCTTCGTGCTGGCCAATTCCGGCCACATCGCCGGCATCATCAACCCGCCGGGCGGCAAGGGCTACTGGTTCACCGCGCCGGACGGCCCGCCCTCGGTCGATGCGCGATCCTGGCGCGAGGGCGCGCGGCGGCAGGAGGGCAGCTGGTGGACCGACTGGACGGCCTGGCTGGCCGGACGCTCCGGCGAGAGGGTGAAGCCCCCCGCGATGGGCAGCCGGCGCCACAAGCCGCTGATGGACGCGCCCGGGAGCTACGTGCTGGAACGCTGAGCGGGCTTGCGCCGGGCGCGCGGGCGGGCATTGTGGGGGACCACAGGCGGCCATACCGTATCCGGCATGAAGTTCCTGCACGCGGCCGACATCCACCTCGACAGCCCGCTGGCCGGCCTGCATGCGCGTGCCGAGCCGCTGGGGGAGGAGTTGCGGGGCTGCACCCGCCGCGCCTTCGCGAAGCTGATCGACCTCGCCATCGAGGAGGATGTGGCCTTCCTAGTGATCGCCGGCGACCTCTACGACGGGGACTGGAAGGACTTCTCGACCGGGCTCTTCGTGGCGGAGCAGATGCGCCGGCTCGCCCGTCCGTGCTTCCTGCTGCGCGGCAACCATGACGCGGAGTCGGTGATCACGCGGCGCCTGCCGCTGCCGCCCAACGTGCACGTCTTCGCCACGGACCGGTGCGAGACCGTGCAGCGCCCCGATCTCGGCGTTGCGCTGCACGGCCATTCCTTCGCCGAGCGCGCGGTGACCCGCGACCTCTCGGCCGCCTATCCGGCGCCGGTCGCCGGCCTGCTCAACATCGGCGTGCTGCACACCTCGGGCGACGACCCCGGGGAGCATGACCCCTACGCCCCGTGCAGGCCGGAGACGCTGCGGCTGAAGGGCTACGGCTACTGGGCGCTCGGCCACATCCACCAGCGCCGCGTGCTGCACCGGGAACCCTGCTGGATCGTCTTCCCCGGCAATCTCCAGGGCCGCCACATCCGGGAGACGGGAGCGAAGGGGGCAAGCCTGGTCACGGTGGAGGACGGGCGCGTGGTGGCCGTGGAGCACCGCAGCCTCGACATCCTCCGCTGGGCGATGCTGGAGGTTGACGCGGCGGGCGCCGACGAGCCGGCGCTGGAGCGCCGCATCGCCGCCGCCGTCGCCGACGCCCTGGCGAAGGCCGAGGGGCGGCCGCTGCTCGCCCGGCTCGTCCTGGCCGGCGACTGCCCGGTGCACGGCACGCCGGCGCTGGAGCCGGACCGCGTGATGGCGCTGGCCCTGGACGCCGCGGCGGCCACGGGCGGGCGGCTCTGGATCGAGAAGCTCAGGCTGCGCACCATGCCGCCGCGCGTGGTCGCCGCCGACACGCTGGAGCCGCTGCGCGACGCCTTCCGCGCCAGCCTCGAGGATCGCGACCTCGCCGCCGCGCTGCTGAGGGAGTTCGAGACGCTGCGCAACCGTGTGCCGGCGCCGGTGCAGGGCGACCTCGACGTGCCGAGGGACGTGCTGGGCCTGGCGCGGCTGCTGGACGAGGCGTGGGACGCGGCCGCGGCGGCCATCACCGCGGAGGCCGCGCCATGAGGCTGCTGTCGCTCCAGCTGGAGCGTTACGGTCATCTCGACGGGGTGCGGCTGCGCTTCCGGCGCGACGCGGCGCTGCACGTCGTGCTCGGCGCCAACGAGGCGGGCAAGTCCACCGCCCTCGCCGCCATCGGCGATGCGCTGTTCGGCTTCCCCGAACGCAGCCGCTTCGCCTTCCTGCATGACGGGCCGAAGCTCCGCCTCGGCATGGAGGTCGAGGGTCGGGACGGGTCGCGCCTGTCCTTCGTGCGGCTGAAGAAGCGCAAGGACAGCCTGGTGGACGCCGCGGGGCTGCCGCTGCCCGAGGCGGCGCTCGGCGCCCTGCTCGGCGGCGCCACGCGCGACCTGTTCCAGCGCTTCTACGGCCTCGATTCGGTGCGCCTGCGCGAAGGCGCGCGCGCGCTGGTCGAGGACAAGGGCGAGGCCGGCGCGGGGATCGCGGCAGGCATGGGCCTGCCGCATCTCCGCCGCGCCATCGAGCGGCTGGACCGCGCCGCCGACGAGCTGCACGGCGACCGGCGCAAGCCGCGCCGCCTCTCCCGCTCGGCCGATGCCTGGCAGGAGGCGCAGAAGCGGCTGGACCATGCCGCGGTCAGGCCCGCCGAATGGGACGAGGCGCGCGAGGCACTGGCCCGCACCGAGGCCGAGATCGCGGCCCTCGGCGCCGAGGCGCTGGCGCTCGCGGCCGAGGCGTCGCGCCTGCAGCGGTTGCGGCGCGTGCGGCCGGTGCTGCTGCGGCTCGACGCCGCGCGGGCGCAGCTGGCGGAGGTGGCCGACGCGCCGCGCCTGCCGCCCGAGGCCGCGGCGACGCTCGAAGGGCTGAAGGCCACCGGGGCGAAGGCGGCGGAGGATGCCCGGCGGGAAGCCGACGCCGCGGCGGCGCTGGCGGCCGAACTCGCCGCCCTGCCGCGCGATCCCGCGGTGCTGGCCGTGCAGGACGCGGTGGACGCGCTGGAGCCGCTGCGGGCGACGGCGCTTGCGGCGGTGAAGGAACTGCCCGAACTGCGCCGCCGCGCCCGCGCTGCGCGCGAGGGCGTGGCGGCCGCGGCGGCGCGGCTCGCGCTGGAGGCGACGCCGGAAGCGGTGCGCGATGCGCTGCCGAGGCCCGCGC